>NZ_JBEXHQ010000059.1:0-44081 GCF_040607915.1 Micromonospora sp. NPDC005215 | reverse complement strand
CGGGCACTACATCAGCGTCGTCGGTTACCGGGACAACGGCACCACCGTCACGATCGCCGACTCCGCCGACCCCAACACCGCCTCCTACCAGATCAGCATCGACCACCTCGCCGACTGGATCGCCACCCGCGGCTACGCCACCAGCTGACCCCCGCACCCCCGCACCCGCACCGCACCGAAGGGCCGGACCCCACCACGGGGCCCGGCCCTTTCGGCCTGCCCGGGTCAGGTCCGACAGCCCCTCGCCGGCACAGCCCAGCCACTACACCCAGGTCACGTTCGGCGGCCCCTCGCCGGCCCCCGGCCCAGCCACTACGCCCAGGTCACGTTCGGCGGCCCCTCGCCGGCCCCCGGCCCAGCCACTACGCCCAGGTCACGTTCGGAGGCCCCTCGCCGGCCCCGGCCCAGCCTGGCCGCGTCCGGAGGCCCATCGCCGGCGCAGCCCAGCCTCCACCCCCAGGCCACGTTCGGAGTGATGCTCGCAGGGCAGCTCCGGCCGGCCAGCGGCTCAGCCAGCCCGCAAGCCCACGGAGTCCACCGGCTCAACGTCCACCGCCGGCTCGGCAGCCTCCATGCGGTGCGCGCGTCGGCGCAGCCACCAGGTGCTGCCGAGCCCGGCGAGCACCGCGAGGACCAGGCCGGCCCACGAGATGTCCTTCAGCCAGTGTTCGGCAGCCCGACCAACCGAGTAGAGCAGGTACGTCGTGCCGAAGGCCCAGACCAGCCCACCGGCGGCGTTGGCCACCAGGAACCGGCGGTACGGCACGCGCAGCGCCCCGGCGAGCGGGCCGGCCAGGATTCGCAGCAGCGCCACGAAGCGGCCGAAGAACACCGCCCAGACGCCGTGGCGGGCGAAGCTCTGCTCGGCGCGGACGAGTTGGGCGGGACCGAGATGACGGGGGAAGCGCCGGCCCAGTCGGACCAGCAGTGGTCGACCACCGCGCCGGCCTACCGCGTACCCGATGGAGTCGCCGACGATCGCACCGGTGGCCGCGGCGGTGGCCACCCACCCCGGTTCGACCACGCCGGTGGCGGCGAGCAGTGCGGAACTGACCAGGACGATCTCACCTGGCAGGGGGATGCCCATGCTCTCCACGCCGATAACCCCGCTGACCAGCAGGTACACCGCGATCGGTGGCAGCGACACGAGCCAGTGCTGGACGTCGAACACGTTGACCCCTTCTCCGATCGGGGCTCGAACCCTACCCGTGGCCGTTCGGCGCGTCGGGTCCCCCGACCCTGAGGTCAACGGCGAAGGCGACACCGTGAGTGCGCCACCGCACCACCCGCAAGGCGTCCTAGGAGGCTAGGGGTAAGGGTGGCGCCCGGGTTGCGCAACTAGCAAGACGGACGTACGGTTTTGTTGAGAGCGGAATCGGCGGTAAGTGTCACCTAACCTCGGCGGCGCCCCGACCGGTGCGACAGACTGCTCAGGACTACTCACGGTCGCTGGTGTGAAGGAGTACGACGTGGCGAGCCTCGACACCTTCGGTGCGAAGACCCAGCTACGCGTCGGAGACGCGAGCTACGAGATTTTCAAGATTGACAAGGTGGACGGCCACGCGCGGCTGCCGTACAGCCTGAAGATCCTGCTGGAGAACCTGCTGCGGACCGAGGACGGCGCGAACATCACCGCCGACCACATTCGCCAGCTCGGCGGGTGGGACTCCACCGCCGCCCCGAGCGTCGAAATCCAGTTCACCCCGGCGCGGGTGCTCATGCAGGACTTCACCGGCGTGCCCTGCGTGGTCGACCTGGCCACCATGCGCGAGGCCGTGCGTGACCTGGGCGGCGACGCCAGCAAGGTCAACCCCCTCGCGCCGGCCGAGTTGGTCATCGACCACTCGGTGATCGCCGACCTGTTCGGCCGCGAGGACGCGTTCGCCCGCAACGTCGAGCTGGAGTACGAGCGCAACAAGGAGCGCTACCAGTTCCTGCGCTGGGGCCAGACCGCGTTCAACGAGTTCAAGGTCGTCCCGCCGGGCACCGGCATCGTGCACCAGGTCAACATCGAGTACCTGGCCCGCACCATCATGGAGCGCGGCGGCCAGGCGTACCCGGACACCGTGGTCGGCACCGACTCGCACACCACGATGGTCAACGGCCTGGGCGTGCTGGGCTGGGGCGTCGGCGGCATCGAGGCCGAGGCCGCGATGCTCGGCCAGCCGGTCAGCATGCTGATCCCCCGGGTGGTGGGCTTCAAGCTCTCCGGCGAGATGCCGGCCGGCACCACCGCCACCGACCTGGTGCTGACCATCACCGAGATGCTGCGCAAGCACGGCGTGGTCGGCAAGTTCGTCGAGTTCTACGGCCCCGGCGTGAGCGCCGTGCCGCTTGCCAACCGGGCCACCATCGGCAACATGTCCCCGGAGTACGGCTCCACCGTGGCGATCTTCCCGATCGACGCGGAGACGATCCGCTACCTGGAGCTGACCGGCCGCGACGCCGCGCAGGTCGCGCTCGTCGAGGCGTACGCCAAGGAGCAGGGCCTCTGGCACGACCCGAACCACGAGCCGGAGTACTCGGAGCGCCTGGAGCTGGACCTCGGCACCATCGAGCCGTCGCTCGCCGGCCCGAAGCGCCCGCAGGACCGGGTGCCGCTGGGCAGCGCCAAGACGCTGTTCCGCTCCGCGCTTACCGACTACGTGGCCGACGACTCGGTCGGTGAGCGCGACCTCAAGCCGAGCGTGGCGCGCGAGGAGTTGCCGCGCGGCGCCAACGGCCCGGCCGACGAGGCCAGCGCCGAGTCCTTCCCGGCCAGCGACCCGCCCGCCAACGAGTTCAGTGACCCGGCCGACGAGCCGCGCGACCTGGACACCGCGGCGGCCGGCTCCGGCGGTCGGGCCAGCAACCCGGTCCGGGTCACCGGTGCCGACGGCGTCGAGTACGAGCTGGACCACGGCGCCGTGGTGATCGCCGCGATCACCTCCTGCACCAACACGTCCAACCCGCAGGTGATGATCGGTGCCGCGCTGCTGGCCCGGAACGCCGTCGACAAGGGCCTGAGCCGCAAGCCGTGGGTGAAGACCACCCTGGCGCCCGGCTCGAAGGTCGTCATGGACTACTACGAGCGGGCCGGCCTCACGCCGTATCTGGACAAGCTCGGCTTCAACCTGGTCGGCTACGGCTGCACCACCTGCATCGGCAACTCGGGCCCGCTGCCCGAGGAGGTGTCCGCCGCGGTCAACGAGCACGACCTGTCGGTCGTCTCGGTGCTGTCGGGCAACCGGAACTTCGAAGGCCGGATCAACCCGGACGTCAAGATGAACTACCTGGCGTCCCCGCCGCTGGTGGTCGCGTACGCACTCGCCGGCACGATGGACATCGACCTGGCCAACGAGCCGATCGGTGAGGACACCGAGGGCAACCCGGTCTACCTGCGCGAGATCTGGCCGAACAGCGCCGAGATCCAGGACGTCATCGCTCAGGCGATCGGCGCGACCGGGTTCAGTGCCGCGTACGCCGATGTCTTCACCGGCGACGAGCGGTGGCAGTCCCTGCCCACCCCGACCGGCGACACCTTCGCCTGGGAGAGCGACTCCACCTACGTGCGCAAGCCCCCGTACTTCGAGGGCATGCAGCAGGAGCCGAGCCCGGTCGTGGACATCGCCGGCGCCCGGGTGCTGGCCAAGCTGGGTGACTCGGTGACCACCGACCACATCTCGCCGGCCGGCGCGATCAAGGTCGACTCCCCGGCCGGCACGTACCTCGCCGAGCACGGCGTGCCGCGCCACGAGTTCAACTCGTACGGTTCCCGGCGGGGCAACCACGAGGTGATGATCCGGGGCACGTTCGCCAACATCCGGCTGCGCAACCAGCTGGTTCCCGGGGTGGAGGGTGGCTTCACCGTCAACCACCTCACCGGTGAGCAGACCTCGATCTACGACGCCTCCGTGGCCTACCAGGAGGCGGGCATTCCGCTGGTCGTGCTGGCCGGCAAGGAGTACGGTTCGGGCTCGTCGCGGGACTGGGCGGCCAAGGGCACGATGCTGCTGGGTGTGCGGGCGGTCATCGCCGAGTCGTACGAGCGGATCCACCGCTCCAACCTGATCGGCATGGGCGTGCTGCCGTTGCAGTTCCCGGTGGATGTCACCGCCGAGTCGCTCGGTCTCACCGGCACGGAGACGTTCACCGTCACCGGGGTGACCGCCCTCAACGACGGGGACACCCCGCGCACCGTGCGGGTCAGCACCGACACCGGCGTGGAGTTCGACGCGGTGGTGCGGATCGACACCCCGGGTGAGGCGGACTACTACCGGCACGGCGGCATCCTGCAGTACGTGCTGCGCCGCATGATCGCCAACTGACGTACCGACGTCACCAGGCTCCTTCCCGCCTCGGCGGGAGGGAGCCTGCGTCGTTTCCGGGTCGATTTCCCTGCCACGCCCCGGCCGAGATACAAGAACCGCGCCCCGGGGCGCCCATGCATCCACGGTCCGCCGACATCCAGCACTGCAAAAAAAACTGGGGCGAGCTGTCGAAGTGGGGTCCGGTCGTTCGAGGGAGTGGTGAAGGGCCGGACAAGCCGACCCACCGCGAAGGGCAACGACGATGACCAAGCAGATGACCACCACCACGTCGGCCGCGACGACCTGCGACCCGGCGGTCCGGGTCACGAAATCCCTGCTGGCCTACGGCGTCATCGCCGGCCCACTGTATGTCGCGGTGTCTCTGATCGAGGTGTTCACCCGGGCTGGTTTCGACCCGACGCGGCACGCGTGGAGCATGCTCAGCAACGGCGACCGCGGTTGGATTCACATCACGAACTTCCTGGTGAGCGGCCTGATGACCATCGCGTTCGCGGCCGGGCTGCGTCGGGTGCTGGGGACCGGGGCCGGGGCGCGCTGGGCACCGAGGCTCATCGGCGGGTACGGCGTGAGCCTGATCGCCGCCGGTCTGCTGCGCGCGGACCCGGGGTTGGGTTTCCCGGTCGGCACCCCGGACGGCCCTGGCACGATCAGCTGGCACGGCTACGGTCACTTCGCTGCCGGTGCCATCGGGTTCAGTTGCCTGATCGCTGCGTGTTTCGTGCTGGCCCGCCGCTTCACGGCCGAAGGCGCTGCCGGTTGCGCCTGGTCCTCGCGGGTCGTCGGCGTGGTGTTCGCCGCCAGCTTCCTGGGTTTGACCGCCGGTGCTGGCGCGTCCTGGAGCCTGCTCGCCTTCACTGGCGCGGTGCTGCTGGTTTCCGGTTGGCAGGCGGCCGTCGCGGTCAATCGCTACCGGCGCGCGTCGCACTGATTCAGCTCATCCGATGGACACTCGTTCCGATCCCACCCGCACTGAATACGACCAAGAGGAGAAGGCAATGCGTTATCTGGTGATTCTCAAGGCAGCCCAGCCCGACAGCCCGCCGCCCGCAGAGCTGATGGAGGCCATCGCGAAGCTCGGCATGGACGCGACGAACGCCGGCGTGATGCTCGACATGGGCGGTCTGGCTCCCACCGTGAACAGCGCCCGGATCGACGTCACCGCCGGCGGGCTCAGCGTCGTTGACGGTCCTTTCGCCGAAGCCAAGGAGCTGATCAGCTACGTGGTGTACGACGTCCGCTCCAAGGCGGAGGCTGTCGAGTGGGCCGGCCGGTTCATGCGCCTGCACCGGGACCTGTGGCAGGGCTGGGAAGGCGAGGCTGAAGTCTCCCGGGTCTTCGGGCCGGAGGACTTCGCACCCCAGGGATGAGCAGGCGAGGACCTCGATGGTGGTTGGATCGGTAGCCATGGCGGCTACCGATCCACATCGCGTTGTCGAGGCGGTCTGGCGGATCGAGGCGGCTCAACTCATCGCGAGTCTGACCCGGATCGTGCGCGACGTCGGCCTGGCCGAGGAGATCGCCCAGGACACCCTCGTCATCGCGCTGGAGCAGTGGCCGACGCAGGGCGTACCGCGAGATCCAGGGCCGTGGCTGATGGCCACCGCCAAGCATCGGGCGATCGACCTGGTCCGGCGCAGAGTCCGGTACGGCGAGAAGCTCGCGGAGATCGGCCGGGACCTGGAGATCGCCCCGGTCGACGAGCAGGAGGCCGTGGACGACGCGTTGGACGATCACGTCGGCGACGACCTGCTGCGGCTGATCTTCATTTCCTGCCACCCGGTGCTGTCGACGGAGGCGCGTACCGCGCTCGCCCTGCGGGTGCTCGGTGGCCTGACCACCGAGGAGATCGCCAGGGCCTTCCTCGTCGCCGAGCCGACTGTTGGGCAACGGATCGTGCGGGCCAAACGCACCCTGGCCGCCAAACGGGTGCCGTTCGAGCTCCCGCCACCGGGTCAGCTCGCCCAGCGGCTGACCTCGGTCCTGGAAGTTCTCTACCTGGTCTTCAACGAGGGATACTCGGCGACCGCCGGCGAGGACTGGATGCGACCGGACCTCTGCCGGGAGGCGTTGCGGCTGGGCCGAGTCCTGGCCGGGCTGATGCCGGATCAGGCCGAGGTGCACGGGCTGGTGGCGCTGATGGAAATCCAGTCGTCGCGAACGTGGGCGCGCACCGACGAGGCCGGAGCGGCAATTCTGCTCGGCGACCAGGACCGGGCCCGCTGGGACCGACTGCTGATCCGGCGTGGCCTCGCGGCACTGGCCCGGGCCCAGGAGATCGGCGGCGCGCTCGGACCGTTCGTGTTGCAGGCCGAGATCGCCGCCTGTCACGCTCGGGCCCGGTCGGCACAGGAGACCGACTGGTCGCGAATCGCGGCGCTCTACCTGGTGCTGTCCTACGTCTGGCCGTCGCCGGTCGCCGAGTTGAATCGGGCGGTCGCGGTGGGAATGGCCCAGGGAGCGGCCGAGGGTTTGGACATTGCCGACAAGGTGCAGACGAGTGGCGCGCTGGATCAGTACCCGCTGCTCCCCGCCGTACGAGCTGATCTCCTGGCGAGGCTCGGCCGGACTGCCGAGTCCCGGCAGGAGTACGCGCGGGCCGCCGCGCTGACCCGCAACGCCAAAGAACGGGAGATCTTCCGGGCGAAGTCGGAGGGCTAACGAGTGCCGTTTTGCGGGCCGCGTCGTGCGCGGCGATGACGCTCGGCGGCAGTGACTTCTGGTGTTTGCGCGGCTTGGGCTTCGGTGTGATCACCACGCCGGCGGTGTCGGCGCCCAAGCCCTGGTAGCCGGCGTCGGCGAGGACCTGAACTAACGCAGCCGGAGTGCGACAGCGCGGGCCTCCTCGTCGGTCAGCGGCAGGAACCAGAGGAAGCGGCGGACGATGGCGACCGGATCGGGTCCGCCCGGCTGGCCGCGCAGGTCGCGGATCGCCCGCCGGGTGATCCGCGAGAACTCGGGAATCATGGTGGCGCGGCGGGCGGCGTCCGTCGGTGTCGCTCGCAGCACCGGGCAGGGCCAGTCCCGCCCGCAGGCGTCGCACGTCCACAGAGGTCCGGCGGCGGTGTGCGCGACCGGCGGGCCGCACCGGGGACGCCAGCGTGTTTCGGGTACGACGTTCGCCGCGCGACCGGGACCATGGTGTGGAGGAGCAGGTGGCGCGTTCGGGCGGCGCGCGCTCGGACGCGGCAGGTTCGGCCTGACCGGCGACGGGCCGACGGTCGGCTTCGGACGTTTCCGGGGCTTGTCCTCGCACATTCTGCGCTCCTCCTCGACGCTGCCCATCCCGCAGCCTGCCGAGGGTTGCCAAGCAATTACACCGCGTAGAAGTATTGCCTTCTGACGTCTGGAACGTTTTGGGAGGGCCGGAGATGAATCGAGCCGTACAGGCGGCGATGGTCGAGCGAGGCTACACAGCCGACACTCTCGCTGCTCAGATTGGTGTCGATCCGAAGACGGCGGCGAAGTGGGCGAGCCGGGATCGGATTCCCCAGACGCGGCATCGCGCGCGGGTCGCCGAACTGCTGGGCCGGGACGTCGACGAGCTGTGGCCGGAAGCGCTGAAGCGCCGGACGCCGGCCTGGTTCCGGCCCTGGGCCGAGATCGAGCGCGAGGCAGTCTCGCTGCGGTGGTTCGAGCTGGCGTGGATCCCTGGTCTCTTTCAGACCAAGGCGTACGCTCTGGCAACGCTGGTCGGTGAGGCGTTGACACCGGCCGAGGCCGACAATCTCGCCGAGGCGCGGCTGAGCCGGCAGGCCATCCTGCGGCGCGAACGCCCGCCGCTCATCGTCGCGGTCCTCGACGAGGGAATCCTCCGGCGGACCCTCGACGGCGACCGGGCCATGATGCGTGAGCAGTGCGAGCGGCTGGCCGAGCAGGCCGCGCTGCCCAACGTGTCAGTGTTCGTGGTGCCCGCCGACGTCGGCATGTACACGGGCCTGGGTGGGCCGTTCACCGTGGCGGAAATGCCGGACGGGGCGCGGGTCGCCCACGTCGACAGCCAGGCACAAGCGCAGCTCATCGACAAGACCGCCGGCCTTGCTACCCTGGACCGACGGTGGGAACGCATTCGCGACGGAGCCCTGTCCCGTGCGCAGTCCCTCAATCTCATCAGAGAAGCGGCAGCATCATGGACCTGACCGGCGCTCGGTGGCGCAAGAGCAGCAAGAGTGGCAACAATGGCGGAAACTGCGTCGAGGTGGCCGACAACCTTGCCGGCGTCATCGGCGTACGTGACTCCAAGGACCCGGCCGGTCCGGCGCTCGCCTTCGACCCGGCGGCCTGGACCCGATTCCTGGCGTCGGTCAAGCGCGGCTGAGTCTCTGAGAGGTTTCCGGCGCGGCCCAGGCCGCGTCACGCTCCGAAGTTGAAATCTTGGACACTTTCCGTTTTCAGCTAACGGAAAGTGTCCAAGATTCACCCTGCCAGCTCTCCGACCGGCGTCGCCGGCACGGCCGGACCATGACGCACAAGAGCCACCCCTACCTGGCGAGTTCGGCCGCCCGGTCGAGTAACGCGCGACGTTCCGCGGCCGAGCCGACCGCCGCCGCAGCCTCCCGGAACAGGGTGGCGGCTCGCAGCCGGTCGCCCTGGCGGGCAACCAGATCGGCCCGCACGGCCACGGCGAGCGGGTTACCGGCCAACCCTCCCCCGGCGTGTGCCGCGTCGAGCAGGCCCAACCCGGCGGCCGGGCCGTACGCGTAGCCGTGCGCGACAGCGCGGTTGAGCGCGACCACCGGTGAGGGTCGGATGCCGACCAGCGCGTCGTAGGCCCGCGCGATCGCCAGCCAGTCGGTCGATTCGGCAGACGTCGCGGTGGCGTGGCAGGCGGCGATCCGGGCCTGCCAGGCGTACGGCCCGTCGTGGCGTACCCGGTCGAGGGCGGCCAGGCCCTCGGCGATGCCGGCGCGGTCCCACCGGCGGCGGTCCTGCCGCTCCAGGGTGAGCAGGTTGCCGGCGGCGTCGCGGCGGGCGTCGCGACGGGAGTGCTGGAACAGGAACAGCGCGAGCAGCGCTGTCACCTCGGACTGCCCCGGCATCAGCCGGTCGAGCAACCCAGCCAGCCGGACCGCCTCGTCGGCGAAGGCCGGCTCACCGTCGGCGACGTAGCCCCTGGTGAACAGCAGGTACAGCACGGCGAGGACGCCGGGTAGCCGCTCGGTCAGCGCCGGCCCGGCCGGCACCCGGTACGGGATGCCGGCCTGCGCGATGCGGGTCCGGGCCCGGGTCAGCCGTCGGGTCATCGTCGACTCGCTGACCAGCAGGAGTCGGGCGATGTCTGCGGTCGGCACACCGCAGACGGTTCGCAACGTCAACGCCACCCGGGCGTCGAGAGCCAGCGCCGGGTGGCAGCAGGTGAAAATCAGGCGCAGTCGGTCGTCCACCACGTCCTGCCGCACCTCGGGCTGCGCCGGGGCCGGCGTGAGGACCGCCAGGTCGTGCAGCTTACGGCGCTCCACTGTGGCCCGACGCAGCACGTCGAGCGCCCGGTTACGGGCCACTGTCATCAGCCAGCCACCCGGGTTGACCGGCACACCGTCACCGGGCCAGCGCTCCAGAGCGACGGCCAACGCCTCCTGAGCGCAGTCCTCGGCCAACGCCCAGTCCCCGGTCACCCGGATCAGGGTCGCGACGATCCGGGGGTACGCCTCGACGCTGGCGGCGGCGACGGCCTCCGCCGCCGCCGCGCCGGCCGGTGCCGGGGTACGCATCGGCCGGCGCCGCGGTGTGGGCAACTCCGTCAGTCGGGCAGGTTCGCGAACGGGCGCAGTTCCAGTCGCCCTTCGCGGGCCATCGGGTGGGCACGCGCCACCTCGATCGCCTCGTCCAGGTCGGCGCAGTCGAGCAGGTCGAAGCCCACGATCACCTCGGTGGTTTCCGCGAACGGGCCCTCGGAGACGAGCAGCTCACCCTCGCGGACACGGACGGTGGTGGCCGCGCTGGTCGGCCCCAGCACGTTGCCGGTCAGGCGGCGGCCATGGGAGTCGTTCTCCGCCACCCACTTGTGGATGTCGGGTAGCTCGGTGGGGTCGGTGTCCGGCTCGGTGTCGCTGCACACGAACATCATGTACTTCATCTGGTCGCTCCCTGGTCTCTCGGGGTGTCGCCAGCATGACGATCGGCCGACAGCGTTCCGGACACCCTCCCCCGAAAAAACCCGATCAGTTTCCGTTGGCGGCGCGGCGGCGGGCCTCGCGGGTCTTCATAGCGTGCTCCATCAACGTGACGAGCACCTCCTTGCTCGACTCGCGCTGCCGGGCGTCGCAGAGCAGCACCGGCACCCCCGGGTCCAGGTTCAACGCGGCCTGCACCTCGTCGAGCCGGTAGTTTCGGGAACCCTCGAAACAGTTCACCGCGACCACGAAGGGCGTGCCCCGGCCCTCGAAGTAGTCGATCGACGGGAAGCAGTCGGCGAGGCGGCGGGTGTCGGCCAGCACGACCGCGCCGATGGCGCCCAACGCCAGCTCGTCCCAGACGAACCAGAACCGGTCCTGGCCGGGCGTACCGAACAGGTACAGCACCAGGTCGTCGCTGATGGTGATCCGGCCGAAGTCCATGGCCACGGTGGTGGTGGTCTTACCCTCCACCCCGGACAGGTCGTCGATGCCGACCCCCGACTCCGTCAGCACCTCCTCGGTGCGCAACGGCCGGGTCTCGCTGACCGCACCGACCATGGTCGTCTTGCCCACGCCGAAGCCGCCAGCGACCAGGATCTTGATCGCGGTGGGCAGTGGGGTCGCTCCCGCCGGCCGGTCAGAGTGCCCGTAGTCCATTGATTACCGCCTCGAAGATGCTGTTGTCGGGAAGGCCGGCCGTGGTCTGCGGCTCGCGTACCTGCACCAGGCTGCGAGCCGCCAAGTCACCGAGGAGCACCCGGATGGTGCCCACCGGCAGGTCGAGATGAGCGGCGATCTCGGCGACGGACTGTATGCGTTGGCACAGCCCGACGATCGCCAGGTGCTCCGGACCGAGACCAACCTCGGGCGTTACCTCGGCTCGGGTCGCGGTGACCAGGGAGATCAGGTCGAAGGTGCCGGTGATCGGTCGGGCCCGCCCGCGCGTCATCGCGTACGGGCGCACCACCGGACCCGCATGGTCATCCACCCACTGATGGTCTGCGGACTCCCCCTGGACCGTCATCACCGCTACCTCTCGCCGGCCGGCTGCTCGGTGCGGGACGGCGACGCGACGTACTTGCCGACGCGGGTGACAAGCATCGCCATCTCGTAGGCGATCAGCCCGACGTCGGCGTCCTCGCTGGCCAGCACCGCCAGGCAGGCGTTACGGCCGGCCGCGGTGACGAACAGGAACGACGACTGCATCTCGATGATGGTCTGCTGCACCTGCCCGCCACCGAAGCGCTTACCAGCGCCCCGGGCCAGGCTCTGGATGCCGGCCGCCATCGCGGCGAGATGCTCGCCGTCGTCCCGGCTCAACCCCTGGGAGGAAGCCATCAACAGACCGTCGGTGGAGAGCGCGACCGCGTGCTCGGCCTGCTTCACCCGGCCCACCAGGTCATCCAGCAACCACGTCAGGTCGGCACTCGAAGCCGTCTTCTGCGCCACTTCGTCGTCCTCTTCTCGCCCGGCTCATGCGCCGTACTCGTCTCGGGCTGACCGTCACTTCGTGCGAAGACCGCGTCCGCGGCGGCCGGTCAGGTAGCGGTGGGGTCCTCGTCAGTAGGCTCGGACGCTCCCGTCGGCGGAGCACCGGGCGCGCCGCCGAGCAGTCGCGCCGCGTCGGTACGACCTCGCCGGGTGCCGGTCTGGTACGAACTCATCATGCGGCGCACCTGCTCCGGCGGACGTACCACGTCGTCGTCGTCGTCGGTCTCGCTGGCCGCCGGGTCGTCGCGCAACTCGGGGACGATGTTCGCCTGCCGAACCCGGACCGGCAGGCCCGAGTCGGTCCGGTCGGCCTCGGCCCCGGCGGGCACCGGCCCGCCGTGGACAACGGGCTCGACGGCGCTGTCTGCTCGCTGGGAACGGTCGGTGGCGGGCTCGACGGCGCTGTCCGCCCGCCGGGAAGCGTCGACCGCGGGTAGGCCGGTGGGCACCGTGGGGGCCTCCAGGGCGGGTTGTCCCAGACCACGCCGGGCACGGATCGGCAACTCCGGCGTGTCGGTGGCCGGCGTCGTTCGCTGTCGGGTGGGCAGGCTGGCCTCCGCGAGGCTCCCGTCGCCCTGCTGCGTCGAGGTGCTGTCCGCGGCCAGCGGCGCCTGCTCCACCGGATCCATGCCCGGTGCCGACGAGCCCGGTACGTGCGGCGCGGTGGCCAGCGCGACCGGCGCGAGGATGGCCGGACGGCTGCTGTTGTCGGCGTCGAAGGCAGCAGTGCCGCTCGCCGTCGACGGCAGCGCGATGGCCGAGGATCCGGCCCGCATCTCGCCGGAGTTCTCCGAGCCCGCGCCCGTCTCGGCGACCAGCTCCCGCGGAATCAGCACGACCGCTGTCGTGCCGCCGTACGCCGATTCCTTGAGCCGGACCCGTACGCCGTGCCGCTCGGTCAGTCGGCTCACCACGTAGAGCCCGAGCCGGGCGGCGTTGGCGAGGTTCAGCTCGGACTGGTCGACGATGCGGTGGTTGGCCGCGGCCAGGTCCTCGTCGCTCATGCCGAGGCCCCGGTCCTCGATCTCCAGGGCGAACCCGTTGGCCACCAACTGACCGCGGATTTCCACAGTGGTGTGCGGTGGTGAGAACGACAGGCCGTTCTCGATCAGCTCGGCGAGCAGGTGGATGATGTCGCCGACCGCGCGACCGGCGAGCGAGACCGGCCCGAGTGGCAACACGTTGACCCGCGTGTAGTCCTCCACCTCGGCGACCGCGCCGCGCACCACGTCGACCATCGGCACGCTGCGCCGCCACGCCCGGCCCGGGGTGGAGCCGGAGAGCACGATCAGGTTCTCCGCGTTGCGCCGCATCCGGGTGGCCAGGTGGTCGACCCGGAACAGGTCCTCAAGTTCTTCCGCGTCGTGCTCGCGCCGCTCCATCGCGTCGAGCAGGGTGAGCTGGCGGTGCACCAACGCCTGGGTACGTCGGGCCAGGCTGAGGAAGACCTCGCGGACGTTGCGCCGCAGTTCGGCCTGCTCGACGGCGGTGCGGATCGCGGTCTCCTGGACCACGTTGAAGGCCTTGCCGACCTGGCCGATCTCGTCGGTGCCGAATTCCAGAGGTGGCGCCTCGGCGGCCACGTCGACCTCTTCGCCGCGACCGAGCCGCTCGACCACGCCGGGCAGCCGCTCGTTGGCGAGCAGGAAGGCGGCCCCGCGCAGCCGTTCCAGTTGCCGTACCAGGGCGCGGGCCGTGGTGATGGACACGATGATCGACGCGATGACGGCGAGCAGACCGAGGCCGGTGGCCAGCGCCAACCGGACGACGACGCCGACGGCGACCGGGGTGGCCCGGTCGACGACGCCGTCACCACCGGCGAGTACGACCGCACTGATCTCGGTCAGCGCCGGGCCGGTGGTGTCGCTCCACTCCGTCGGGGTGACCGAGGGGCGGCCGGCGCCGGCGCCCTGCATGACCTGGGTCTCCAGGACGCCCAGCCGGCTGAAGGTGGCGCCCGTCGACATCGTCTCGTAGCGGCCCTGGTCGCTGGCGGGGAGCCGGACCAGCGCCGAGGAGGCGGCGAACTGTCGGGCGCCGATGATCCGGGTGAACTCCGCCCGCTCGGGCGCGGTGATCCGCCCGGCGGCCAGCACACCGGCCAGCAGCGCGTCCTCCTGGGACAGCAGTTCCCGGGACCGGTTCAGGCCGATCAGCGCGGCGGTGTCCTCGGCGACCTGATCGTCGTCGAGGTTGCCGAGCGCGTCGTACACCCGGTAGATCGACTCGATCACCCCGGTGAAGGTCGCGATGGCCCCGGCTCGGTCGATGCTCCGCTCGTCGACAGCGGTGCGGGTCTTGTCCAGCTCGTCCAGGCCGGTGACGAGGGCCGTGATCCGCTGTTCGAGGGCGTCGCTGCCCAGCGTGCCGACCTGCCAGTCCTCTGTGGAGGCGGTGAACTTCGCGGCCAACTCGTCGGTGCGCTGCCGCAGTTGGGCCAGCGTGGCGCGCTGCGCCTCGTCGGGCCGCCCGAGGTAGGTCAGCGACGCCCGGCGCTCCGACTGCAACTGCAACAGCAGCGGCTCGGTGGGATCGAAGACCTTGCTGTCCAGCGTCTGCACACCGAGCAGGTTGACCCCGTCCCGGACGGTGACCCAGGCGGTGAAGCCCCAGAGCGCGACGAGCGAGACGAGTAGAGCAACGACCTTGGTACGCAGATTCGTACTGCGGGAACCCATTACACCGTCCCTGGCGCGGCCTGTGTGATTGATCAGTCAGAAATGCGTCGTGCACGCATCGACCCCGGCGCACGCTAGCAGCGTCCGGGGCCAATGCTCAAGCGCCGCGGATCATGTGACCGCCGTACGGGGTCGCAATTGTGGCCGGTCCAGGTCGCTGACCAGGTCGGATCTGGCAATTGCCAATTGCCGGACGGCGAGTATGGCCGCCCGGACGATCAGCAGGGGCGCGTAGAGATCCTTGTCGTGCCACAATGGAGGGTGCTCGTGCTGATCGTCCACTTCGGTGAGATGACGCAATCCCCTACCGATCGCCTCCGCCACCCCCGGTCGCGCCGGTCGACGCACCCCGAGCAGCACGTGCAGGGCGTACGCGGTCTCCTCCGCGGTGCCTGCCCAGCGCCCCCAGGCCCCGTCCGCCCGTTGGGTCGCGACCAACCAGTCGAAGGCGCGGTCCACCGCCGGTTCGGCGATGTCGGCCGGCGCGTACCGGTCGAGGGCTGTCACCGCGCACGAGGTGGCGTAGTACGGCGACGCGTGCCAGCGGTCGGCCCAGGATCCGTCGGGCTGTTGCTCGTCGCCCAGCCACCCGGCCAACGCGGCCACCCGGCCGGCGTAGCGGTTCGCCCCCGCCGACGTGTGCCGGGCATGCCAGCCGAGTGCCTCCAGCACGTGCGCGTTCGTGGTGACCGACCGACCGTCCTCCCCCCGCCAGGTGCAGAAGTGGGTGCCGAGGTCGTAGTGGAGCAGGCTCGCCGGGTCCACCGGGTGACCGAGGCGGGCGAGAACGTAGAGGGTGACCGAGGTGGTGTCCGCGTCGGCCGGCAGCCCCGGCCCGGTCGGCGCGCCCTGCGGCCCGAGCGCGGCGACCAGCTCGGCGATGAGCTTCGGCGCGGGCCGGACCGGCACCCCCGCTCGGGCCAGATTGCTCAGCGTCCAGGCCCGCTCGAAGACGGTGATCGGCGTACAGCAGGGCACCGGCCCGTCGAGCGGGCCGACAGCCGCCCGCAGGTAGGCCAGCGCCTCCGGGTCGGCGCCGGGCGCCGCCGGGTCACCGACCCAGGCGGCGGTGGCTGCCGGCGACGCGCCGATGGCCCCGGCGACCGGGGACACGCCGCCGTGCCGGTACGCGACCGGCCCGAGCACCTCGAAGGCGTGCACGAGTTTCTGCGGCACCGGACGTCCGCTGGCCATCAGTGCGTGTACCGCGTCGAGCCGTCGCGGGTCCACGCCGGGCAGGGCAGCGAGCCCGTCGGCGAACCGCCGATCGCCGCGTGCGGCGAAGAACGTGAGGTGGTCGTTGATCCGCCGCACCAGGGCCGGCACGATGAGGTCGGCCGCCGGTGTGTCCGGCAGCGGCGTGCCCCGGCCGAGCCAGTCGGTGAGCACACCCAACCCGCGGCCGGCCGCGGTGGCCAGCCCGTTCGGGCCGACGGCCGGACTGCCGCGCAGCGTGCCGAGCAGCGCCTCCACCGCGCTCACCGTCGGCACCACGGCATACCCGCCGGCGCCACCCCAACCGCCGTCGGAGCGCTGGGCGTCCAGCAGATACCGCAGCCGTCGGTCATGACCGGTGAGCCACGGGGCGTCGGCGACGACCCGGCCGGTCTCGTACACCGACGGGGTGACCCGGCCTGCCGGTTCGAGCACCATGGCGGCGAGCAGTTCCCGGGCCGACGCGGCCACCGCCGACTCGTTGCGGGCACTGGCGGCGGCCGGTACGGCGCTCACGACACGCCCCAGAAGTCGGTCGACCGGTAGAAGCCCGAGCTGAAGCCGATCTGACGGGCGAGGTAGTCGGCCTGCACCGGGCAGGTGGCGCGCAGCGGGTCGAGCAGCTCGCGGGCGTACGCCACCAGGTCGGTGATCCGGCGCTCCACGACGGCCCGCTCCGGCACCAACATCAACGCGTTGAGGTCCCCCCACCGCTTGTCGCGTTCGTAGCTGGCCAGGTCGTTGACGAGTCGGAGGATCCGCTGCACCTGGTCACTGGCCGCGACGAGCGCGTCGAGGTGGGCCAACGTGGCGGCGTCGTCGGAGTTGATCCAGTGCACGACGTTGACGACCGTGCAGGCGAGGTTCGCCGCATTGGCCAGGTACTCGTCGAGGGTGGGCAGCACGCCGGCGTCGGCGGCCTGCTTCCAGTCCCACTCCCGCGCCATGGCGTCGAACATCGTCCGCAACTCGGTGCGCCACACCACCCCGTGGGTCGCGTACGCCGGCACGGCGGCCAGTTCGTCCCGCAACTCGGCGAGGAAACGGCCCAGCGAGTCGTCGGCCGCCGGCCGCCCGCCCTCGGCCACCGCGAGGCAGCCCGCCGTCAACCCGTCGATCTCGGCACGGGTGCGCGCCTCGTGGTCGACGAGCCAGTCGACCGCGAAGCCCCAGAGCACGGCCCGGTTCGTGACGCGCAACTGGTCGAGGTCACACCAGGGCGCCCCGAACGCGATCGCCATCGCGACGTTGCCGAACAGCGCCGGGTCGAACGGTCGCGCCGGGAAGAGATCGGGGTACGCCGCCGCACGCTCGGCCAGGTCACGCTGGCCCTTCGCGGCGAGGGCACAGATCCGGCCCTGCTCGGCGGCCAGCGCCATCTGGTCGCCACCGGTTTCCGGCGGCGACGCGAGCCCGGTGGTCATGCGGAGACGCTCCGCACCGGCCGCAGGGTCACCTCGACACGCTCAAGGGGGCGCAGCGCGGCAGCCACCTTGATTCCGGGCAGAGCCTGCCGTTGCAGGCTGAACCGGAAGCGGCTCAGCACGGTGGCCACGATCAGCATCGCTTCCAGGTAGAACAGGTGCATGCCGATGCACTGGTGCGGGCCACCGCCGAAGGGGAAGTGCGCGTACCGGTGCCGGTCTCGAACCTGCTCCGGGTCGAAGCGGTCGGGGTCGAAGACCTCGGGCCGGTCCCAGAACGCGGACATCCGGTGGGTGATCAGCGGGCTGACCACCAGCGTGGCGCCGGCCTCGATCCGTACCCCGCCGATCACGTCGGCCTCCACCGCGCGGCGCGGGAAGAGCCAGCCGATGGGATAGAGCCGCAGCAGTTCGTCGAGCACCTGCCGGGTGTAGCGCAGCTCGCGCAGGTGCTCGCGTCGCACCGGCGCGTCACCGACCACCCGATCGATCTCCTCGTACAGTCGCTCGGCGATCTGCTCGTCCTGGGCGATGTGCGGCCAGAGCCAGGTCAGTACGCTGATCGTGGTCTCGGTCGTGGTGGCGACCATGGAGACGGTGTCGTTGCGGACCTGTCGCTCGTCGAGCCGCCCACCTGCCTCGGTGCGCCCCCGCCACAACGTGGAGATGATGTCGTCGCCGTCGGTCTCGGCCGTCTCCCGGGCTGCTCGGACGATCGGGAGCAGGGTGTCGTCGATGAGTTGGACGGCGTTACGGAACGCTTTGTCGCCGGGCATCGGCATGGCCAACGGCGCCCACGGCACCATCAGCCGCGGCATCACCGACCAGGCGATGGCGTCCTGCGCCTCCATGATGCGCATCGCCTGCGGCACCGAGATCTTGTCGGCGAAGAAGACCCGCATGATCGCCGAGCAGACGATCTGGGCCTGCACGGTGCCCATGTCGACGGGCTGGCCGGCGCGGGCCGGCTCGTCCAGGTCGTCGACGGCGTCTTCGATCGCCTCGGCCAGCCGGTCCACCAGGGAGTCGACCCGTCGAGCGGTGAACAGCGGCTGGAGGACGTGGCGGCTGTTCTTCCAGTAGTCGCCGTCGCTGAGGATGCCGTCGCCGAACAACCGCTTCAGGGGACGCCACTGGAGACCGTCGCCGGCGCGGACGTAGTTGTCGGACTTCTCGCGCAGAACCCGCTGCAGGTGCTCCGGCCGGGTGACCAGGTAGGGCCGAAACGCACCGAGGCTGAGTTTCACCACCTCGCCCTGCGACCGCTCGCCCATCTCGACCAGGGTGCGGGCCGGATCGCGGAACAGGTTGGGCACCACGTGGCGTAGCGGGATCGAGCCCGCTCGTCGTGGCTGAACCGGCACTGTGTGAGGCGCTACCACGGGAACCGACCCTCCCTTGTGAATACTCGGTGTCGCCGAACGATTATGCGGAGTTAGATATTCGTGGAGCATGCCACCGCTCGGCCGTCTTCATCTAGGCGCAGTACGTGAAATTTTCACGCGCAAGGATTACGCCACCGCAGGATCGAGGCGCTGGGAAGTGCGCATACCACGGATCCCGCAGGTGGCGGCAGTCTTGACCACCAGTCGGCATCTGGGATCTTCGATAGTGATGAACATCACTCATTGGCGACCCGTCGGTCCGCCCGACCGGTGGCCGGCTCCGCTTCGCCTGAGCGGCGCACTGCCGCGCCGACCCGGCGGAACGACCGAATCCGGGCGATGCCCGGCCCCCTGTGCCAGGCTCTTGTCATGGACGACAAGACCATCCTGAACCGGATCACCGAGCTGGTCGACGAGGAACACAAGCTGCGGGGGGATGCCCAGGCCCACGAGGCGGGCACCGAGGGTGAGGCCAGCGAGCGGCTACGCGCCCTGGAGGAGTCCCTCGACCAGTGTTGGGACCTGCTGCGCCGCAGGCGGGCCGCCCGGGACACCCACGGCGACCCGGACGCGCAGGGCGAACGACCCAAGCCCGAGGTGGAGCGCTACCTCCAGTAACCGCGGCGGGTCGGGCGGCCCGGCCGCCCGACCCGCTCCGATCAGCGCAGCCCCGCCTCGCGCAGCAGCTCTCCGGTCAACGTGCCGGGGTCGACCCGCTCGGCGGGCAGACCGCGGGCCGCGAACCAGCTGCCGACCACCCGCACGTCACGGGCCAGGAACTCCGGCCCCTGCGGGTTCGCCACCACGTCGACCACCTGCGGCAGGTCGATCACCACAAGTCGACCCTGGTGCACGAGCAGGTTGTACGGCGACAGGTCGCCGTGCGCGTAGCCGGCCCGGGCCAGCACCCGCAGCGCCTCCACCAGCTGGGACCACAGGTCGCGCAGCTCGGCCGGACCGGGTCGCAGCTGGGCCAGCCGCGGCGCCGCCTCCCCCGACTCGGCGTCACCGACGAACTCCAGCATCAGCTCGGTGCCCCGCAGCTGCACCGGGTACGGCACGGCGATCCGGTCGTGCCCGGCGCTGATCTCCCAGAGCCGGGCCAGGGCGGCGAACTCGGCCGCGGCCCACTGCCCGGCGATCATCTGCCGGCCGAACGCCGTCCGGCCCGCCATGGCCCGGTTCTCCCGGGAGCGGCGCACCCGGCGACCCTCCAGATAGCCGGCGTCCCGGTGGAAAAGGCGGTGCTCGGGGTCGCGGTAGCGCTTGACCGCCAGCAGACAGGACCGGTCGGTGTCGGGCACGGCCCGGCGGACCAGGTGGACGTCCGCCTCCTTGCCGGTCTTCAGCACACCCAACTCGGTGTCCTTGGCGGCCAACTCGGTGATCAGCCAGCCCGGGTGCGGCTGGGGACCGTGGACGGCGTCATCCCAGGACGACCAGCGTTCGCCGGTGTCCGGGTCACTGTCGCGGTCCGGGTCTGCGGGCGGCTCGGTGTGCCGCCCGCGCTTCAGAAACTGCGGTTCGTCGTCGTCGAAGCGACTCTTGCCGCGGCTCCGGTGCTCAAGCGCCGGAAGGTCGTGATCGCGCACTGTGGTGAGGTTCCCTTGGTCGAGGCTGAGAAGGGCAGCTGGAAGCGACCTGCGAAGACGGCCATGACCGACCCCCTTTTCCCTCGACCGGGCACACGCCCGGGATGCACCATGCGCCGACAATGCTCGCCGCAACGCGTCAGCCGGTCAACCGAATTACCGCAGCCCCACGCCGGCGCAGCGCAGGCGGCGCGGCGCGAAGGTCAGCGGGCGGCCCGGCGCGAAGGTCAGCGGGGTCTCGCGGCGCGAAGGTCAGCGGGCGAGGATGGTGGCGACGGCGGCGATCAGGCCGTCCGCGGTGCGGCTGGGCGCGAACCGGACGTCCGACCAGGTGCGCCCCCGGTGCAGCCAGACGCTGGGCAGCCCGACCGCGGCGGCGCCACCGATGTCCGCCTCCGGGCTGTCGCCGACCACCCAGGCGCCGCGCAGCGGCATCCGTACCCGCTGGGCGGCGAGCGCGAAGATCCTCGGGTTGGGCTTGCTGACCCCGGCTTCCTCGGAGATCACCCAGTCCGCGACGTAGCGGTCCAGGCCGGTCCTGCGAATCTTGGCGTCGTCGACCCGTACCGTGCCGTTGCAGACCACCACCGGCACCCAGCCGGCGTCGTCGGCGATCCGCAGCGCGCAGGCCGTCAGCGGGTCGAGCCGGGTCTGCGCCACCACCCCGTCGTGCAGCTCCTCCACCAGATCGATCGAGGGGATGCGCAGCTCGTAGCGGTCCCGGATGGCGTCGGCGAGATCCCAACGGTCGGTCAACCCGTCGGCGTCGATCGAGATCAGCCAGTCGATGTCGGTGGGGGGCGCGCCGATGCCGTCCAGGAAGCGCTCACCCCAGCGGCGGAACGGCCCGGCCCGGTCCAGCAGGGTGTTGTCCAGGTCCAGCAGGAGCAGTGGCACTCGGGCACCCTACGGGACCGACGTGTCCGCCAACAGGTGCAGCGGGTACCGACCTGACGATGTGCTCAGCCGGACATCGACGACCGAGGGCCGCCCTGGTCCGCAAGCCGATCGGCGAGCATCGAATGGGCCGACCGGGTGGCCGCGAGCACGCTCGGGTCCAGCGTCGCCACCAGCACCGCCGTGCCGTCGTCGGCACCCCGGTCCAGCACCCGTCCCTGCGGGTCGTAGATGGCCGCGCCGCCGTTGAACCGCCACGGGTCGACGCCGCCGACCGCGTTGGCGAAGACCACGAACATCGTGTTGTCCAGGGCTCGCGCGGCGTAGTAGAGGTCCCGGCGGTGCTCGGAGCCGGCCAGGTAACCGCTGGGGCACAGGTAACCGTGTGCGCCGTCGAGGGCGGCGGCCCGGCCGTGCTCGGGGAAACAACCGTCGTAGCAGATGCCGAGGCCGAGCCGCCAGTCGTCGACGAGCAGCGTGGCGCCCCGGTCGCCGGCGCTGAACAGCTCGCGCTCGTCGCCCCACAGCTGCTGCTTGTCGTAGCCGACCCGGACCGCGCCGGCCCGGTCGACCACCAGCGCGGCGATGGTCCGCCGGCCGTCCGGGTGCCGGACGGCGGCGCCGACCAGCACTGTGACGCCGGCCTCGCGCGCCGCGGCGCGCAGCGGGTCGAGCCGGGGATCCGCGACGCCACCGGCCGGATCGGCCGTGACGTCCGTGCCGGCCGGGTCGGCGGCGAGGGTCGGCGGGTGGTACGCGCAGAGGAACAGCTCCGGCAGGACGGCCACCCGCGCGCCCAGGTCGGCGGCCCGGCGAACCAGGTCGGCGGCGGCGACCGCGTTTCCGGCGACGTCTCCCGGCGTGGGCGTGGCCTGGATGGCGGCCACGGTCAGCGGGGCGGTGGGCACGGTGCGGGGCAGGGTCACCGGGCGATGGTAGTCGGCGACATTCCAAGCCGTACGTACGGTTTGCATGCCCCGAGGTGACCTGCGACGATCGTCGCGTGCCCAGAGTAAGCCAGGACCAGCTCGACGCGCGCCGGCAGGAGATCCTCACCGCCGCACGGGCGTGTTTCGCCCGGCTCGGCTACGAGGGAGCGACAGTACGCCGCCTTGAGGAGGCCACCGGCCTGTCCCGTGGTGCGATCTTCCACCACTTCCGCGACAAGGACTCACTCTTCCTGGCCGTCGCCGAGGACGATGCCGCGGCCATGGTGGAGACGGTGGCCCGAAACGGGCTGGTGCAGGTGATGCGCGACCTGCTCGCCCGCGCCGTCTCCCCCGACACCACCGGCTGGCTGGGCAGTCAGCTGGAGGTCTCCCGCCGGCTGCGCACGGACCCGGCGTTCGCCAAGCGCTGGGCCGAGCGGTCGGCCGCGATCGCCGAGGCGACCCGCGACCGGTTGGCCCGCCAGCGCGACGCCGGGGTGCTGCGCGAGGACGTCCCGATCGACGTGCTGGCCCAGTTCCTGGAGCTGGCCTACGACGGCCTGGTGCTGCACCTGGCGATGGGCCGACCGGCCGGAGACCTGGGCCCGGTGCTCGACCTGGTCGAGGAGGCCGTTCGCCGCCGTTGACCACCGGAGGCACCGGCTCGCCGACCGTGGCGAGGCTGCTCCACAATGGGGCCGCCGATCCCTCCGGCGACAGGAGCAGTCGATGATCGTCAACGCCGCGTCGGGCGACACCTGGGGCATCCCCGGCCCGACCTTCCTCCGGTTCTACCTGGTGGCGACAGCCGTGGTGGTGGCTGTCGCGGTGTACCACCGGGTCCGTCTGGCGGCCGGGTCGAGCGCTGCCATGACCATCGACCCCCTCGGGTCACAGCAGGTCGCGTACCTCAACGGCGGCCCCCAGCTCGCGGTGCACGCCGCGCTCGGCGGGCTGCGGGGCAGCGGCGCGGTCGGCGTACGACCGGACCGTCGGCTGACCACCGTCGGCGCCGCCCCGACCGGGCTCACCCCGCTGGACCAGGCCATCCACTGGGCCGCGCACCAGCACGCCCGGGTCGGGGACCTGGCGCAGGACGAGCGCGTACGCGTCGCGCTGCACCAGATCCGCAACGGCCTGGAGCAGCGCGGGCTGCTGACGAACGACGCGCAGCGAGCGCGTGCCCGCTTCTGGGCCACGATCCTGATCGCCCTGCTGGGCCTCGGCGTGCTCCGGTTGGTCTCCGGCCTGTTCAGCGGTCACCCGGTCGGTTACCTGCTGCTGACCCTGGTGGCGCTCCTGGTCGTCACGCTGGTGCTGCGCCGGGCGCCCGTGCTCACCCGGGCCGGTCGATCCGCGTTGCGCGACGTCCGCCGTCAGCACACCCACCTCGCCCCGGGCTCCGCGCCGGCCTACGCCACCTACGGAGCGGCCGGCGCGGCGATGGGCGTGGCCCTGTACGGCACCGCCACGCTCTGGGCGCTCGACCCGGGCTTCGCCGAGCAGGCCGAGATCCAGCGCCAGGCCGCCTCCGGCAGCGGCGGCTGGACGGGCGGCTCCGACGGATCGAGCGGCGGGGGCGGCGACAGCTCCGGCGGGGGCAGCTCCTGCGGCGGCGGTGGGGGCGGAGGGTGCGGAGGCGGCGGCGGGTGCGGCGGATGACCGGGCCGTCCGGGGTGGGCATCGGCTGGCGGCCGGAGATCGCCGGCTTCGTGGCCGACCTGCCCGGGCTGCGCTTCGTCGAGGTGGTGGCCGAGGCGGTGTCCGCGTCCGGGCCGCTCCCACCCGGCCTGGCACAGCTGCGGGAGCGCGCGGTCACCGTCGTACCGCACGGGGTGCGGCTCTCCCTCGGCGGCGCCGAGCCGGTCGACCCGGCCCGGGTCGCCCACCTGGCCGCGGTCGCGCACCGTGTCGACGCGCCGCTGGTCAGCGAGCACATCGCGTTCGTCCGAGCGGGCGGCCTGGAGGCCGGGCACCTGCTGCCGCTGCCGCGTAGCCGGGAGGCGGTCGCCGCGGTCTGCGCCAACGTGGCACGGGCACAGGCCGAGCTGCCGGTGCCGATCGCGCTGGAACCGATCGCCGCGCTTGTCGACTGGCCCGACGACGAGTTGGACGAGGCGGACTTCCTCACCGAGATCCTCGACCGGACGGGGGCGCTGTTGCTGCTGGACGTGGCGAACGTGTACGCCAACGCCCGTAACCGGGGCACCGACCCGCTGGCGTTGCTGGATCGGCTGCCGTTGGAGCGGGTCGCGTACGCCCACGTGGCCGGCGGCGCGGAGCACGGCGGGTTCTACCACGACACCCACACCGACCCGGTGCCGGCGGCGGTGCTGGAGCTGGTCGAGGCGCTCTGCGCCCGACGACGACCACCGGCGCTGCTGTTGGAACGCGACGGCCACTACCCGCCGGCCGCCGAGCTGCGCGCCGAACTGGACGCCCTGGCCGCGACCGCGGGCTTCCCGGTCGTGACGTGACGGGCACCGATCCCCGCGCCGGACTCGCCGAGCGACAGGCGGAGCTGGTCGCGACGCTGGTCGCCGGCGGACCCACACCACTGGGGTTCGCACCGGCCCCACTGGCCGCCGCCCGGGCGGCCCTGCTGCGCAAACGTGCCGGCGAGGTGGCCCGACACTGGCCGCTGCTCGCCGCCGGCCTCGGTGCCAGGTGGACGACGACCTTCGCCGACTGGGCCGCACGGCGACCGACCGCCGGGTCACTGCGCGACGGCTGGGACCTGGCCCGTGCGCTACACGGAGAACGGGCGCTGCCCCCGGTGGCCGCCGAGGAGTTGGCCGTCCGGGAGGCGCGCCTGCGCTACGACGGGCTGCGGGCGCCGCGTCCACGCCGGTTGCCGGCGGTGGGCCGCGCCGGCGGCGCCGTCGCGGTGCAGATCGCCGGTCGGGTACGCCTGCTGCGCCCCGCCCCGCGCCCACCCACCCTGGGTGTCGACGGGGTGCCGGATGCGGCAGGATCGGCGTTATGGATCTCGGACTGACCGACCGCGTGTACGTCCTCACCGGCGCCTCCCGGGGCCTGGGTTACGCGACCGCGCAGTGCCTGGTCGCGGACGGGGCGCGGGTGGTGCTCTCAGCCCGGGACCCGGATGCCGTGGCCGCCGCCGCGGAGCGGCTGGGTGGTCCCGCGCATGCCGTCGGGCTGACCGCCGACCTGGCCGACCCGGAGACCCCGGGGCAGCTCGTCGCCGCCGCCCAGGAGCACTTCGGTCGGCTCGACGGCGCGCTGATCTCGGTTGGCGGGCCACCGCCGGGCAACGCCGCGGCGATCACCGACGAGCAGTGGCGGCTCTCCTTCGAGACGGTCTTCCTGGGCACCATCCGCGCGGTCCGCACGGTGGCCGACGCGCTGCCCGAGGGCGGCGCGATCGGGCTGGTGCTCTCCACCTCGGCGCGTGGCCCGGTGCCCGGTCTCGGCATCTCCAACGGTCTACGGCCCGGCCTGGTCGGCGCCGCGAAGGACATCGCCGACGACTACGGCCCGCGCGGGGTCCGGGTCGTCGGCCTGTTGCCCGGCCGGATCATGACCGATCGCAACCGGGAACTCTTCGGGGCGACCGGCGACCCGGAGCGGGCCCGCGCCGAGGCGGAGGCCGTAATCCCGCTGCGTCGCGTCGGCGACCCCGCCGAGTTCGGCCGGGTGGCCGCGTTCGTGCTCTCCCCCGCCGCGAGCTACCTGACCGGGATCACCCTGCCGGTCGACGGCGGCGCGCTCCGCGGGCTGTGACGCCCGACCCGGTCCGCCCCTCCGGCTCGGTGACGCCGGCCCGGCCGACCCGAGCAGCGACGCCCAAGACGGCCCGGCCGACCCGCGCGGACCTGGCGGCGGCCGCGGACCGGACCATCCCCGACGTGCTCGCGCCGGGGCTGGCGGTGCTCTTCGTCGGGATCAACCCGGGCCTCTGGTCGGCCGCCACGGGCTGGCACTTCGCCCGCCCCGGCAACCGGTTCTGGCCGGCGCTGCACCGGGGCGGGTTCACCCCTCGGCTGCTGCACCCGAGCGAGCAGGACGAGCTGCCCGCCCTCGGCCTCGGCATCACCAACATGGCCGCCCGGGCCAGCGCCCGCGCGGACGAGCTGAGCAGCGCGGAACTCCTCGACGGGGCCGCGATCCTGACCGACAAGGTGGCCCGGTACCGGCCGCGCTGGGTGGCGGTGGTGGGCGTGACCGCGTACCGGATCGGTTTTCAACGGCCCAAGGCCGCCTTCGGGCCGCAACCGGAGTCGTTGGCCGGGGCGCGGCTGTGGGTGCTGCCCAACCCGAGCGGCCTGAACGCGCACTTCACGCCGGTCACGCTGGGCGCCGCGTTCGCCGAGTTGCGGGTGGCGACCCACCTACCGGCACGGCCCTGATCACCTCCGGCTCACGAAAGTCGGGCTGTCGACGCGACCCGGACACCCCGGCTTCCAGGAACCCGAGTCGATCAACGCGCGGCACAACTGACGGCCGGGACCCGGGGGTCGGACCGACGGTCAGTTGGCGGCGGCGGGCGGCATGGCCTCGTCGGCGATGTAGGTGCCCAGTGGCATGACCACCGGCTCGGGGCCGGTCGCGTCGACGAACGGGGTGGGCGAGTCGGCGACCGCGAACTGGGTGCGGTACAGCTCGGCGTAGAGCCCACCGACCGCGACCAGCTCGTCGTGGCGTCCACGCTCGACGATCCGCCCGCCGTCGAGCACGAGGATCTGGTCGGCGTCGCGGACGGTGGACAGCCGGTGCGCGATCACCAGGGCGGTACGCCCCGCCAGCGCCACCGACAGCGCCCGCTGCACCGCCGCCTCGCTCTCCGAATCCAGGTGTGCGGTCGCCTCGTCGAGGATCACGATCGACGGGGCCTTGAGCAGCAGTCGGGCGATGGCGATGCGCTGCTTCTCGCCACCGGAGAAGCGGTAGCCGCGCTCCCCCACAGTGGTGTCCAGCCCGTCGGGCAGCGACCGGACGAGGTCGGCGACCTGGGCGCCGGCGAGCGCCGCCCAGATGTCGTCGTCGGTGGCGTCCGGTTTGGCGTAGCGCAGGTTCTCGGCAATCGACTCGTGGAACAGGTGCGAATCCTGGGTGACGACGCCGATCTCGTCGCGCAGGGAGGCGAGGGTCGCGTCACGCACGTCGACCCCACCGACAAGCACCTGCCCGTCGCTGACGTCGTAGATCCGGGAGATGAGCATGGACAGCGTCGACTTGCCGGCGCCGGACGGGCCGACCAGGGCGACCATCTGCCCCGGCTCGACGCTGAACGAGACGCCCTTGAGCACCGGCTCGTTGACTGTGCGGTCCAGCGTGGCGACCTCCTCCAGGGAGGCGAGGGAGACCTCGGCGGCACTCGGGTAGCGGAACCGGACGTCGCGGAAGTCGACCCGGCCGGTGCCCCGGGGCACCGGCACCGCGTCCGGCTTCTCGACGATGCCGGGCTTGAGGTCGAGCACCTCGAAGACCCGGTCGAACGAGACAAGCGCGCTCATCACGTCCACGCGCACATTGGAGAGCGCGGTGAGCGGCCCGTACAGCCGCGTGAGCAGCAGCGCGAGGGTCACCACTGTGCCCGCGCTGACGCCGCCGGTGACGGCGAGCCAACCGCCGAGGCCGTAGGTGAGCGCCTGCGCCAGTGAGGCGACAAGCAGCATCGCCACGAAGAACGTGCGGGAGTACATGGCGGACTGGATGCCGATGTCGCGGACCCGCTCGGCCCGGCCGGCGAACCGGCTGGCCTCGATCTCGGGCTGGCCGAAGAGCTTCACCAGCAGCGCGCCGGCCACCCCGAACCGCTCGGTCATTGTCGCGTTCATCTTGGCGTCGAGGTTGTACGACTCGCGGGTGATGTCGGCCAGCCGCCGACCGACCCGGCGGGCCGGGATGATGAAGATCGGTAGCAGCACCAGCGAGAGCGCGGTGATCTGCCAGGAGAGGGTGAACATCACCGCCGCGGTGAGCACGAGTTGGATGACGTTGCTGACCACACCGGACAACGTCGAGGTGAACGCCCGCTGGGCGCCGAGCACGTCGTTGTTGAGCCGGCTGACCAGGGCGCCCGTCTGGGTGCGTGTGAAGAACTGCAACGGCATCCGCTGCACGTGGTCGTAGACCCGGGTGCGCAGGTTGAAGATGATGCCCTCGCCGATCCGGGCCGAATACCACCGTTGGGCCAGCGAGAGGAGCGCGTCGACGACCGCCAGCACGGCGATGAACAGGGCCAGCCGCACCACGAGTCGGCCGGCCTCGGTGCCGCCCCGGTTGATCGCGTTGATGACGTCGCCGGCGAGCACCGGTGTGGCCACGCCGATGACGGCGGCCAGGACCACGGTGACCAGGAAGACGACGATGTCGCGCCGGTAGGGCTGGGCGAAGGCCACGATGCGTCGGGCGACCCCGCGCTTGAGCCGGTGGGTGGACACCTCGTCGCTGTTGCGCATCGACCGGAGCATGCTCCACCCGACCATGCCACCGCCGGACATCGGGTTGGACATCGCTCACCTCCGGGTCGTCGGGCGGACTGCACCGTCAGGCCAATTCTCCCGACGACTGTGACAACCTCGGTCGTAACCCGGATCTTCCCGTCCGGTCCTTACCTATTCTCCCCGGCCAGCCAGATCGCGCAGTCGGCGGGTCTGTGCCTCCCGCTCGGCGCGCTGCTGGTCGGCGTGCGACCGGCCCGCCGCACCCGCCAGCAGGGCCTTGATCTCCACCACCGCGTCGCGGGCGCCGGCGAGCAGCCCCGCGGTCAGGTCCTGGACCGCGCCGTCCAGCTCGCCCGGTGGCACCACCAGGGTGGCCAGCCCGATCCGGTCCGCCTCGGCGGCGTCCAACCGGCGGCCGGTCGCGCAGATCTCCAGCGCCCGCGCGTAGCCGACCAACTCCACGAGGCGCTTCGTGCCGGCCAGGTCGGGCACCAGGCCGAGGGTCACCTCAGCCATCGACAGCTTCGCATCCGCGGCCAGCACTCGCAGATCGCAGGCGAGCGCGAGCTGAAAGCCGGCACCGATCGCGTGGCCCTGCACGGCCGCGATGGAGATGACGTCCGGCCGGTGCAGCCAGGTGAAGCCCGCCTGGAACTCCGCGATGTGCGCGGCGCACTCCTGCTCGGGCAGCGTGGCCAGCTCCGCGAAGGAGCCGGGGCCGGAAGCGCCAGCCACCGCGAGGTCGAGGCCGGCGGAGAACGCACGCCCCTCGCCCCGGACCACCACCACCCGCACGTCGCCGGGCAGCTCGCGGGAGAAGTCGCTCATCGCCCGCCACATGGCGGGCGTCTGAGCATTGAGCACGTCGGGCCGGCACAACGTCACCGTGGCGACCGGCCCGTCGCAGGTCAACCGAACCCCGGTCGCCTCGGTGGTCACCGGGCGGTCCGGGGCGTGGCGCTTGTCGACGACGCTGGGAGGCGGGTCACGCCTTCTTGCGGCGCCGGGCACCGCCGCGCTGACGCAGCTGCACCCCTGACTCGGTGAGCACTCGGTGGATGAACCCGTAGGAACGGCCGGTCGAGGCCGCCAACGCGCGGATGCTCTCCCCCGACGTGTACCGCTTTACCAGGTCCTTGGCGAGCGTCTGACGCTCGGCTCCGATGATCCGGCGACCCTTCTCAGTGCTGGTGGCTGTGCCAGTGGCTGCCATGCTGTGTCCTCACGTCCCAGACTGTGCGGTTCGGATACGGTCCCACCTATTAGACCGCCTCGAACGATCATGCGCCAGATATCAACTCTTCGCCAACCGACACGCTATGCAATGTCAGCTTCCCGATAGAGTGATCCTGGCAATCGACCCCGGCGTGGTGTCCAGGCGTACCACCGCCGCGTGCTGGCGGCTGGCGGCGACCCGTAGCCTTCGGTCGTGATCGACCTGTTGGGCACCGCGGCCGGAGCGGCAGTGGTCTTCGCCGCCACCGACATCGACGACATCGTCATCCTGACTCTGTTCTTCGTCGCGGCCCGCACCACCGGGCGGCCCCGACCCTGGCACATTGTCGCCGGCCAATACCTCGGCATCGGCGCGCTCGCGCTGGCCAGCACTGTGGTCGCGGCCGGCCTGCTGGTGGTGCCGGACCCGTGGACGGGGTTGCTCGGGCTGCTGCCGATCGCGCTGGGCGTACGCGCGCTACGGGGTACCGACGACGACGAGACCCCCACTGTCGTCACCGGCCTGCTCGGGGTGGCCGGGGTGACGATCGCCAACGGCGCCGACAACGTGGCCGTCTACGTACCCGTCTTCCGCGCCCTCGGCGCCGCCGACAGCGCGGTCTTCCTGCTGGTGTTCGTGCTGCTGATCGCCCTGTGGTGCGCCGCCGGCGCCTGGCTGGGCGGGCACCCCCGCGTGGTCCGGCTGGTCGAGCGCGCGGGCCACTGGCTGGTGCCGGCGATCTTCGTCGGCGTCGGGGTGGTGATCCTGGTCAGCTCCGGTGTGCTGGGTCGGCTCGTCGACCTGCTCGGCTGAGGACGGCCCGCCGGAGACGCCGGTCAGGCCAGCTCGACCAGCTCGAGCAGGTCGTCGCTCCAGGCGTCCTCGTCACCGTCGGGCAGCAGGATCGCGCGGTCCGGCTTGAGCGCGAGCACCGCCCCCGGGTCGTGGGTGACCAGGACGATCGCGCCCGGATAGTTGGCGATGGCGTCGAGCACCTGCTCCCGGCTGACCGGGTCGAGGTTGTTCGTCGGCTCGTCGAGCAGCAGCACGTTGGCACCGGAACAGACCAGGGTGGACAGGGCCAGCCGGGTCTTCTCACCACCGGAGAGCACCCCGGCCGGCTTGTTCACGTCGTCCCCGGAGAAGAGGAACGCGCCGAGGATCTTGCGCAGGTCGGTGTCGGACTGCTCGACGGCGGCGGCGCGCATGTTCTCCAGTACGGTCCGCTCCACGTCCAGCGTCTCGTGCTCCTGGGCGTAGTAGCCCAGCCGCAGGCCGTGACCCGCGTGCACCTCGCCGGTGTCCGGGGTGAGCAGCCCGCCGAGCATCCGCAGCAGGGTGGTCTTGCCGGCGCCGTTGAGCCCGAGGATGGCCACCCGAGAGCCCCGGTCCACCGCGACGTTGACGTCGGTGAAGATCTCCAGCGAGCCGTACGACTTGGACAGGCCGGTCGCGGTGAGCGGGGTCTTGCCGCACGACGCGGGGTTGGGGAAACGCACCTTGGCCACCCGGTCGGCGACCCGCACATCCTCCAGGCCCGAGATCAGCTTCTCGGCGCGGCGGGCCATGTTCTGGGCGGCCACGGTCTTGGTGGCCTTGGCCCGCATCTTGTCGGCCTGCGCCATCAACGCGCCGGCCTTCTTCTCCGCGTTGGCCCGCTCCCGACGGCGACGCCGCTCGTCGGTCTCGCGCGCCTCCAGGTACGCCTTCCAGCCCAGGTTGTACACGTCGACAACGGATCGGGTGGCGTCGAGGAACCAGACCTTGTTGACCACCGACTCCAGCAACGCGCCGTCGTGGGAGATCACGATCAGGCCGCCCTTGTGGTTGGCGAGGAAGCCGCGCAACCAGGTGATCGAGTCGGCGTCGAGGTGGTTTGTCGGCTCGTCGAGCAGCAGGATGCCGCCGCCGTTCTCGCCCGCGTCGCGGAACAGGATCCGGGCCAGCTCGATGCGCCGGCGCTGACCGCCGGAGAGGGTGCCGATGGTCTGCGCGAGCGCCCGGTCCGGCAGACCGAGGTTGGCGCAGATCCGGGCGGCCTCGGCCTCGGCCGCGTACCCGCCGAGCGCGGCGAACTGGTCCTCCAGCGCGCCGTAGCGGCGGACCAGCTTGTCGCTGGTGTCCTCGGCGAGGCGGGCCTCGATCTCCTGCATCTGGGACATCAGCACGTCCAGGCCGCGCGCCGAGAGCACCCGGTCGCGGCCGGTCACCTCCAGGTCGCCGGTGCGCGGGTCCTGCGGGAGGTAGCCGATGGCACTGCGCTTGTCGATCTGGCCGGCGTACGGCTGTCCCTCACCGGCGAGCACCTTCAGGGTGGTGGTCTTGCCGGCGCCGTTGCGACCGACCAGGCCGATCCGGTCACCCGGCTGCACGCGCAGGGTGGTGTCGGACAGCAGGATCCGGGAACCGGCACGCAGTTCCAGGCCGGTGGCTGTGATCATGTTTTCGGGCTCGCTCTCGGGGTCTGGAAGGCTGACTCGGGGCACGCGAAACGGCCGGCGGGCTCAAGGGGCCCGACGGCGCGGGGCGGTTCAGCCTTCGCAGCGCAGCACCCGACAAGTGTACCGGGCGCTCCCCAGCGCCCCGCTCGGATTACCAATCAAGATCATCGGGTACCGGAACGCCTGTCCGGACCCCGTCCGGCACCGAAGCGACGAACCGACACATAAAAGACATTCACTGGCATACGGCGATCGGGGTCAGCATGGAACTCAACGAGCGGGCCGAGCTCGACACCTCACAGGCCAACGACCTGGGTCGGGGTGGCGGCGGGTCGGGCGGCGGCCTCGGCATCCCCATCCCGGGCGGCGGCGGTCGGGGCGGCATCATCGGCATCGTGGTGGCCGTACTCGTCGCCCTGCTCGGCGGCGGGTTCGGTCTCAACGCCATGACCAACGGCGACGAGGGCGGCCAGGCCGGAGGTGGCGACCTGGAGCAGGCGTGCTCCACCGCGAACCCCGACCGTCTCGACGACGCGCGCTGCCGCAACCTGCTCTTCGTCAACAGCGTCCAGGACTACTGGCAGAAGGCGTACCCGGAGTTGGGCAACGGCAAGTACGAGCCCACCACCACCAACTTCTTCCAGGCCGCCGTGAACACCGGCTGTGGGCAGGCCGACTCGGGCGTCGGCCCGTTCTACTGCCCCGCCGACCGGAAGGTGTACATCGACCTGAGCTTCTACGACGAGCTGGCGTCCCGGTTCGGGGCGAAGGGTGAGTTCGCCCAGCCGTACGTGCTCGCCCACGAGTACGGCCACCACATCCAGAACCTGCTCGGCACCAACGCCAAGGCCGGCCAGGGCGACCAGAGCGGCCCCCGCTCCGCCTCCGTGCGACTGGAGTTGCAGGCCGACTGCTACGCCGGCGCCTGGGCCAAGCACGCCACCGAGAGCAAGGACAAGACCGGGCGGGAGCCGCTGTTCACGTCAATCACCGAGGCCGACATCAGCCAGGCCGTCGACACCGCCGAGGCGATCGGCGACGACAGCATCCAGGAGCGCTCCGGCGGGCGGGTCAACCCGGACCAGTTCACCCACGGCACGTCCGAGCAGCGCAAGCGCTGGTTCACCCGGGGCTACGACGGCGGCGACCCGAAGAACTGCGACACCTTCGGCACCGACCAGCTCTGATCCGACCTGCCCCGCCCCGTCAGCGCCGACCACGCTGGCGGGGCGGTTGTCGCTCTAGTCGAGCCTGGAGACCTGGTAGTGCTCGATCAGCCAGTCGTCGTCGATCCGCCGCACGACCACGCCGAGGTGCACGGTCAGGGTGGGGCGGTCGGTGAAGCCGAACCGCACCTCCAGATAGCCGAGGACCAGGTCGTCGGCGAGTCGGCGGGCCTCCCGGATGTCGTACGCGGCGGTCAGCCCGAGCGGCTGGGCGGCGTAGTACGCGGCGACCCCGGCCCGGCCGACGGTGTACGGGTGCAACCCCTGGAAGATCGCGTCCCCGGTGAAGTACGACGCGACACGCTCCGGCTCGTGGGCGTCGACAGCGGACTTCCACCGGTCGAGGACGGTACGCAGGATCTGGGCGTCGGACATGGTGATCTCCCTGCTGGCGGCGCGCCTCCACCTGCCCATACTCCGGCCGTCGGCACGGCGGCAGGTCAGGAACCCCGTTTTGCGTGGCGGTCGTCTCCTCAGCCGACCGGTGCCGGGTCGCGCAGTCGGATGTGCACCGCACGGGCTGCGGTCGCCGCCGCGACGAGCACGGCGTGCCGAGGCTCCGGCACGTCGAGCAGCCGCTCCGCGCGCAGCGGCACGAGCGGGGCCAACCGCCGGTCGGCCAGCACCGTGTCCACCGCCCGCCGGTCCCCGCCGCAGACCACAGCGGTCAGCGTCGCCACGGCCGGCAGGAGCAGGCGTACGGCCAGGTCCGCCGCATCACCCATCGCCGCCTTGGCCTGGTTGTCACGCCGCCGGGCGAACCGCTGCTGTGACCATCCGCCCGCGGCGGTGCGCCCCTGCACGTAGCGGCTGTCCACCTTGGAGACGACCAGGTCGCCGCCCTCGGCCACGCCGACGGCCACCGCGCCCTTGCGGGCCAGCAGCAGGCCGATCCGGCGGGGCGCGACGGCGGCGGCCACGAACCCGGCGACGTCGTCGCTGGCCGGCGCCCCGGGTGGGGCGTACAGCTCGGCGGTTGCCCCGTCGTCGGCGGTGAGCAGCAGCCCGTACTCCCGGGCGGTGGTGGTGTGCGGGCCGTGCCGGTCGGCGAAGCCCTCGACCCAGCGGCCGACGCGGGCCGGATCGACCTCCACCCACCGGCCGCCCCCGGCTGCGGGTCGACTGGTCACCGCCCGACCGTACGGCACGCCGGGCCCGGCCGGGCCCTCGGGCGGGGACCGCTCAGCCCGGCAGCAGCGCGGCCACCGCCAGCGCGGCGATCAGCGCGCTGGAGACCAGACCGGTGACCAGCCGCCCGCGCGGACTGCCCAACGCCCGACCGACCACTGTGCCGCCGCCGGCGATGAGCAGCTGCCAACTCGCCGACGCCAGGAACACGCCCGCCACGAAGAGCACCGCCGCGCCCGCGCCCGCGCTGGCGGTGTCCCGACGGCCGAGCACCAGCGCGGTGAAGTAGAGAACCGTCGCCGGGTTGAGCAGGGTCAGCCCGAGCAACGCCGCGTAGGCCCGCCCCGGAGTGCTCAGACCCCCACCGACGGGTGCCGCCGGCGTCTGCCGCGACCGGTGCGCGGACCAGGTCCGCCACAGGCCGTGCGCGGCCAGACCCAGCAGGACGACTGCCGCGACCACCCGCAGCGGCCCGGCGACCGGCGCGACGACCCCGGCCAGGCTGGCGCCACCGAGCGCGGCGATCGCCGCGTAGAGCCCGTCGGCCGTCGCCACCGCGAGCGCCGCCGCGGCACCGACCCGGAACGAGGTACGAGCACTCAGGCCCAGGATCAGGATCGCGATCGCGCCGACCGGGATGGCGACGCCGTACCCGGCCACCAGACCGGCGAGCAGCGCCTCGGTCACGGGAGTCGGTGGCGGGTCGAGGCTCGCCCCCGGACCGGCCGCTGTCGACGCACGGCAGTCGCCGCGCGGACAGGGACCTGCATCGGGTACGCCTCAATCACACAGGCATCCTGCGCGCCGACGCCACGCCCGCGCCACCGCATTTCCCCGCCGCCGCATCCCGCGCCCCGCGCCCCGCGCCCCACGCCCCGCGCCCCGCGCCCCGCGCCAAGATCTACGCAACTTCCCCGATGTTGCTGCCTCCGCCGCGCCAGAGACAGCAACATCCCTGATATCGCGCGGATCTTGCGACGAGCAGCGTGCTCGGCCGGTCGGGAGCGGGGGTTCGGGACGCCAGCGGCAAGGTCTGCTCGAACCAGGATGGAGTGGCCACGAAGCGCCAGGACGCCACTACATCCTGGACAACGCCCTTGCGTTAGGGCAGAGGGTTCCCTGGCAACTCAGGTGGCGCCCCCTGTCGTCGACCTGCCGCCGGTCGGGGCGGCGCCGCCGCGGTCAGCGATATACCTCTGAGGTATGAATATGACTCCTTGCTATACGGCTAACCAGCAGTTTCCCGTCCGAAAGCAGCACGCGACGCCCCCGCGCGCCGACCTAGCCGTCACGGTTGTCGACATGAGCGCGATGCCCCTGCGGTCGGACAAGCGCAAGATCCCACAGCGGAGACAGTCCGGCCCAGCCTTGTCACCCCCACAGCTCGCTGATCGACGAGGCGGGGTGGGCTGACGAACAACCGCTCCGCCAAACGCAACGGCGTTGACAGGAAGTAGTGGCCTCCCGGCTCGCCGACACCACTCGATCCTGGGTCTAACTAGCACGATCTTGGATCGAGGGGGCACGGTCCGCAGGGCGCGAGAGGCGGGAAAAGGGTCGAGCGCGACGCCCCCGGTCGGGGGTGTCGCGCTCGACGGGCAGAACCGACCAGGTCGGCTCAGACGTTGAAGCCGAGGGATCGGAGCTGGTCCCGGCCCTCGTCGGTGATCTTGTCCGGGCCCCACGGCGGGAGCCACACCCAGTTGATCCGGATGTCGTTGACCAGGCCGCCGCCGGGGCCGGTGGTCAGCGCCTGCCGGGTCTGGTCCTCGATCACGTCGGTCAGCGGACAGGCCGCCGAGGTGAGCGTCATGTCGAGAGTGGCGACGTTCTCGTCGTCGACGTGCACGCCGTACACCAGGCCCAGGTCGACCACGTTGATGCCCAGCTCCGGGTCGACGACGTCCTTCATCGCCTCCTCAATGTCGGCGATCATGGCCTTACTGACGCCGCCCGCCGGGGCGACGGAGTCGCCGGCACCATCTGTCGTGACGGCACCATCGGTCGTGACGGCACCATCGGTCGTCACGGCACCATCGGTCGTCACGGCGCCATCGGTCGTGACGGCGTCGGTTTGCGACGCCGCAACGGCGTCACCGGCCTCCGGCGTCGCTGCGGTAGCGGTGTTCTCGCTGCTCATGCCTTCACCTCCGGGCTCACGCCCACACCGGCGCGTGCCGCGGCGTCCTTGAACGCCATCCACGGCAGCAGCGCGCACTTGACCCGGGCGGGGTAGCGGGCCACACCCGCGAAAGCAACCCCGTCACCGAGCACGTCCTCGTCCGGCGTGACCTGACCACGCCCGGACATCAACTCCACGAACGCCTCGTGCACCTCGAAAGCTTCCCCGGCGCCCCGACCGCGCAGCAACTCGTGCAGCACGCTCGCCGACGCCTGGCTGATCGAGCAGCCCATGCCGTCGTACGAGATGTCGTGCAGCACGTCGCCGTCGGTGGCCACCCGCACGGTGACCTCGTCGCCGCAGGTGGGGTTGACGTGGTGGGCTTCCGCGACCTGGTCACTCGGGTCGTCGGCGTCCCGCAGGCCACGCCCGTGCGGGCGCTTGTAGTGGTCCAGGATGATCTCCTGGTAGAGCTGGTCGAGTTGCATCAGTCGAACACCTTCCGCACCTGCTCCAGACCGGCCACCAGAGCGTCGATCTCCTCGGTGGTGGTGTAGAGGTAGAACGAGGCCCGGGTCATCGCCGGGACACCGAACCGGCTGCACACCGGCTTGGCGCAGTGGTGGCCCACCCGCACCTGCACGCCGAGCGAGTCCAGCACCTGACCCACGTCGTGCGGGTGCACGTCACCCAGCGCGAACGAGATGGTGCCGCCCCGGCCGACCGGCACGGTCGGACCGAAGATCCGCAGGTCGGGCACCGCGCCGAGGGCGTCCAGCGCGTACGCCGTCAGCTCCTTCTCGTGCCACTGGATGGCCGGCATGCCGATCCCGGTGAGGTAGTCCACCGCCGCGCCGAGCGCGACCGCCTCGGCGATCGGCGGCGTGCCCGCCTCGAACCGGGTCGGCGGCGCGGCGAACGTCGAGCGGGCCATGGTGACCGTCTCGATCATCGAACCACCACCGAACACCGGCGGCATGGCCGCCAGCAGCTCGGCCCGGCCCCAGAGCACGCCGATACCGGTCGGGCCGAGCATCTTGTGGCCGGTGAAGACGATGTAGTCGGCGTCCAGGTCGACCACGTCGATCGGCAGGTGCGGCACCGACTGCGAGCAGTCCAGCAGCAGCAGCGCGCCCACCTCACGGACCCGCGCGGTGATGCGGGAGGTGGCGTTGACAGTGCCCAGGATGTTCGACATGTGCACCAACGAGACGATCTTCGTCCGTTCGGTGACCAGGTCCTCCAGGCCGGACTCGTCCAGTCGGCCCTGGTCGGTGACGGGGAACCAGCGCAGGGTCGCGCCGGTGCGTTCGCAGAGCAGCTGCCACGGGACGATGTTCGAGTGGTGCTCCATCTCGGAGATCACCACCTCGTCGCCCGGCCCCAGCCGGAACCGCGGGTCGCCGTCCGCGCGCAGTGAGGCGTTCGAGAAGGCGTACGCCACGATGTTGATCGCCTCGGTGGAGTTCTTTGTGAACACCACCTCGTCGGTGCTCGGCGCGGAAATGAACGCGGCGACCTTGGCCCGCGCCCCCTCGTACGCCTCGGTGGCCTCGGTGCCCAGCGTGTGCACCGAACGCGACACGTTGGCGTTGTGCCGCGCGTAGTGCTCGTCGAGCACGTCGAGCACCTGGCGGGGCTTGTGCGAGGTGTTGGCGCTGTCGAGGTAGACCAGCGGGTGCCCGTTGATCTCCCGGCTCAGGATCGGGAAGTCGGCGCGCACCCGGGCCACGTCGAAACGTGGCACGTCGTCGTACTGCGGCATCCCCGCGGGGATCGCGATGCTGGTCATCTCGGCAGCGCCTCTCTCGCTCAGGCCTTGGCCGTGCCGGCCCCGGCGGCGTACCGCTCGTAGCCCTCGGCCTCGAGCTTGTCGGCCAGCTCCGGGCCGCCCTGCTCGACGATCCGGCCGGCCACGAAGACGTGCACGAAGTCCGGCTTGATGTAGCGCAGGATCCGCGTGTAGTGGGTGATCAGCAGCACGCCGGTGTCGCCGGTGTCGCGGACCCGGTTGACGCCCTCGCTGACCACACGCAGCGCGTCCACGTCGAGGCCCGAGTCGGTCTCGTCGAGGATGGCGATCTTCGGCTTGAGCAGCTCCAGCTGGACGATCTCGTGCCGCTTCTTCTCACCGCCGGAGAAGCCCTCGTTGACGTTGCGCTGGGCGAACGCCGGGTCCATCTGGAGGCGCTCCATCGCGCCGCGCAGCTCGCCGCCCCAGGTCCGCAGCTTCGGGGCCTCGCCGTCGATGGCGGTCTTGGCGGTCCGCAGGAAGTTGGCCACCGAGACGCCGGGCACCTCGACCGGGTACTGCATGGCCAGGAAGAGGCCGGCGCGGGCGCGCTCGTCGACCGTCATGGCGAGGACGTCCTCGCCGTCGAGGGTCACCGTGCCGCTGGTGATCTCGTACTTGGGGTGACCGGCGATCGAGTACGCCAGGGTGGACTTGCCGGAGCCGTTAGGCCCCATGATCGCGTGGGTCTCACCGGACCTCACGGTCAGGTCGACGCCGGCCAGGATCGGCTTGAGCTCACCCTCGGGCAGCTTGACCGACACCTTCAGGTCGCGGATCTCCAGGGTGCTCATTATCGGGTCACTCCATTACTCGGCGTCAGGCTGAGGTAGATGTCGCCGTCGCGGACTTCGACGGGGTAGACGGGGACGGGTTCGGTGGCCGGCAGACCGGAAGGCTGCCCGGTGCGCAGGTCGAAGCGCGAGCCGTGCAGCCAGCACTCCAGCGTGCAGCCGTCGACCTCGCCCTCGGAGAGGGCGACCGAGGCGTGCGAGCACTCGTCGTAGGCGGCGTAGAACCCGCCGTCCTCGCCGTGCACAAGCGCGATCGGGGTGCCGTCGACGTCCGCGCTGATCGCGGTGCCCTTTGGCACGTCCTCGGCGGAGCAGATCCGGATCATCAGGCGCCCGCCTTGGTGAGCCGGGCCTCGATCGCGTCGCCGAGGCGCTCGCGCAGCGACTCCACCGGGATCTTGTTGATCAGCTCGGCGAAGAAGCCGCGGACCACGAGGCGGCGGGCCTCGCTCTCCGGGATACCCCGGGCCATCAGGTAGAAAAGCTGCTCGTCGTCGAAGCGGCCGGTCGCGCTGGCGTGGCCGGCGCCGGCGATCTCGCCGGTCTCGATCTCCAGATTGGGTACGGAGTCCGCCCGCGCGCCGTCGGTGAGCAGCAGGTTCCGGTTGATCTCGTACGTGTCGGTGCCGGTCGCCTCGGCCCGGATCAGCACGTCGCCGACCCAGACGGTGTGCGCGTCCGCGCCCTGCAGAGCGCCCCGGTAGCCGACGTAGCTGCGGCAGTCCGACACGCTGTGGTCGACCAGTTGCCGGTGCTCCAGGTGCTGGCCGGAGTCGGCGAAGTAGACGCCGTACAGCTCTGCCTCGCCACCCCGGCCGGTGTATTCCACGCTGGTGAACTGCCGGACCAGGTCGCCGCCGAGGGTGACCTGGACGTGCACCACCCGGGCGTCCCGACCCAACGTGATGGTGACGTGCTGCGCCTGGACCGCGTCCTGGGCCCAGTCGGCGACAGTGACCAGGGTCAGCTTCGCGCCGTCGGCGACAAGCACCTCGACGTTGTCGGCCAGCGTGGCCGAACCCTCCTGGGAGAACACGACAGTGGCCTCCGCGAACCGACCCACCTGGACCTGGGTCCGGGCGAAGGCCAACTCCTCGGGGTACGCGCCCAGCAGGCGGACGACCACCGGCTCGGACACGACGGCCTCGGCCGCCACCTCGACCAGCGCGACGCGCGCCGCCCCGCCGTGGGCCAGCGCGCTGATCCGGTCGGTCGGCACCGACGCGGACGCGACGCTGGCGTCGGTCGGCTCGACGAGCCGCACCGACACCCCGGCCGGCAGGTCCGGGTGCTCGACGGTGACGCCCCGGCCGGTAGCGGCCGAGGTGTCCGCCGTGGCCAGACCGCGCAGGCGCTTGAGCGGGGTGAAACGCCACTCCTCCTCCAGGCCGGTGAGGGCCGGGAAGTCAGCGACGTCGTACGAGCGCAGCGCCTGCGACTTGGTGCTGGGCGGCGGCGCGGAAGCCTGGGTAGTCATTTCTTCCTTGGTCTGTTCTGTTCTGCGACGACGATGTCAGGTCGACGATGTCAGGTCGGCCGGCAGGGGGAACGGACGGCGTCAGCCGACCGCGCCCTCCATCTGAAGCTCGATCAGGCGGTTGAGCTCCAGCGCGTACTCCATCGGAAGCTCCTTGGCGATCGGCTCGATGAAGCCGCGCACGATCATGGCCATCGCCTCGTCCTCGCTCAGGCCCCGGCTCATCAGGTAGAAGAGCTGGTCGTCACTGATCTTGGAGACGGTCGCCTCGTGCCCCATCGACACGTCGTCCTCGCGGATGTCGACGTACGGGTAGGTGTCCGAGCGGGAGATGGTGTCGACCAGCAGCGCGTCGCACTTGACAGTGCTCCGGCTGTGGTGCGAACCCTCCAGCACCTGCACCAGACCCCGGTACGAGGTGCGGCCGCCGCCACGGGCGATCGACTTGGAAATGATGGTCGAGGAGGTGTGCGGGGCGGCGTGCACCATCTTGGCGCCGGCGTCCTGGTGCTGACCCTCGCCGGCCATCGCCACCGAGAGCACCTCGCCCTTGGCGTGCTCGCCGGTCATGTAGACCGCCGGGTACTTCATTGTCACCTTGGAGCCGATGTTGCCGTCGACCCACTCCATGGTCGCGCCCTCGTGGCAGACGGCGCGCTTGGTGACCAGGTTGTAGACGTTGTTCGACCAGTTCTGGATGGTCGTGTAACGGCAGCGCGCGTTCTTCTTGACGATGATCTCCACGACCGCGCTGTGCAGCGAGTCGGAGGAGTAGAGCGGCGCGGTGCAGCCCTCGACGTAGTGCACGTACGCACCCTCGTCGACGATGATCAGCGTCCGCTCGAACTGGCCCATGTTCTCCGTGTTGATCCGGAAGTAGGCCTGCAGCGGGATCTCCACCTGCACACCCTTCGGCACGTAGATGAACGAGCCACCGGACCACACGGAGGTGTTCAGAGCGGCGAACTTGTTGTCGCCGACCGGGATCACCGAGCCGAAGTACTCCTTGAAGACGTCCTCGTGCTCGCGCAGCGCCGTGTCGGTGTCCAGGAAGAGGACGCCCTGCTCCTCAAGGTCCTCACGGATCTTGTGGTAGACGACCTCGGACTCGTACTGCGCGGCGACACCGGCGACCAGGCGCTGCTTCTCCGCCTCCGGGATGCCCAGCCGGTCGTAGGTGTTCTTGATGTCCTCGGGCAGGTCCTCCCAGCTGGTGGCCTGCTTCTCGGTCGACCGCACGAAGTACTTGATGTTGTCGAAGTCGATCCCGCTGAGGTCCGCGCCCCAGGCCGGCATCGGCTTACGGCCGAACAGCCGCAGACCCTTCAGCCGCAGGTCGAGCATCCACTGCGGCTCGCTCTTCTTGGCCGAGATGTCCCGCACCACCGCCTCGTTGATGCCGCGCTGGGCGACCGCCCCGGCGGCGTCCGGGTCGGACCAGCCGTACTCGTACCGACCCAGGGCGGCAAGCTGCTCTTCCTGGGTCAGGGGCTGGACAATCTGCTCGGTCATCTATCTGTCCTCACAGTGGTGACGGGATTACCGGATTGAGCACGCCCCGGCTGGGTCGGAATGTGCGTGGTGCACACCCCGTCGCCGTGCGCGATGGTGGCAAGGCGCTGCACGTGGGTGCCGACCAGACGGGAGATCACCGCGGTCTCGGCCTCGCACAGCTGAGGGAACTCGGCGGCCACGTGCGCCACCGGGCAATGGTGCTGGCAGAGCTGACCGCCGGAGGCGATCGTGGTCGCGTTGGCAGCGTAACCCTCGGCGGTGAGCGCCGCGGCGAGTGCCTCGGCCCGCGCGAGAGGGTCGTTGCCGGCGTCCTCCATGGCCGTCCGACAGCGCGACTCCAGGGCGGACACCTGCTCGGTGGCGAACGCCTCGACCGCGTCCGACCCGCCGCTGCGGGCGATCCACCGCAGCGCGGCGGTGGCCATGTTGTCGTAGTGATGGGTGCCACAGCGGACCCGGCCGGCCTCGGTCAGCATGAACACCTTGGCCGGACGCCCCCGACCGCGGCTGCCCTGCACGACCTGCTCGCGGGCGTACACATCACCGTCGGCGAACATCGCGTCGAGGTGCCGGCGGATCGCCGCCGGGCTGAGCCCGAGGGCGACGCCGAGCTGCGCCGCGGTGGTGGCCCCCCGCTCCAGCAGCAGTTGGGTGACCCGGTCGCGGGTGGAGATCTCCGCCGCCGTGGCCGCACCGGGCGCCGCCGACGTGGTCACGACCGGGGCGGACGCGGACGCGCCGACAGCCGGGTCAGCCGTCGGCCGATGCCCAGGAAGCGCCGCCACGTTTTTCACAACGCCAACGTTACGTAATTACCCGGAGGGTCGCAAACCCGGGCCCCGGTGATCCGAACCACCGAGCCGACGGAGTCGGACGCACCTCGATCACTACGGTGCGTAGGATTTGCGCCGTGAACCGAATCGCCCGTCCGGTCCCCGGCATCCTGCTGCGCCGCCTCGCGCTCACCTCGATCATCGCGAACGTGGGCATCGTCGTCACCGGCGGGGCCGTCCGGTTGACCTCCTCGGGCCTCGGCTGCCCCACCTGGCCCCGGTGCACCGACGATTCGTACGTCACCACCCCCGAGATGGGTGTCTACGGGGTGATCGAGTTCAGCAACCGGATGCTGACCTTCGCGGTGGGCCTGATCGCGCTGGCCACCCTGCTGGCCGTACTGACGCTCCGGCAGCGCCGACCCGGGCTGCTGGCCCTCGCGGTCGCCGTGTTCCTGGGCATCCCCGCCCAGGCGGTGGTCGGTGGCATCACCGTGCTCACCAACCTCAACCCGTGGGTGGTCGGCCTACACTTCCTCGCCTCGATGGCGGTGATCGCCGCCGCGTACGCCCTCTGGCGGCGCATCGGCGACCCGGACGGCCCGACCGTGGCCGTGGTGCCCACGCCGCTGCGCGTACTGGCCCGGGTCACCACCGGCGTAGCGGTAGCGGTGCTGGTCATCGGCACCTGGGTCACCGGCAGCGGCCCGCACGCCGGCGACCACGGCGCCGCCCGCAACGGGCTCGACCCGGAGTCGATCTCGCAGGTGCACGCGGACGCGGTCTTCCTGCTGATCGGCCTCTCGGTGGCGCTGATCTTCGCGTTCCGCGCCGTCGGTGCGCGGCAGGCCACCCGTGCCGCGATCGTCCTGGTCGCCGTGGAGCTGGGTCAGGGCTTGATCGGCTTCGTGCAGTACTTCACCCACGTGCCGGCGCTGCTGGTCGGCGCGCACATGCTCGGCTCCTGCGTGGTGCTGCTGGCCACCCTGTCGGTGCAGTGGTCGACCCGCGAGCGCCGCCCGGTCACCCCGGCAGCCGAGACCACCCCGGCCGACACCGCCACCGCCGTCCCGGTCACCGCCTGACGCCCGGCGCGCCCCGCGCCCTACCGGCTGGCCCCGGCGCTGCGCACGGCTGGCCTGGACCGGGTGAA
>NZ_JBEXHQ010000058.1:0-44338 GCF_040607915.1 Micromonospora sp. NPDC005215 | reverse complement strand
ACGCGACCGTTGCCGGCGGCGGTGGTGAAGGTGCCGGCGGCCCTGGTGGGAATCTCCGCGTCGGTCGGGATGCCCACTCCGGGCGGTCAGGCTTGATCCCTGCGTGGGCACGGTCGGCCGCAGCCCCGTGCGTGGGGACCTGGCTGACTTCCCGCCGGCTTGAGGAATCTCAGGGGTGACCGCCTCGGCATAGGCGCTGATGAGGGCGGCGGCTGCCGCATGCGGGTCTTCGGCTCGCATGAGGGAGCCCAGTACGGCTACTCCGGCGGCTCCTGCGTGGACGCAGGCGGTTACCTGTTCCGGGGTCTCAACCCCGCCCAGGGCCAGCACGGGCACCGGGCTCACCTCGATCAAACTGCGCAGCCCCGCGACCCCCAGCGCCGGGCCGTAACCCGGTTTGGTCTTCGTCGGCCAGACCGGGGAGAGGGTGGCGTAGTGCTCGGTGGTCAGGTGGTTCAGCTCGGTCTGGTGGTGGCAGGAGCGGCCGACCAAGCCGTGGGTCGGCGGCGGGTACGGGCCGGCGGCGGGCAGGTGGACGGCGTCGCCGCCGAGCGGGTCGGGGCCGGCCACGATGAGGGTTCCGCCGACGTCGGCGAGGATCGCGCGCAGGTCGGCGGCGAGGGCGGCGCGCTCGACGCGGGGCAGGTCCTTCTCCCGCAGCACCACCCAGCGCACTCCCCCGGCCACCACCCCCGCCACGACCTGGTCGAGCGCGCCGCGCGCGACAAGCCGGTCGGTCAACACGACAACACCGGACGGCGGCGTCACAGTTCCGGTCTCCCCTCGTCGGGAGTGGATGCGAGCGCGTGGAAGCGCCGGGCGATCCGGCCGGCGCCGGCCGCGAGCCGGCCCGCCTCGACCGCGTACCGCATCGCGGTGGCCATCGCCACCGGGTCCGCGGCCCGGGTAACCGCGCTGGCCAGCAGCACCCCGTCGCAGCCCAGCTCCATGGCCAGGGCCGCGTCGGAGGCGGTGCCGATGCCGGCGTCGAGGATCACCGGCACGTCGACGCCCTGCCGGATGAGCCGGATGTGGTGCGGGTTGCCGATGCCGAGCCCCGAACCGATCGGGGAGCCGGCCGGCATCACCGCGGCACAGCCCACGTCGGCGAGTCGGCGGGCGAGCACCGGGTCGTCGCTTGTGTACGGCAGCACGGTGAAGCCGTCGGCGACCAGTTCCTCGGCGGCGCGGAGCAACTCCACCCCGTCGGGCAGCAGGGTCCGCTCGTCGCCGATCACCTCCAGCTTGACCCAGTCGGTGTCGAACGCGTCCCGGGCCAGCCGGGCCACCTTCACCGCCTCGGTCGCGGTGTGGCAGCCGGCGGTGTTGGGCAGCAGCCGTACCCCGCAGCGGTCCAGCAGGTCCAGCAGCCCGCCAGCCGTGCCCGGGGCGGTGTCCACCCGGCGCAGGGCCACTGTGACAAGCTCGGTGCCGGACGCCCGGATCGCCTGTTCCAGTACGTGCAGATTGGCGGCACCACCGGTGCCGAGGATCAGCCGCGAGGTGAACGTCTCCCCACCCAGCTCGAACGACACGCCGCTCACCCGCCCTGCGCCGCGGTGAGCACCTCGACGCGGTCACCGTCGCGCAGCGCGGTGGTCGCCCAGCCCGCCCGGGGCACCACCTCGCCGTTGACCGCGACGGCCACCCCGCGCGGTTGCGGGGCGACGGCCCGGACCAGGTCGGCCACCGACACCTCACCCGGGACGCTTCGTCCGGCCCCGTTCACCGTCAACTCCACAGGTCCCCCTTCGTCGTCGGTTCGGGCTCGCCGCCGGCCGCCGCGCCGGCGAACCGGTCCGGTCGGAAGGGCGCGAGCAGCGGATCGGGTCCGCCGGTGCACACCAGGTCCGCGATCAGGTCGGCGGTGATCGGGGTGAGCACGATGCCGTGCCGGTGGTGACCGGTGGCGGCCAGCACGTCCGGCCGGCCCGGCAGCGGTCCGAGGATCGGTGCGTTGTCCGGGGTTCCTGGGCGCAGCCCGGCGACCGCCTCGACCAGGTCGTACTCGGCCAGCTCGGGCAGCAGGTCCACGCCGGCGCGGAGCAGACGCTGCACGGCACCGGCGGTGACAGTGGTGTCCGACCGTTCCTCGACCGTCGCGCCGAGCACGACCTCGCCGTCGGCTCGGGGCACCAGGTAGACGTGCTCGCCGTCGGCGTACCCCCGGATCACGTGCCGGAAGCCCGGCGAGCCGCCGTCGGGCGCGCGGAGCCGGAGGATCTGGCCCTTCACCGGCCGCACGGGCAGGCCGGTGAGTGTGGCGGCCCCGCAGCCGGCGGCGACGACTGTGACGTGCGCGTCCACATCGGACAGGCGCGCGACCGCCTGCGGCACCAGCACCGCGCCGGCCCGCTGCGCGGCAGTGCGCAGCGCCGGCACCAGCAGTCGAGGATCGACCTGGTGGTCGGTGGGCGCGAGCGCGCCGCCACGCACCCGCGGGGCGAGCGCCGGCTCGCGGTCGCGCAGCTCGCTGGGGCGCAGCGGGGTCACCGGCAGGCCCAACCCCTGCTGGTACGCCCAGAGCCGACGCGCCTCGGCCAGGTCGTCGCCGGTCAACCCGACAAGCAGGGTGCCCTCGGTCCGGTAACCGATGTCGACGCCTGTCGCTTCGGCCAGCTCGTCGGCGAACGTGGGCCAGCGGGCGGCGGACGCCAACAACAGCTCGGTCAGCTGCCGCTCACCGAAGTACGCCTCGGCGACCGGGGCGAGCATGCCGGCGGCCACCGCCGACGCCCCCGAGCCGGGTGCCGGATCGTGCACCACCACCCGCAGCCCCCGGGCGGCGCAGCGCCAGGCGATCGCCAGCCCGATCGGTCCCGCACCGACCACCGCCACGTCCGGCCGGGGCCGGTCGATCGACGGGGACCGGTCGGTCAGCACGTCAGGGCCTGGATCAGCGTGGCGGTCGCCTGCGCCGGGTCGGCGGCGGCGGACACCGCACCGACCACCGCCACCCCGTACGCCCCGGCGGCCCGCAGCTCCGGCACCCGGGCGGCGGTCACGCCGCCGATCGCGATGACCGGCACGTCGACGGCGTCGACGACAGCGCGGACGCCGGCCGGTCCGATCGGGTCCGGCAGGCCGGGCTTGGTGCTGGTGGGGTGGCATGGGCCGACGCCCAGGTAGTTGGCTCCCGCCGCGACGGCCTCGGTCGCTGTCTCCGGCGCGCGGGCGGTGGCTCCCAGCACACCGGTGGGGCCGAGCACCCGACGGGCGGCGGCGACCGGCAGGTCGTCCGCTCCGATGTGCCCGCCGGCCGCGCCCACCGCCAGCGCCACGTGCAGCCGGTCGTTGACCAGGCAGGTCGCGTCGTACGACACGCAGAGCGCCAGCACCCGCCGGGCCAGGTCGTACGCCTCGCGGTCGGTGGCGGAGTCCTCGACCCGGACCTGCACCACCAGGTCGGCGCGGGCCACCGTGAGGGCGGCCCGGACCACTGTGAGCGGGTCCCGACCGGGTCGGGTGTCGGTGATCAGATGCAGTCGCCCCAGGGACGGCACGGCAACGCTCCTCCCTGCGCCGGCATTATCCGGATCAGGTTCGACGGTCGGGGGCTGTCAGCCCCCCTCTCAGCCCGGTACACCGGGCTCCCGTGGGTTACTTGCGTGTCACCGTACGACAGATCCGCCGGTCTGCCAAGGCGAGATTCGGCGGTGACCGTCGGGCCGGAACGCACCGAATCGAGCTAGATCTGTGGGGCGGTTCATACGGTCCTGTTCGGAATGTCGCCTGCCGTTGCAGAACCGTTACCCGCCGGCATCTTGCCGGACATTGAACCAGCCGAATTAATTTGTTCAGCGATTCGACAAAATGTCGGTGGGGGCACCCTGGCACGGTGTGACCACCGGCTCCATCAGGGACGGCCTTCGGCGAGCCGACTCCCCCGAGCTCTGTCACTACGACACAGGAGGCGGCGTGTCCCGTTCTCGTCGTGCCCGCGTACCCATCACCGCAACCCTCATCTCCCTGGCCCTCGCCTCGACGACCCTGTTCGGCACGCCCGCGCAAGCCGCGCCGGCCGCCGCACAGGTCCCCCCGCGGGAGGCGGCGGCCGGAACCCCGGTCACCCAGGTGGCGCCGAAGGCGCCCCGAAAGGCCGCCGACGATCCCTTCTCGGTCCTGGTCTTCTCCAAGACCGCCGGCTTCCGGCACGACTCCATCCCCACCGGTGTCGCCGCCATCCAACAGCTCGGCGCCAGCAACGGATTCACAGTGGACACTTCCGAGGACGGCGCCGCATTCAGCGACGCCAACCTGGCGAAGTACAAGGCCGTGATCTGGCTCTCCACCACCGGTGACGTCCTCAACGCCGAGCAGCAGGCGGCGTTCGAGCGCTACGTGAAGGCCGGCGGCGGTTACGTCGGCATCCACGCCGCGTCGGACACCGAGTACAGCTGGGCCTGGTACGGCGACCTGGTCGGCGCGTACTTCGCCAACCACCCGCAGAACCAGCAGGCCACGGTCAAGGTGGAGGATCACGCCCACCCGTCCACGGCCGAACTGCCGGACCGCTGGTCCCGGTTCGACGAGTGGTACAACTTCCAGACCAACCCGCGGCCGGACGTGCACGTGCTGGCCAGCCTGGACGAGAAGAGCTACACCCCGGGCGCGGGCGCGATGGGCGCCGACCACCCGACCTCCTGGTGTCAGGACTTCGACGGTGGCCGCTCCTGGTACACCGGCGGTGGGCACACCCGGGAGTCGTACGCCGAGCCCGAGTTCCTGTCCCACCTGCTCGGCGGCATCCGGACCGCGGCCGGTGTCGCGGACGCCGACTGCGGCGCCTCCAAGACCTCGAACTTCGAGAAGGTCTCGCTGGACAGCAACACCAGCAACCCGATGGAGCTGGACATCGCCGGAGACGGGCGGGTCTTCTACATCGAGCGCGACGGCCGGGTGCAGATCATCAAGCCGGACACCGGCAGCACCGTCACCGCCGTCGACCTGGACGTCTTCACCGGCAACGAGGACGGTCTGATCGGCATCCGGCTCGACCCGGACTTCGCCACCAACAAGTGGGTGTATCTCTACTACGCCCCGAACGACAACGTCACTCGCAACCTGCTCTCCCGCTTCACTGTGACCGGCGACACCATCGACCCGGCCAGCGAGAAGCAGGTCCTGCGGGTCGACACGCAGCGCAACACGTGCTGCCACGCCGGTGGCAGCATGACCTTCGACAGCGCCGGCAACCTCTACCTGGCCACCGGTGACAACACCAACCCGTTCGAGTCGAACTCGTACGCGCCGCTCGACGAGCGGGCGGGCCGCCAGGACTACGACTCGCAGCGCACCTCGGCGAACACCAACGACCTGCGCGGCAAGGTGATCCGGATCCACCCGGAGGACAACGGGACGTACACCGTTCCGACGGGCAACCTGTTCGCGCCGGGCACCGAGAAGACCCGTCCCGAGATCTACGCGATGGGCTTCCGCAACCCGTTCCGGATCGGCACCGACCCGAAGACCGACACGCTCTTCGTCGGGGACTACGGACCGGACGCCAACACTGACAACCCGAACCGGGGCCCGCGGGGCCTTGTCGAGTGGAACATCGTGACCCCGGGCAACTACGGCTGGCCGTACTGCACGGGAACGAACGAGGCGTACAACGACTACACGTTCCCGTCCGGCCCGAGCGGCGCGAAGTTCGACTGCGCCGCGCCGGTCAACAACTCGCCAAACAACACCGGCCTGACCAACCTCCCACCGGTCGTCCCGGCCACCGTCGACTACGGCTACGCCGGTGACGCGCGGTACCCGGAGATCGGTGGCGGTGGCGCGCCGATGGGCGGCCCGGCCTACCGGTACGACGCCAACCTCAACTCCACCCGCAAGTGGCCGGCGTACTACGACGGCAAGGCGCTGCTCGGCGAGTGGAACCAGAACAAGATGTACACGATGCAGGTGACCGCCGACGGCAAGTCGCTTGTGGACATCAACCAGTTGCTCACCGGCATGAGCATGATCCGGCCGATGGACTTCGAGTTCGGCCCGGACGGCGCGTTGTACCTGATCGAGTGGGGCAGCGGCTTCGGCGGCAACAACGACAACTCCGGCATCTACCGGATCGACTACACCGCCGGTGACCGCGCGCCGATCGCGGCGGCGTCCGCCAACCCCACCTCGGGGCCGGCACCGTTGACCGTCACCTTCTCCAGCGCCGGCTCCCGGGACCCGGACGGTGGCGCGCTCACCTACGCCTGGGCCTTCGGCGACGGGCAGACCTCCACCGAGGCGAACCCGACGCACACCTACGCGACGGCGGGCAACTACACCGCCCAGCTCACCGTGACCAACCCGAAGGGCCGTACCGCGGTGGCCAACGTGCCGGTCACCGTGGGCAACACCGCACCGACGGTGACCATCGAGTTCCCGCCGGACGGTGGCTTCTTCAACTGGGGTGACCAGGTCCGTTACACGGTCAAGGTGACCGACCCGGAGGACGGGCAGATCGACTGCGCCAAGGTGAACCTCCAGGTGCTGCTCGGTCACGACGAGCACGCCCACCCGCTGGAGCAGCACACCGGCTGCACCGGCACCGTCCAGACGTCGCTCGCCTCCGGGCACGGCGCCGAGGCGAACGTCTTCGCGGTCTTCGAGGCCACCTACACCGACGAGGGTGGTGCCGGCGGCGCCGGCGCGCTCACCGGCCGGCAGATCGAGGTCCTCCAGCCCAAGCAGAAGCAGGCCGAGTACTTCACCGCCACCGGACGGGCATCGGTGAGCACCGGCGGCGGAGACGCCGGCGTGCAGCGGGAGGCCGGGGCCGACACCGCCGGTGGCGGCCAGAGCATCGCGTTCATCGAGGACGGTGACTGGTGGTCGGTCGCTCCGGCGGACCTGACCAACATCACCGAGATCCGGTTCCGGGCCGCCTCGGCCGCCGCTGGCGGTCGGATCGAGGTCCACGCCGGTGCGGTTGACGGACCGGTGGTCGCCACGGCCGTCGTGCCGTCGACCGGGGCGTGGCAGACGTACACGGACGTGAGCGCGCCGGTCACCGGTGCCGCGAGCGGCTCGCTGTACTTCGTTGCCCGCGATCCGAACGGCGGAACGGGTTCGCTGTTCAACGTCAACTGGATGGACTTCGTCGGCCGCGGTGTCACCGAGAACGCGCCGCCGGTGGTCAGTGCCACGGCCACCCCGGCCACCGGCACCGCACCGGTCACCGTCGCCTTCGACGGCACGGCCACCGACGCCGAGGGCGACACCCCGCTGACGTACGCCTGGGACTTCGGTGACGGCGGCACGGCGACCACAGTGGACGCCAGCCACACCTACACCAACCCGGGCACCTTCACGGCCACCCTCACGGTGACCGACAGCAAGGGCGCCAAGGCGTATGCCACGGTGCCGGTGCGGGCGAACGCTCCGGACACGTCCTGCCTCGGGGCGCGTTCGGACGACTTCAACGGCAACAGCCTCGACAAGGCCCGCTGGACGAGCGTGGTCCGGGAGAACCAGCTCTACTCGCAGAGTGGCGGCGCACTGCGGCTGCCCACCGGGGTCGGTGACCTCTACGGGGCTCGCAACGACGCCACCAACCTGGTGCTCCAGGCGGCCCCGACCGGCGCCTGGGAGATGACCACCAAGGTCACCCTCCCGGTGACTGCCAACTACCAGCAGGCCGGCCTGCTGGTCTACGGCGACGACGACAACTACGCCAAGGTGGACCTGCTCTACAACGGCAGCCGTCGGGTGGAGTTCATCCGGGAGACGGCGGCCACGCCGCGCAACGACGCCGCCGATGCCACCAACGCACCTGCCGGTGACACCGTGTACCTGCGGATCACCAGCGACGGGACGAACCTGACCGCGTCCGCCTCGGGCGACGGGCAGACCTTCACCCCGGTCGGCCGTTCGGCCGCGCTCGCCGGCATCACCAACCCGCGGATCGGGGTCTTCGCCCTCAACGGCGGCACCGAGGCGCCGGTTGTCGACGCCGCGTTCGACTCGTTCCAGGTCACGCCGGACGCCCCGGCCGGCCCGGTCGACCCGTCGGACGAGTTCACCGGCAGCTCGCTGGACAAGTGCCGGTGGGACGCCATCACCCGGGAGGACCCGAACGGTTACCGGGTCACCGACGGCGCGCTGCGGATCGACGTGCCCAACGGTGACATCTACGGCACCGACAACACCGGGCCGAAGAACTTCATCCTCCAGACCGCGCCGTCGGGCGACTGGACCCTGGAGACGAAGGTCGACGGCAGCCTGCTGAACGAGCAGTACCAGCAGGCCGGTCTGCTCGTGCAGGCGGACGACGACAACTACCTGAAGTTCGACTTCATCGCGGACAACCAGGCCGGCTCGGCGGTGACGCGGCGGATCGAGTTCCGCAGCGAGATCGCCGGGACGGTACAGCAACCGCAGCCCGACGTGACCAACCTGACCGATGCGGTGTGGCACCTGCGGCTGGCCCGCACCGGCGACACGTTCACCGCGTCGTACTCGGCGGACGGGACGACCTGGACCGCGCTGGAGGCACTGACCAACAGCGCGGTGGGGGCCACCCCGAAGGTCGGGCTGTTCACCCTCGGCGCCAACCAGACGGCGTCGAAGACCGCCTCGTTCGACTACTTCCGGCTCAGCACGGAGGTAGCCGACGAGACCGCGCCGGTCACCACGGCGGCGGTTTCCGGCACCCCGACCGACGGGTGGTACACCGGGCCGGTGACGGTGACGCTCACCGGCGCCGACGAGGCTGGCGGTAGCGGGCTCGCCGGTACGGAGTACCAACTCGACGGGGCCACCACCTGGACGGCGTACACCGCTCCGGTGGTCGTCACCGGAGACGGCGAGCACGAGCTTCGGTTCCGCTCGACGGACAAGGCCGGCAACGTGGAGGAGACGAAGACCGTCTCGGCCAAGATCGACGCAACCGCGCCGGTGACCTCGGCGACGTTCGCTCCGGCGAACGACGCCGGCTGGCACAACGGGACGATCCCGGTCGTGCTGACCTCGACCGACGCCGGTTCCGGCGTGAAGACGGTGGAGTGGTCGCTGGACGGTGGCGCGTGGACGCCGTACACGACGCCGGTCGCGGTGACCGGTGACGGGCAGCACGAGCTGCTGTACCGCTCCACCGACAAGGCGGGCAACGCCGAGACGCTCAAGTCGGCGATCCTGAAGATCGACGGCACCAAGCCGACGCTGCTCGTGTCCGGAATCGCCGACGGCCAGCTCTACGGAGACAGCCAGGATGTTCGGGTGTCCTGGCAGGCTGTCGACCCGACCTCGGGCATCGCGACAGTGGTCGGCAAGTTGGACGGCCAGGCGTACGCCAGCGGCACCTTGCAGGCCATGTACGAGCTGCCGCTCGGCCTGCACGAGTTGACAGTGACCGCGACCGACAAGGCGGGCAACGAGACCACCTCGGCGGTACGGTTCTTCGTCACCACCTCGTTCCGGGACATGCAGAACCTGCTGGACCGGTTCAAGGCGACGGGTCGGCTCTCGGCCAAGGCGCACAAGCAGTTGACGGCGAAGCTCGACGCGGCCCGTCAGGCCGAGGCGGCCGGCAACGACAACAAGGCGATCAAGCAGTTGACCGCGTTCCGCACGCTCGCCGCCGACGCCACACTGGTGGCTGAGGCGGAGGTCCGGGATGTCCTGGTCCGGGACACCGACGCGATGATCGTTCGGCTTGGCGGCGCGGCCAGCAAGGCCGGCGTCAAGGCGAACGACGGCGAACCGGTCAAGGGCACCGGGCGGCTCGGTGGCGATGCCACCCGGCTGGCACCCGGTCGCCAGCTCTGATCCGACGAGGCCCCTTCCCGACGCTGCGGCGTCGGGGAGGGGCCTCCCTCATTCGTAGTTGAGGAGATGTCCGTGACGGTTATCCGCAAGGTGTTGGCCGCCGTGTTCGCCGGACTGGCCCTGACCCTGTTCTCCGCTGCCCCGGCGGCCGCCCAGGCCGAAAAGATCAAGCTGACGGTGGCCGGCGACGGGGCGGTGGGGGTCACCATCCAGGCCACCTACGCCGATGGCCGGCGGCTGGACCGGGTGGTGCGGTTGGTGCTCACCGGCACCGGCCCGGACGGGCAGAAGGTCGGGCCGGTGCAGTTGGAGCCGCAGCCGGAGGGGCAGGGCTTCTACAGCAGCGGCCCGGTGCTCACCGCCGGTACGTGGAAGGTGACTGTGAACTCCCCCGCTCCACTGCCGGGCGAGGCCACCGCCACGGTGCAGGCCCGTGCCGCGCAGTCTCCGCCGGCACCGAAGCCGGTCGCGGTGACCAGGCCCACGGACGGAGGCGGGGCGGGCGGCTGGTGGCCGTTCGCGGCGGCCGGCCTGGTCCTCGTCGCCGCGGCGATGGGGGTGGCCATGCTGTTCGGCCGCCGCCGCACCACTACCTGATCGACCGGCGTTTCACCAACCGGGCCGGGCCGCGACGAGCGGCCCGGCCCGGTGTCGTCTGATCAGGAGGCAGTGTCATCGCGGCTCAGAGGATGGCGCGCAGTGCCGCCAGGTCCTCGTCGCTGGGCTCCCAGGTGCCGGCAGCGGCGTTGGCGTGCACCTGCTCGGGCGTGGTGGCACCGGCGATCACCGAGGTCACCGCTGGCTGGGCGGCCAGCCCACCGATCGCTACCTGGAGCATGGTCACACCCCGTTCGGCCGCGTACGCCTCGATCGCCTCGATGGTGTCCCAGTCGGCTGCGGCGAGCCGCTCCGCGTACCGGCCACCGCCGGAGAGCCGGCTGCCGGCCGGCGGCTGACCCGAGCGCTTGTACTTGCCGGTGAGCAGCCCGTTGGCGAGCGGGAAGAACGGCAGCATGCCGAGGCCGAACCGCTCGCAGGCCGGGATGATCTCGGTCTCCACCGAACGCTCCAGCAGGCTGTAGTGGTTCTGCGCGCTGATGAAGCGGGCCCGGCCGTTGGACGAGGCGACCCAGTCCGCGTCGGCGATCTGCCAGCCGGCGAAGTTGGAGTTGCCCAGGTAACGCACCTTGCCGTCGCGGACCAGATCGTCCAGGGCGGCCAGGGTCTCGTCGATCGGGGTGCCCGGGTCGGGCTCGTGCATCTGGTAGAGGTCGATGTGGTCGGTGCCGAGCCGGCGCAGCGACGCCTCCACCGCGCGGGCGATGTAGCGCCGCGAACCGCGGGCCCCGAAGTCCGGCCCGTTGAGGCCGTTCATGTCCATGCCGAACTTGGTGGCCACCACCACGTCGTCGCGGCGACCCTTGAGGGCCTGCCCGAGCAGCTCCTCGGAGCCGCCCTGCGGTTCGCCGTAGATGTCGGCGGTGTCGAACAGGGTGATCCCGGCGTCCAATGCGGCGTCCACCACCGCTCGGGTGCCGTCGAGGTCCAGCTTGCGGCCGAAGTTGTTGCAGCCGATGCCGACCACGGACACCACGAGCCCGGAGTCGCCCAACCGGCGATAGGTCATGTCAGTCACGCGATCCACCCTATGCCGGTCTGGCGCGCCGTCGTCGAGGACCGGTCAGCCGACGTCCCAGACCGGCTCCGGGGTCTCCACCACCTCGCTGTCGCCTCGGAACAGCACGAACCGGTCAAAGGAGCGGGTGAACCAGCGGTCGTGGGTGACGGCGACGACCGTCCCCTCGAACGCGTTCAGGCCCGCCTCCAACGCCTCCGCGCTGGCCAGGTCGAGGTTGTCGGTGGGCTCGTCGAGCAGCAGCAGCGTCGCGCCGGACAGCTCCAGCAGCAGCACCAGGAAGCGGGCCTGCTGACCACCGGAGAGCGTGCCGAAGCGCTGGTCGCCCTGTGCGGCCAGCTCGTAGCGGCTGAGCACCCCCATCGCCGCGTGCCGGTCCATCCCGGTGCGGTGCTCGTCGCCCCGCCAGAGGATCTCGACAAGCGTCTTCGACATCAGCTCCGGCCGGTCGTGGGTCTGGGAGAAGTGCCCGGGGCGGACCCGGGCGCCCAGCCGGGCCGTACCGTCGTGGGCCACCGGCGCGAGCGCGCCGGCCCCGTCGACCGGCCCGTTGGCCGGGTCGGGGTCGGTGCCACCGCGGGCCAGCAGCCGCAGGAAGTGCGACTTGCCGGTGCCGTTGGCACCGAGCACCGCGACCCGGTCGCCGTACCAGATCTCCAGGTCGAAGGGGTAGGTCAGGCCGTCGAGCTCCAGCTGCTCGCAGATGACCGCACGCTTGCCGGTCCGCCCGCCACTCAGCCGCATCCGGATGTCCTGGTCCTTCGGGGGTACGGGCGGCGGCCCGGCCTCCTCGAACTTGCGCAGCCGGGTCTGCGCGGCCTGGTAGCGCGAGGCCAACCCGTCGTTGTACGCGGCTTTCTGCTTGTACATGAGCATCAGCTCGCGCAGTTTCTGGTGCTCCTCGTCCCAGCGTCGACGCAGCTCGTCGAGGCGGGCGTGCCGGGCCACCCGCGCGGAGTGCCAGCTCGCGAAGCCGCCCGGGTGCACCCAGGCGCTGCCACCCTCGACGGCCACCACCCGGTCGGCGCTCTGGGCCAGCAACTCCCGGTCGTGCGAGACGTAGAGCACCGACTTCGTCGACTCGCGCAGTCGTGCCTCCAGCCAGCGTTTGCCGGGCACGTCGAGGAAGTTGTCCGGCTCGTCGAGCAGCAGCACCTCGTCGGGGCCGCGCAGCAGCAGCTCCAACGCGAAGCGCTTCTGCTGACCTCCGGAGAGGGTGCGCACCGGCCGGTCCCGCACCGCGTCCCAGGTTCGGTCGAGCACGATGGTCGCCACGGTGTCGAAGAGCACCTCGGCGTCGTACCCGCCGGCCTCGCCCCAGGCCGCCAGCGCGTCGGCGTACGCCAGCTGGGCCTTGGCCGCGGCGTTGCTGAACTTGCCGTGGGCCTCGGTCGCCCGCATGGCCGCCTCGGTCTCGGCGAGCCGGCGGCCGGCGTCCCGCAGCGACGGCGGGGCCAGTGACAACGCCAGGTCGGCGAGCGTCGACTCGTCGCCGATCATGCCGATGAACTGCCGCATCACGCCCAGACCGCCGGACCGGGCGACCGCGCCGGTGTGCACCGGCAGGTCACCGGCGACCATCCGCAACAGTGTCGTCTTTCCCGCGCCGTTCGGCCCGACCAGGGCGACCTTGCTGCCCTCGCCCACCCGGAACGACACATCGGCGAAGAGTTCCCGACCGTCGGGCAGGATGTGCCCGACCGCTGCCACATCCACGTATCCCACGCCGGGATCCTGCCCCAGCGGGGGCGGGAGGGACATCCAATTACCGGGTGACCCGCAGCACCCGGAAGCCCTTCTGGCTGGCGTACCGCTCGACCTGCCAGCCCTGTTCGGTGATCCAGCGTTGCAGCGAGTCGCCGCCGAGGTGCCGGGCGACGACCAGCCAGCCGACGCCGTCGGGTGCGAGTCGGGGCAGCCAGCGCAGCAGCAGCTCGTGCAACTCGTCCTTGCCGATCCGAATGGGTGGGTTGGACCAGATCTGGGCGAACCGGGTGTCTGCCGGCACGTCGTCCGGCGCGCGAACCCGGACCCGGTCGGCGGCATCGACCCGGGCCGCGTTGGCGGCGGTCAGCTCGCGGGCGCGGGCGTTGACGTCGACCGCCCACACCGTGCTCGCCGGCGCCAGGTCGGCCAGCACGCAGGCGATCGGGCCGAACCCGCAGCCGAGGTCGAGCAGGTCACCGGCGGTGTCGGCGGCGGGCAGCTCGGCCTTGCGCAGGAGTACGGCGGTGCCGGGGTCGAGGCGGCTGGCGGAGAAGACGCCGCCGGCCGAGACGAGCCGGTAGTCGCGGTCGGCGACGGAGAACTCGACCTCGCGCGGCGGAGCGTCGCTGGCGGGCTGAGCGGTGAAGTAGTGGTCGCCGGTCACGCCGGCAATTCTCGCACCGGCCCGGGCCGACCATGACGCGACCCACGCGCACATTTCCCCGATATTACCCCCTAAAGGGACAATCACTCCTACTCTGGGCGACATGGTGTATCGGTACGAGTCCGATGAGGACGCTTTCGAGGAGTACCCGGAGCCCGGGTCCGACCTGTCGGTGTTCGGCGCTGGTCCGCCCCCGCCGGCCGGGCCCTCTCCGTCACGCTTCCCCACGCCGTCGCTGCCCCGGGCGAACCAGCTCGCACTGCCGTCGACGCAGCCAGCACCGACCCGTGCCGACACTCCGCCCGCCGCTCCCCGCAGCCAGGTCTACACCTCCGCCACCGCGGCGCAGCCCAGGGCCCGACGCGGCGGCGGCCGGCTGTGGCAGGTGCTGATCGGCGGCGCGGCCGTCCTGGTGCTGCTCGCCCTCTGCGGCCTCGGCGCCGCCGCGCTGCTCGACGAGCGCGACGGGCAACCGACGGCCGACCCGACATACCAGCCGAACGCCGCGCCGACGTCCGCCGCGGCGGAACGGCTGGCCCTCGATTCCCGAGAATCCGACCAGGCCCCGCTCACCGCCAAGGAACTCTTCCCCGGCAAGGAGCTGAAAGTCACCGACGGCCAGCCGAGCTACCAGGTGCTCAAGACACAGTCCAGCGGCAGCTGCGCCGTCGCCGCCACCGGCGAGGTCGCCGACCTGCTGACCCTCCTCGGCTGCAACCAGGTCGTCCGAGCCACACTGCGTACGCCCGACGGCGGCCACCTGGTCACCGCCGGGTTGTTCAACCTCACCGACAAGGTCAGCGCGGAACGGGCCCGGGACCGGGTCCGCCCACTCCTCGACGAGCGGCAGGGCCGGTTCCGTGGCCTCACCGCCGGCGACGGCGACGGCACCGGCGTGCTGACCAGCGCCCCCGCCCGGGTCGGCTGGCAGGTGCGCGGTCACTACCTGGCGTACGCGCTTGTCGTCCGCGAGGACGGGGCGACGATCAAGGCGGGCGACACCACGGTCCGCGAGATCCTGTTCGACATGATCGAGCTGCACCTCAGCCGGGGCGTCCTGCAACAGCGGGCCGACGGTGGCACCGCCGCCCAGCCGACACCGGAGCCCACCGCCAGCAGCGGCGACGGCGACCTGCCCGGCGAGTGAGCCCTCGCCACACCGTCGGCGGTCAGCCCTCGACCGGAACCCGCAGTCGACGGGTGAGGTTGGCCCGGCGGGCGTACTCCGACGGATCCGCGGGGTAGCCGACGGCGACCAGGGTCAACCCGTGCGCGGGCGCCACTGTCACCTCGCTGGAGCGCTCCTGTCGGGCGAGCAGGCTGCCCGGCCACTCGACCGGGCGGCGACCGTCCCCGGCCACCAGCATCGCCCCCACCAGGCTGCGCACCATCGCCTGGCAGAACGCGTCGGCCTGCACTGTCGCGACCAGGATGCCGTCCGGGTCGCGGCGCCAGTCCAGCCGGGTCACCTCGCGCCACGTGGTCGCGTTCTCCTTGCGCCGGCAGTACGCGGCGAAGTCGTGCTCACCGACCAGGCCGGTCGCGGCGGCATTCAGCGCGGCCAGGTCCAGCGGCTTCGGCCAGGCCAGCACCTCGTGCCGGCGTAACGGCTCCGCGCCGAAGGGCGCATCGGTGACCCGGTACTCGTAGCGCCGGAAGGTCGCCGAGAACCGGGCGTCGAAGTCGGCAGGCATCTCGGTCATCGCCCGTACGCGCACGTCGGTGGGGAGCAGCCGGGCCAGGCGACGCAGCAGCCGCCCCTCGTGCTGCCGCCACACGTCGACGGGCAGATCCAGGTGGCAGACCTGCCCGGTGGCGTGGACTCCCGCGTCGGTTCGCCCGGCGACCGTCAGCCCGGTGACAGTACCGGCACCGAGGACCAGGTCCAGGGTCTCGACGAGCACACCCGCGACGGTGCGGCGGGTCGGCTGGGCGGCCCAGCCGGAGAAGCTCGTGCCGTCGTACGAGACGTCCAGCCGCAGCCGGATCCGCTCGTCCACCTCGTACCTCCTGTTACGGATCGAGCCCGGCACCCCGTGAGGGGTGCCGGGCCCGAAACGACGCCCGAAATCAGGCCTTGTTCTCCTCGGTCGCGAGGTCGCTGTCCTCGCGCGCCGCAGCGCTGTCACCGGACGCCGACACCGGCGCCTCGGAGTCCTGGTCGGCCGAGGCCGACTGCGGGGTCTCCTCGGCCGGGGCCAGGGCCTCGACCTTGTCCTGCTGCGCGGCCTTGCGGGCCACGGTCTTCTTGTTCACCTTCGGCTCGGCGACCTGAAGCTCTTCCACCAGCTCGATGATCGCCATCGGCGCGTTGTCACCCTTGCGCGGACCGGTCTTCACGATCCGGGTGTAACCGCCGGGGCGGTTGGAGTACCGGGGCGCGATCTGGTCGAACAGGGCGTAGACGACGTCCTTGTCCTTGACGACACCCAGCACCCGCCGCCGCGAGGCGAGGTCGCCGCGCTTGGCCTTGGTGATGAGCTGCTCGGCCAGCGGACGCAGCCGCCGGGCCTTCGTCTCGGTGGTCTGGATCTTGCCGTGCTGGAACAGCGCGGTCGCCAGGTTGGCGAGCATCAGCCGCTCGTGCGAGGGGCTGCCGCCGAGGCGGGGGCCCTTGGTGGGCGTGGGCATTTTTGGTGCTCCTCAGTTGTGGCGGCAGCGCGGACTAGAGCTGCTCGGTCTCGCGGTAGTCGTCGGTGTCGTAGTCGGCCTCGCCGAAGGTGTCCACGACGTGCGCCGGGTCGAAGTTCGGAGCCGAGTCCTTCAGCCCGAGACCCATCCCGGCGAGCTTCATCTTGACCTCGTCGATCGACTTCTGACCGAAGTTGCGGATGTCGAGGAGGTCGGCCTCGGTACGCCCGATGAGCTCACCAACGGAGTTGATGCCCTCGCGCTTGAGGCAGTTGTAGGAGCGGACGGTGAGGTCCAACTCCTCGATCGGCAGGGCCAGGTCCGCCGCCAGCTGGGCGTCCTGCGGGGACGGCCCGATGTCGATGCCCTCGGCGGTCTCGTCCAGCTCCCGGGCCAGCCCGAACAGCTCGACCAGCGTCGAACCGGCGGAGGCCAGCGCGGTACGCGGACCCATCGACGGCTTGGTCTCGACGTCGATGATCAGCCGGTCGAAGTCGGTGCGCTGCTCGACACGGGTCGCCTCGACGCGGTAGGTCACCTTCAGCACCGGCGAGTAGATCGAGTCGACCGGGATGCGGCCGATCTCGGCGCCGGACTGCTTGTTCTGTGCCGCCGTCACGTAGCCCCGGCCCCGCTCGACGGTCAGCTCCATGTCGAGCCGGCCCTTGCCGTTGAGGGTCGCGAGCTTGAGGTCCGGGTTGTGCACCGAGACGCCGGCCGGCGGCTGGATGTCGCCCGCGGTCACGTCGCCCGGGCCCTGCTTGCGCAGGTACATGCTGACCGGCTCGTCGTGCTCGGAGCTGACGCACAGCTCCTTGATGTTCATGACGAGCTCGACCACGTCCTCCTTGACACCGGGGATCGTGGTGAACTCGTGCAGCACGCCGTCGATCTTGATCGAGGTGACCGCCGCACCCGGGATCGACGACAGCAGCGTGCGCCGCAGCGAGTTGCCCAGGGTGTAGCCGAAGCCCGGCTCGAGCGGCTCGATGGCGAACCGCGACCGGGTCTCGTTGATCGACTCCTCGGAGAGGGAGGGTCGCTGGCTGATGAGCATCTTTTCTCTTCTCTTCCGGGGCGCCCGCTATTTGACGCCCGCGACACAAACTGTTCCGGTGGCCCGCCCCGAAGGGCGGGCCACCGCAACGAGCCCGACTACTTGGAGTAGAGCTCGACGATCAACTGCTCCTGGACCTGCGTGTCGATGACCTGCCGGGCCGGGAGGGAGTGCACGAGCACCTTCATCTGGCTCGGGATGGCCTCAAGCCACGCCGGAACCGTCTTCGAGCCGGCCTGAGCCTGCGCGACGATGAACGGGGTGAGCTCCTTGCTCTTGCCCCGAACCTCGATGATGTCGTGCTCCTTGACGCGGTACGACGGGATGTCGACCTTCTTGCCGTTCACCGTGAAGTGACCGTGCTTGACCAGCTGGCGGGCCATGTCCCGCGAGTGGGCGTAGCCGGCCCGGTAAACGACGTTGTCCAGCCGCGACTCGAGGATCTGCAGGAGGACCTCACCGGTCTTCGCCTGCTTGCCAACGGCTTCCTCGTAGTAACCGCGGAACTGCTTCTCCAGCACGCCGTAGACGCGGCGGGCCTTCTGCTTCTCGCGGAGCTGGAGCAGGTACTCCGTCTCCTTGGTGCGGCCGCGGCCGTGCTGCCCGGGCGGGAACGGCCGGGACTCGAACGGGCACTTCGGACCATCGCACTTGCTGCCCTTGAGGAACAGCTTCATCTTCTCCCGCCGGCAACGGCGGCAGTCAGCACCGGTGTAACGAGCCATCTCTCTCTACCTCTCAGACCCGGCGACGCTTGGGCGGACGGCATCCGTTGTGCGGCTGCGGGGTGACGTCGGCGATCTGCCCGACCTCGAGGCCCACGGCCTGCAACGAACGGATGGCGGTCTCCCGGCCGGAGCCGGGGCCCTTGACGAACACGTCGACCTTGCGCATGCCGTGCTCCATGGCGCGACGCGCGGCAGCCTCGGCGGCCAGCTGCGCGGCGAACGGAGTCGACTTGCGGGAGCCCTTGAAGCCCACCTGGCCAGCGGAGGCCCAGGAGATGACCGCACCGGTCGGGTCCGTGATGGACACGATGGTGTTGTTGAACGTGCTCTTGATGTGCGCCTGCCCGTGGGCGACGTTCTTGCGTTCCTTGCGCCGGACCTTCTTGACAGCGGCTCCGGCACGAGCCTTCGGTGGCATAAGTCTGTGCGCTCCTAGTTGACTTTCCGGACTGGGTTGCGGCCTGGCCCACCTCGGCGGCGGCCGACCCCGTCATCCGGTTAAGAACTACTTACTTCTTGCCGGGCTTCTTCTTGCCGGCGACGGTCCGCTTCGGGCCCTTGCGGGTCCGTGCATTGGTCTTGGTCCGCTGGCCACGCACTGGCAGGCCCCGGCGGTGCCGGATGCCGGCGTAGCAGCCGATCTCAACCTTGCGGCGGATGTCAGCGGCGACCTCGCGGCGCAGGTCGCCTTCAACCTTGTAGTTGCCCTCGATGTGGTCGCGGAGCTGCACGAGCTCCTCGTCCGTGAGGTCCCGAGCGCGCTTGTCCGGCGAGATGCCGGTGGCGGCGAGTGTCTCCTGGGCACGGGTGCGACCGAGCCCGAAGATGTAGGTGAGCGCGATTTCCATCCGCTTCTCGCGGGGGAGATCCACGCCGGCTAGACGTGCCATGTGCGGGCGTACTCCTCGTGATGTGTGGCGGAGGTGTGGACCCGTCCCATCCCGCTACCGGCCGTCCCGTCTTTCCGACGCGGTGAGCGCCGGCGACCGGGATCGGTCGCTGCCCGAGCGGGCCCCGGCCTCCGACCGGGGGTCAACCACGATTGAGTACGCGCTGCGTACCGCTCGTGGCTGGAACGAGCTGGTGTTGTGCTGCCTGGATCTGCGGCCGGGACCGATCCGACCGGCCGTGTCACGGCCGGTGGGACTGAGTCAGCCCTGGCGCTGCTTGTGGCGCGGGTCGCTGCAGATGACCATGACCCGGCCGTGCCGGCGGATAACCCGGCACTTCTGGCAGATCCTCTTGACGCTCGGCTTGACCTTCACGGTTGCCTTACTTCCCATCTGGCCCGGGGACGCGCCATGCGCGAAGCCGGACGTCGAAGACGGACACGGACTTCCCGGCCGTCGTCAGGACTACTTGTAGCGGTAGACGATGCGCCCGCGGGTCAGGTCGTACGGCGAGAGTTCGACGACGACCCGGTCCTCCGGAAGGATGCGGATGTAGTGCTGCCGCATCTTGCCGCTGATGTGAGCCAACACCTTGTGGCCGTTCGCGAGCTCTACCCGGAACATGGCGTTCGGCAGAGGCTCGATGACCCGACCCTCGATCTCAATGGCTCCGTCTTTTTTCGGCATGTCCTCCGCTGTCCTGACGTCGATTGCTCCGGGCGACCCACAACGTCTTACACGGAAATCTGATCAGAATCAGAAGTCCGCGCCAGCCGCGGCTCCAGGTCCCACCGAAGCGCAGGGTGGGCATGCCGGAGTGGACGCTGTGCGCCGATCTGAAAGTCTACGCCGACCTGCACTCGCACGCCAAACCGGCCACCCACCCACCTCACCGACTCATGTCGATCATGAAGTTGTCGTCACGACACGCCGCTTGAGACGACGCTAACTTCATGATCAACGCGCGGCGTGGCGCGTCGGGGCGGGGTGGATCAGCCGACCGAGGGTGGGTTGTCCGGTTCGTTGGCGCGGAGCTCGCGTTTGCGCTCCCGCTTCACCCGCTTGCGCTCCCGCCGGCGCTCCCGCTCGATCGCCTGGCGCCGGGGCTCTCCCCCGGCCAACCCGCCCACCGTCCGGAGCAGCAGCACCACCCCCCACGGCCCGGCCACCCAGGCCGGCCAGAAGTAGAGCAGTTCCTGACTCAGCAGCGAGGTCACGCCCCAGACGGTCACCACGATAGCGAGCACCCTCAGGTACGGCCACCACACCTCGCCCAGCCAACGATTGGTGTCGCCGAGCGCGAACGAGGCGAGCCGACCGGTGGGCGGCTGGGCCGTCGGGCTGGCCGACCGCAGGGCCGGCTGCGACGGGGGCGGCATCGGTGGCAGGTCGATCAGCAGCGTGTCCAGCTCGGCGTACGTCCGCGCGGCGTAGGCCCGTTGCAACCGCTCGTCGTACTCGTGCAGGTCCACACGGCCCTCGTTGAGGGCGGCCCGCAGCCGTTCGGCCACCGCCTCGCGGTCCGCGTCTGCCGCTCGCATCCTGTCGCGCCCGTCCATGCCGGCAAGCATGCCACCGGCACGCCAGCCACGCCCTACCCCAGGGCTCGATCGATCAGGAAGCTACCGACCACAACCTCGTGACCCACGGCGGTGCGGGGCGGAGAACCTAGGGGGTGGTGGAGGCGGCGGGTTGGCGGGCGGTCACCAGGTCGCCCAGGCGGGCGCGGCCTCCGTCGAAGGCCGTGAGCACCCACACGCCGTCGGGCAGCAGCGCCATCGAGTGCTCGACGTGCGCCGCGATCGAGCCGTCCCGGGTGACGACCGTCCAGCCGTCGGCCAACTCGACAGTACGGGGAGACGCCATCGTGATCATCGGCTCGATGGCCAACGCCATGCCGGGCACCAGACGCGGGCCCTTGCCCGGCCGACCGTGGTTGAGCACGTGCGGGTCCTGGTGCATCTCAGTGCCGATGCCGTGCCCGCCGTAGCCGTCGACGATGCCGTACCGGCCGCCCTTGCGAACCGCGCTCTCCACGGCGTGCGAGATATCGGTGAGGCGGCCCTTGCCGCTGGCCGCGCCGCGGGCGGCGGCGGTGATGCCGGCCCACATCGCGTCCTCGGCGACCTGGGCCATTTTCAGCAGTGCCGGGTCGACGTCGCCGACCCCGACGGTGATGGCGGAGTCGCCGTGCCACCCGTCCAGCACCGCGCCGCAGTCGATGGAGATCAGATCACCGGCCTGAAGCACCTGCTTCGGCGACGGGATGGCGTGCACGATCTGCTCGTTGACCGAGGAGCAGATCGACGCCGGGAAACCGTGGTAGCCCTTGAACGACGGGACGCCGCCCGCGTCGCGGATTGTCGATTCGGCGATGGCGTCCAGGTCGGCGGTGCTCACACCGGGCGCGACAGCCTCCCGCATCCGGCGGAGCGCCTCGGCGACCACCAGACCGGCGGCCCGCATCTTATCGATCTGGTCAGGGGTCTTCAGCTGGATGTCCAGCTGGGGACGACGCATGGAGCGATTACCTTTCGTTGCCGAACAGCGGGGCACGTCATGCGTACCCCGCTGTTCGCACTCTATCCGCCGTGGTGCGGCGGGACCTCAGCCGCCGTACGACCGCAGTGCGTCGATGGCCCGGGTCGTGACGTCCTCCACCGGGCCGGTGGCGTCGATCCCGACCAGCTTGCCCTGAGCGCCGTAGTAGTCGACAAGGGGCGCGGTCTTCTCGCTGTACTCACGAAGCCGGGTGGCGATCGTCTCCGGCTTGTCGTCGTCGCGCTGGAACAGCTCGGCGCCACACCTGTCGCAGATGCCCTGGCGGGTGGTGGCGTCGAACTCGACGTGCCAGATCTTGCCGCAGCCCCGGCAGGTACGCCGACCGGAGAGGCGCCGGATCACCTCGTCGTCGTCGACCACCAGCTCCAGGACCAGATCCAGCGCGGTGCCCAGGTCGGCGAGGAGCTTGTCCAGGGCGGCCGCCTGCGGAGTGGTCCGCGGGAAGCCGTCGAGCAGGAAGCCCTCGCTGGCGTCGGGCTCGGCCAGCCGGTCCCGGACCATGTTGATGGTGACCTCGTCCGGGACCAGCTCGCCTGCGTCCATGTACCGCTTCGCCTCGATGCCGAGCGGCGTGCCCTGGGTGACGTTCGAGCGGAAGATGTCTCCGGTCGAGATCTTGGGTACCGACAGGTGCGCGGCGACGAACTCCGCCTGCGTGCCCTTACCCGCACCCGGCGGGCCAACCAGAACGAGTCTCATCTACCGCAGGAACCCTTCGTAGTTCCGCTGCATGAGTTGGCTCTCGATCTGCTTCACGGTCTCCAGACCGACGCCGACCATGATGAGCACAGCGGTGCCACCGAACGGGAAGTTCTGGTACTGCTGGCTGTCCAGCCAGATGAAGAAGAAGTTCGGCAGGATCGAGATGACGCCGAGGTAGAGCGCGCCCGGCAGGGTGATCCGGCTGAGGATGAAGTCCAGGTAGTCGGCCGTCGGCTTGCCCGGCCGGATGCCCGGCACGAACCCGCCGTACTTCTTCATGTTGTCCGCGACCTCGGTCGGGTTGAACGTGATCGAGACGTAGAAGTACGTGAAGAAGATGATCAGCAGGAAGTACACCGAGATGTAGATCGGGCTGTTCGGGGCGACCAGGTTGTTCTGGATCCACGCCTGGACCTTGCCCGGATCGTTCTGGTCGAAGAACTGCAGGGCCAGCTGCGGCAGGTAGAGCAGCGACGAGCCGAAGATGACCGGGATCACACCCGCCTGGTTGACCTTCAGCGGGATGTAGGTCGAGGTCCCGCCGTACATCCGCCGGCCGATCATCCGCTTGGCGTACTGCACGGGAATCCGGCGCTGCGCCTGCTCGATGAAGGTGACAGCGGTGATGACCACCAGGACCAGCGCGATGACCAGGGCGAACTTGCCCCAACCCTGGCTGGTCTTGATCTGCCAGCCCTCGCCGGGCAGCCGGGCCGCGATCGAGGTGAAGATCAGAACGGACATGCCGTTGCCGACGCCCCGGTCGGTGATCAGCTCACCGAGCCACATGACCATGCCGGTGCCGGCGGTCATGGTGATCACCAGGATGGCCAGGGTCAGCCAGTCCGGGATGCCGGTGCCGGTCGGGATGATCGGGAACTGGTCGCAGCGGTTCTGGAACAGCTGCCCCGAGCGGGCCAGGGCAACGAACGCCGAGGCCTGCAGCACACCGAGGCCGAGGGTCAGGTAGCGGGTGTACTGCGTGATCTTCGCCTGGCCGGCCTGGCCCTCCTTGCGGAGCTGCTCCAGCCGTGGGATCACGACGGTCAGCAGCTGCAGGATGATCGACGCGGTGATGTAGGGCATGATGCCCAGCGCGAAGACCGAGAGCTGTAGCAGCGCTCCGCCGGAGAAGAGGTTGAGCAGATTCAGCGGGCCCGTCGTGTCACCCGAGATGGAGTCGAGGCACTTCTGCACGTTGCCGTACGAGACGCCCGGGCTGGGGAGCGTTGCACCCAGCCGGTAGACCGCGATGATGCCTACTGTGAACAGCAGCTTCTTGCGCAGGTCAGGCGTACGGAACGCACTGAGAAAGGCGGACAGCAACTTCTTCCTCCTGCGCGAGGCGGGCCGCCGGTGATCCCTGGCGGGTGAGGGTGGATCACGAGCGAGTGCCCGCAATCCATGGCTGGGATGGGACTCTAACAGCCCGACCCCGGTCCGGGCAGATGCGCCCGACTACATAAATCGATTCCGATGTTACCGGGCGTTTGAGGCCCAGGCAGACCATGGCGCCCGTCAGTTGCTCACAACTGGACGGGCGCCATGGGCGGTACGCCTTACAGCTCGGTGGCGGAGCCACCGGCGGCAGCGATCTTCTCCTTGGCCGACGCACTGAACGCGTGCGCAGACACCTGGAGCGCCACACCGCCGAGGTCCCCGGTGCCGAGGACCTTGACCGGGTGACCCTTGCGGACCGCGCCGGACTCGACGAGCTCCAGCGGGCCGACCTGACCACCATTCGGGAACAGCTCAGCGAGTCGGTCCAGGTTGACCACCTGGAAGACCACCTTGAACCTGTTCTTGAAGCCCTTCATCTTCGGCAGTCGCATGTGGATGGGCATCTGCCCACCCTCGAACGCCGCCGAGATGTTCTTCCGAGCCTTGGAACCCTTGGTACCGCGACCAGCGGTCTTGCCCTTGGAACCCTCACCGCGACCCACACGGGTCTTCGCGGTCTTGGAACCTGGCGCCGGGCGCAGGTGATGCACCTTGATCGTCATTACTCGACCTCCTCGACCTTCACGAGGTGGCTCACAGTGAAGATCATGCCGCGGATCTCGGGCCGGTCCTCCTTGACCACCACGTCGTTGATCCGCTTGAGACCGAGCGAACGCAGCGACTCACGCTGGTTGTGCTTGGTCCCGATACCGGACCGGAGCTGGGTGACCTTCAGACGTGCCATCAGCGCGCCACCCCCGCACGCGACGCCAGCATGGCGGCCGGCGCGACGTCCTCCACCGGCAGGCCACGACGCGCCGCGACCTGCTCGGGGGACTCAAGCCCCTTCAGGGCCGCCACGGTGGCGTGCACGATGTTGATCGGGTTCGACGAGCCGAGGCTCTTGGAGAGCACGTCGTGGATCCCGGCGCACTCCAGCACGGCACGCACCGGACCACCGGCGATGACACCCGTACCGGCCGAGGCCGGCTTGAGCAGCACGACGCCAGCGGCGTCCTCACCCGTCACCGGGTGCGGGATCGACTGACCGATCCGCGGAACCTTGAAGAAGTGCTTCTTGGCCTCCTCGACACCCTTGGCGATGGCCGCGGGCACCTCCTTGGCCTTTCCGTAGCCCACGCCGACCGTGCCGTCGCCGTCGCCCACGATCACCAGGGCGGTGAAGCTGAAGCGACGACCACCCTTCACGACCTTGGCGACGCGGTTGATCGCGACGACCCGCTCAAGGTGCGGGGTCTTCTCGACGGGCGCGTTTCCGCGGCCGCCCTCACGGCGGTTGTCGCGGCGACCACCCTCGTTGCCACCGGACCCGCCGCCACGGCGCTGTTGACCTGGCATCAGCAGCCTTCCTTATCTCTCGTGACGGGGTTGTTAGAACTCGAGCCCGGCTTCGCGGGCGGCGTCGGCAAGCGCGGCGACTCGCCCCGCGTACCGGTTGCCGCCGCGGTCGAAGACGACCTTGGAGACGCCGGCGGCCTTGGCCCGCTCGGCGAGCAGTGCGCCCACCTTGCCGGCGAGGGCGCTCTTGTCGCCCTCCGCACCGCGCAGCGAGGCGTCCAGGGTCGACGCCGACGCCAGGGTGTGGCCCTTGGTGTCGTCGACGATCTGGGCGACCATGTGCCGCAGCGAACGGGTGACGACCAGGCGCGGACGCTCGGACGTACCGCTGACGTTCTTGCGGACGCGGAAGTGCCGACGCGCACGCCCAACGGCGCGCTTGGCGGCGACACCGCGGCGGCGCTTGAGCAGCGTGGCGCTCACTTCTTACCTGCCTTTCCGGCCTTGCGGCGGATGACCTCGCCCTGGTACTTCACGCCCTTGCCCTTGTAGGGCTCCGGCGGGCGGATCTTCCGGATGTTGGCGGCGACCTCACCGACCTGCTGCTTGTCGATGCCAGCCACGTGGAACAGGGTCGGCCGCTCCACCGTGAAGGTGATGCCCGCCGGGGCGGGGACGACCACCGGGTGCGAGAACCCGAGCGCGAACTCGAGGTCCGAACCCTTGGCGGTGACCCGGTAACCGGTGCCGGCGATCTCCAGGCTCTTGCGGTAGCCCTCGGTGACCCCGACGATCATGTTGGCAACCAGCGTACGGCTCAGGCCATGGAGTTCCTTGGCCTTGCGCTCGTCGTTCGGCCGGTTGACGCTCAGCTGCCCATCCTCAACCCGCTCGACCGTGATCGGCTCGGCGAGGGTGTGCTGAAGCTGGCCCTTGGGGCCCTTGACCTTGACGGTCTGCCCGTCGATCGTGATGTCGACGCCGGCTGGCACCGGGATCGACTTACGTCCAATTCGCGACATTTCTACCTGTCTCCCGTTACCAGACGAAGGCGAGGACTTCCCCGCCAACACTCCGCTTGCGGGCCTGCCGGTCGGTCAGCAGCCCCTGGGACGTCGAAATGATCGCCACGCCCAGCCCACCGAGCACCCGGGGGAGCCCGTCCGACTTGGCGTACACCCGGAGACCGGGCTTGGACACGCGCTTGATGCCGGCCAGGCTCCGCTCGCGGCTCTGGCCGTACTTCAGCTCGACGACCAGTCGCTTGCCGACGGCGCCCTCCTCGGGCTCCTCGACCGACCAGGTGGAGATGTAACCCTCTGCCTTCAGGACCTCGGCGATGTTCGCCTTGATCTTGGAGTAGGGCATCTTCACCTGATCGTGGTACGCCTGGTTGGCGTTACGCAGACGCGTGAGCATGTCTGCGATCGGGTCGGTCATCGTCATGGATTTCGTCAGCCTTTCTCGCCGGGGTTCCCGGGGCATCAGCCCCGGGCCTACGGCGAAGAGCAATACCTAATCGGTGCAGGAGTTCCCGGCCGACGGCCGGGACGCGGTCGCCCTTACCAGGAAGCCTTGGACACGCCCGGCAGCTCACCGCGGTGGGCCATCTCCCGGATGCAGATCCGGCAGAGCCCGAACTTGCGGTAGACCGCCTTCGGACGCCCGCACCGCTGGCAGCGGGTGTAGGCGCGAACCGAGAACTTCGGCTTCGCGGCCGCCTTGATGATCAGCGCCTTCTTGGCCATCTCAGTTCTCCTTGAACGGGAAGCCCAGGAGCTTGAGCAGCGCCCGTCCCTCGTCATCGGTCGTGGCGGTCGTGACCACCGTGATGTCCATGCCCCGCTGGCGATCGATCCGGTCCTGGTCGATCTCGTGGAACACCGACTGCTCGGTCAGACCGAACGTGTAGTTGCCGTGCCCGTCCAGCTTGCGCCCGTCCAGGCCGCGGAAGTCGCGGATACGCGGCAGCGAGATGGACAGCAGCCGGTCCAGGAACTCCCACATCCGGTCGCCGCGAAGGGTCACCTTCGCACCGATCGGCATGCCCTCGCGCAGCTTGAACTGCGCGATGGACTTGGTCGCCCGCCGCACCTGCGGCTTCTGGCCGGTGATCGTGGCGAGGTCGCGGACCGCGCCGTCGATCAGCTTGGCGTCGCGAGCAGCCTCGCCGACACCCATGTTGACGACGATCTTGACCAGCCGCGGCACCTGCATGGGGTTGCCGTAGCTGCGCTGCTCGCGCAGCTGGGCCACGATCTCGTTGCGGTACCGCTCCTTGAGGCGCGGCAGGGTCTTTTCGGTAGCCGTGGTCATCACAGGTCCTTACCGGTGCTACGCGCGATGCGGACCTTCTGGCCGTTGTCGTCGATCCGGTAACCGACGCGGGTCGGCTTGCCGTCGGAGTCCAGGACCTGCACGTTCGAGACGTGGATCGGGGCCTCCTGAGTGACGATGCCGCCGGTCTTGGCGCCACGCTGGGTGGTGCTGATGCGGGTGTGCTTCTTGACCCGGTTCACGCCCTCGACCAGGATCTTGTCCTGCCGCGGGTAGGCCTGAATGACCTTGCCCTTGGCACCCTTGTCCTTGCCGGCGATGACGACGACCGTGTCGCCCTTCTTGACCTTCACGGTCACAACACCTCCGGCGCGAGGGAAATAATCTTCATGAACCGCTTGTCCCGCAGCTCCCGGCCCACCGGGCCGAAGATGCGGGTACCACGCGGGTCCCCGCCGTCCTTGATGATGACGGCGGCGTTCTCGTCGAAGCGGATGTACGAGCCGTCCGGCCGACGCCTCTCCTTGGCCGTGCGAACGACGACCGCCTTGACGACGTCGCCCTTCTTCACACCGGCACCCGGGATCGCGTCCTTGACCGTGGCCACGATGACGTCGCCGATGCTCGCGTAGCGCCGACCCGAGCCACCGAGAACCCGGATGCACAGGATCTCCCGTGCACCCGTGTTGTCGGCGACGCGCAGTCGCGACTCCTGCTGAATCACGTCTATCTCCTATGTCTGCCGGTTCTCCGGCCGCCGTAGCGGCCGGAGCCTGGCGGAACCTACGCCCGACGCAACGCCGGGCGAACTCGAGCCTTCGCTACTTGGCCTTTTCCAGGATCTCCACGATCCGCCAACGCTTGGTGGCGCTCAGCGGCCGGGTCTCCATGATGAGAACCCGGTCACCGGTGCCAGCGGCGTTCTGCTCGTCGTGCACCTTCAGCTTGGCCGTACGGCGCATGATCTTGCCATACAGCGCGTGCCGAACCCGGTCCTCGACCTCGACGACGACGGTCTTGTCCATCTTGTCGCTGATCACCAGGCCCTCGCGGACCTTGCGGCGCGACCGCGCGGCGGCGGTGGCGGTCTCTTCGGTCATGATGCAGTCACCTCAGTCGGCGCGGCCGAGAGCCCCAGCTCGCGCTCACGCATGATCGTGTAGATCCGGGCGATCTCCCGACGGATGACCTGCAACCGCCGGTTGTTGTCCAGCTGCCCGGTTGCGGCCTGCACGCGGAGGTTGAACAGCTCCGCCTTGGCCTCCCGCAGCTTCGTGACCAGCTCCTCTTCGGAGAGCTCACGCAGCTCGGTCGCCTTAACGCCCGCTGCCATCAGGATTCACCCACTTCGCGCGTAACAATGCGGCACTTCATCGGGAGCTTGTGGATCGCGCGACGCATGGCCTCGCGCGCGGTCTGCTCGTTGGGGAAGGACATCTCGAAGAGAACCCGCCCCGGCTTGACGTTGGCGACCCACCACTCGGGAGAACCCTTACCGGAACCCATCCGGGTCTCGGCAGGCTTCTTGGTGAGGGCCTGGTCCGGGAAGATCGTGATCCAGACCTTGCCACCACGCTTGATGTGGCGAGTCATCGCGATACGTGCCGACTCGATCTGCCGGTTCGTCACGTACGCCGGCTCGAGAGCCTGGATCCCGAACTCGCCGAACACCACCCGGTTACCACCCTTGGACGCGCCACTGCGGTCCGGGTGGTGCGGCTTGCGGAAGCCCTTCGGGGGCTTGCGCGGCATCAGCATCTGTCAGCCCTCCTGCTGCGTTTCTGCCGGAGCAGCCACGGCGGCGACAGCTGCGCTGTCCACCGGCTCGCCGCTCGGCGTCTCGGCCTGCTGCGCGATGGTGGTCGCAGCAGCCCGCCCGGCCTCGGTGCCACCGGCCGTGGTGCCGGACGAACCCGACCGGCCACGACGCGGACGCTCGGGACGGTCGCCACGCTCACCACGACGCGGGCGGGACGGACCGGCCTCGGCCGGAGCCTCCCGGCCCGGGACGGCGTCGCCCTTGTAGATCCAGACCTTCACACCGATCCGACCGAACGTCGTGCGGGCCTCGAAGAAGCCGTACTCGATGTTGGCCCGCAGCGTGTGCAGCGGAACCCGGCCCTCACGGTAGAACTCGGTCCGGCTCATCTCGGCGCCGCCGAGGCGGCCCGAGACCTGAACCCGGATGCCCTTGCAGACCGGGTTCTTCATCGCCGACTGCATGGCCTTGCGCATCGCCCGACGGAAGCTGACCCGGCTGGACAACTGCTCGGCCACGCCCTGCGCGACAAGCTGGGCGTCCGACTCGGGGTTCTTCACCTCGATGATGTTCAGCTGAACCTGCTTGCCGGTGAGCTTCTCAAGCTCGCCGCGGATCCGGTCGGCCTCCGCACCCTTACGGCCGATGACGATGCCCGGCCGGGCGGTGTGGATGTCGACCCGGACCCGGTCGCGGGTGCGCTCGATGTCGACCTTGGAAATCCCGGCACGCTCGAGGCCCTTGGACATCATGCGGCGAATCTTGACATCTTCGCCGATGTAGTCCTTGTAGAGCTTGTCCGCGAACCAGCGAGACTTCCAGTCGGTCGAGATGCCGAGCCGGAACCCAGTGGGGTGAACCTTCTGACCCATTACTCGGCGTCCTCCGTCTTGCTCTGCGCTTCGGCCGGTGCGGCCTCCGTGGCCGGGGCGGCCTTCTTCGCCGCGGCCTTCCTCGGCGCTGCCGGCGCGACCGCTTCGACCGCCACGGTGATGTGGCAGGTGCGCTTGCGGATTCGGTACGCCCGACCCTGCGCCCGCGGCTGGAACCGCTTCATCGTCGGGCCCTCGTCCACGAAGGCCTCGCTGACGAGCAGCGCGTCGGGGTCCAGCCGCTCGTTGTTCTCCGCGTTGGCGATCGCGCTAGCGAGCACCTTGTACACCTGCTCGCTCGCAGCCTGCGGCGCGAACTGCAGCACCGTGAGCGCCTCCTTCGCGGGCAGGCCGCGGACGAGGTTGACCACCCGGCGCGCCTTCATCGGCGAGATGCGCACGTGCCGCGCAACCGCCCGCGCGCCCGGAAGCACCGGAGCGTCGCCCTTTCCTGGCATCGCTGTAACCCCTTGTTCCCTCTATCCGTATGCCCGCGGCGTCAGCGCCGACGGCTCTTCCGGTCGTCCTTCTCGTGACCCTTGAAAGTGCGGGTCAGCGCGAACTCGCCGAGCTTGTGCCCGACCATCGCCTCGGTCACGAACACCGGGACGTGCTTGCGTCCGTCATGAACGGCGATCGTGTGCCCCAGCATCTCGGGGATGATCGTCGAACGCCGCGACCAGGTCTTGATCACGTTCTTGGAGCCCTTGTCGTTCTGTACTTCCACCTTCTTGAGCAGGTGGTCGTCGACGAACGGGCCCTTCTTCAGGCTGCGAGGCATGTCTTATCTCCCTCAGCCGCGCTTACGCGTGGCGTAGCGGCGGCGGACGATCAGCCGGTCACTCGGCTGGCCCTTACGGCGGGTGCGGCCCTCGGGCTTACCCTGCGGGTTGACCGGGTGGCGACCACCGGAGGTCTTACCCTCACCACCACCGTGCGGGTGGTCGACCGGGTTCATGGCGACACCACGGACGGTCGGGCGCTTGCCCTTCCACCGCATCCGGCCGGCCTTGCCCCAGTTGATGTTCGACTGGTCGGCGTTGCCGATCTCGCCGACGCTGGCGCGGCAGCGCACATCCACCCGCCGGATCTCGCCGGACGGCATACGCAGGGTCGCGTACGCGCCCTCGCGGCCGAGCAGCTGGATACCGACGCCGGCGGACCGGGCCAGCTTGGCCCCGCCACCCGGACGCAGCTCGACATTGTGGATCGTGGTACCGACCGGGATGTTGCGCAGCGGCAGGTTGTTACCCGGCTTGATGTCGGCGCCCGGCCCGGACTCGACGCGGTCGCCCTGCTTCAGGTCCTTCGGCGCGATGATGTACCGCTTCTCGCCGTCGGCGTAGTGCAGCAGCGCGATGCGCGCCGTGCGGTTCGGGTCGTACTCGATGTGAGCGACCTTCGCCGGCACGCCGTCCTTGTCGACCCGCTTGAAGTCGATCAGACGGTACTGGCGCTTGTGACCGCCGCCGTGGTGCCGCGTGGTGATCCGGCCGTGGGCGTTACGCCCGCCCTTCTTCGGCAGCGGAACCAGCAGCGACTTCTCCGGCGTGGACCGGGTGATCTCGGCGAAGTCAGCGACACTCGAGCCACGTCGGCCCGGCGTCGTCGGCTTGTACTTACGGATAGCCATTGTCTACACCCCTCAGCTGACCGGGCCGCCGAAGGCCTCGATGCGGTCACCGTCAGCCAGCTTCACGATCGCCCGCTTGGTCGCCTTGCGCTGACCGAAGCCGGTCTTGGTGCGCTTGCGCTTACCCTGGCGGTTGAGCGTGTTGACCGTCAGGACGCGGACGTTGAAGATCTGCTGGATAGCGATCTTGATCTCGGTCTTGTTCGCGTCCGGGTGCACCAGGAAGGTGTACCAGTTCCGGTTCAGCTCGCTGTAGCTCTTCTCCGAGACGACCGGCGCCACGATGATGTCGCGCGGGTCGGCGATCGTGCTCACTTGCCACCCTCCTCGGTGGTCTCGGCGGGCACGCCCAGGAACTCGTCCAGGGCGTCCTTGGTGAAGACCACGTCGTCGGCCACCAGCACGTCGTACGTGTTCAGCTGGCCGGACTCGATCAGGTGCACGCGCGGCTCGTTGCGCAGCGACACCCAGTTCAGCTCGTCGGTGCTGCTCAGCACGACCAGGACCCGACGGGCCTCGGTGAGCTTGGTCAGCGTGGTCAGGGCCGCCTTGGTCGACGGCTTCTCGCCCGAGACGAACGCCTCGACGACGTGCACCTGCCCGGCGCGGGCCCGGTCGGAGAGGGCACCCCGCAGAGCGGCGGCCTTCATCTTCTTCGGGGTCCGCTGGCTGTAGTCGCGCGGCACGGGACCGTGCACGACGCCACCGCCGGCGAACTGCGGCGCGCGGATCGAGCCCTGCCGGGCGCGACCGGTGCCCTTCTGCTTGTACGGCTTCTTGCCGCCACCAGATACCTCGGCGCGGGTCTTGGTCTTGTGCGTGCCCTGTCGGGCCGCCGCGAGCTGGGCCACCACGACCTGGTGCATCAGCGCGACGTTGGCCTGCACGTCGAAGATGTCCGCCGGCAGCTCGACGGAGCTGCTGGTGGTGCCTTCGACGGTGCGCACGTCAACGGTGGTCACTTGGCCGCACCGCCCTTCTTCACCTTGATCTTGGCCGCGGTACGGACCAGAACCAGCGCGCCCTTGGGACCAGGAATGGCACCACGAACGAGCAGGAGGTTGTTCTCGGTGTCGATCGCCTGGATGGTCAGGTTCTGCACGGTGTAGCGAACGCCACCCATCCGACCGGCCATCCGGGTGCCCTTGAAGACACGACCGGGGGTCGCGCAGGCACCGATGGAACCGGGCGAACGGTGCTTGCGCTCGACACCGTGGCTGCTACCCAGACCGTGGAAGCCGTGCCGCTTCATCGGGCCGGCGTAACCCTTGCCCTTGGTCTTGCCGGTGACGTCGATGGTGACGCCGGCCGGGAACTCCTCGACCGTGACTTCCTGGCCGAGCGAGTATTCCCCCGCGTCCGTGGTGCGCAGCTCGACGATGTGCCGGCGCGGCGCCACGTCCGCCTTGGCGTAGTGCCCGCTGATCGGCTTCTTGACCTTGCGCGGGTCGATGGTGCCGTAGGCCAGCTGGACCGCGGAGTAACCGTCCTTCTCGGCGCTACGAACCTGGCTGATGACGCACGGGCCGGCCTCGACCACGGTCACGGGAACAACACGGTTGTTGTCCCAGACCTGGGTCATGCCGAGCTTGGCGCCCAGGATCCCCTTGACTTGCCTGTCCATTGTCCGGTCCCTACAGCTTGATCTCGATGTCGACGCCAGCCGGCAGGTCGAGGCGCATGAGCGAGTCGACCGTCTTCGGGGTCGGGTCGATGATGTCGATCAGCCGCTTGTGCGTGCGCATCTCGAAGTGCTCGCGCGAGTCCTTGTACTTGTGCGGCGAGCGGATAACGCAGAAACGGTTGATCTCCGTGGGCAGCGGCACCGGGCCCGCGACCTGCGCCCCGGTGCGCGTCACCGTCTCGACGATCTTCCGAGCCGAGGAGTCGACGACCTCGTGGTCATAGGCCTTGAGCCGGATGCGGATCTTCTGTCCCGCCATGGTGGCTTCTGTTCCTTCTCTCGATGCCGCTGTGTTGCGGGCGCCTGTGCCGGCTGGCACAGGCCCACTTCGCCGACCCCCGCGGTCGGGCGTGTCGCGCCCTCGGGCCGAGCTCCGCCCCGTGGTTCCGGAGTGGTGCTGACCGCGCGGAGAGTCAAGGCGCAGATCGCGTTACCGCGACCTGAACGCCGTGCGAGGGTGGTTGGCGACTGGGCCGCCAACCACCCCACGCTCGACTGTCTCGCCACCCGGAGGTTCAGCGAAAGCCGAACACAGGCGACGAACTGTCGTTACGCAACCTGACTAGTATGCCGCACGACCGGCGGCGGGTCTAATCGGGGTTACCTAGTTCACTTCATGATCTTGGTGACGAACCCGGCGCCGACGGTACGGCCACCCTCGCGGATCGCGAACTTGAGGTTCTCCTCCATGGCGATGGGCTGGATCAGCTTCACCGACATGGACGTGTTGTCGCCCGGCATGACCATCTCGGTGCCCTCGGGGAGGGTGACGACACCGGTGACGTCCGTGGTCCGGAAGTAGAACTGCGGGCGGTAGTTCTGGAAGAACGGGGTGTGCCGGCCGCCCTCCTCCTTGGAGAGGATGTAGACCGTCGCCTCGAACTCCGTGTGCGGGGTGTTCGAGCCCGGCTTCACGACGACCATGCCGCGCTCGACCTCGTCGCGCTTGGTGCCACGCAGCAGCAGGCCGACGTTCTCGCCTGCGCGGGCGTCGTCCAGGGTCTTCCGGAACATCTCGATCGCGGTGACCTTGGTCTTGAAGCTCTTCTCCTTGATACCGACGAGCTCAACATCCTCGTTCGGCAGGAGAACGCCGCGCTCCACGCGACCGGTGACGACGGTGCCACGACCGGTGATCGTGAAGACGTCCTCAACCGGCATCAGGAACGGCATGTCGATCTCGCGCTCCGGCTGCGGGATCGAGGTGTCGACAGCGGTCATCAGGTCCAGCAGCTTGCCGGTCCACTCGGGGTCACCCTCGAGGGCCTTCAGCGCCGAAACCCGAACGACCGGCAGGTCGTCACCCGGGTACTCCTGCGAGGAGAGCAGCTCACGGACCTCGAGCTCGACGAGCTCCAGGAGCTCCTCGTCATCGACCATGTCGCTCTTGTTGAGCGCCACGACGATGTACGGCACACCAACCTGACGGGCCAGCAGCACGTGCTCGCGGGTCTGCGGCATCGGGCCGTCGGTCGCCGCGACCACCAGGATCGCGCCGTCCATCTGCGCGGCACCGGTGATCATGTTCTTGATGTAGTCCGCGTGGCCGGGGCAGTCGACGTGCGCGTAGTGCCGCGCCTCGGTCTGGTACTCGACGTGCGCGATCGAGATCGTGATGCCGCGGGCCTTCTCCTCCGGCGCCTTGTCGATCTCGTCGAACGGCGTGTAGGGGTTCAGGTCCGGGAACTGGTCGTGCAGGACCTTGGTGATGGCCGCCGTCAGCGTCGTCTTACCGTGGTCGATGTGACCAATGGTGCCGATGTTGACGTGCGGCTTAGTCCGCTCGAACTTAGCCTTCGCCACTGGTGTCCTCCTGTGGACTTCTTGGTTCGTACGCCCGGCGCGCCGGTCGGCGCTTAGGACTCTGTCGACAGCCTTTCCGACCTGACGGTCGGAGAGCCTTTGTGGGTTCTGCGGCGATGAAGCCTACAGACCCGGTCTCACGCGATCCGATCGTGGTGGCCGCGGGCGGGTGAACCCTCCCGCGACCAACCACGAATCACCTGCTCAGGGCGTTACTCGCCCGTTGCCTTGGCGATGATCTCCTTCGCGACGCTCTGCGGAACCTCGGCGTAGGAGTCGAACTGCATGCTGTAGCTAGCCCGGCCCTGGGTCTTCGACCGCAGGTCGCCGACGTAGCCGAACATCTCCGACAACGGCACCAGAGCCCTGACGATGCGGGCGCCACTGCGCTCCTCCATCGCCTGGATGAGGCCGCGGCGGGAGTTGAGGTCACCGATGACGTCACCCATGTTCTCCTCAGGAGTGGTGACTTCAACGGCCATCATCGGCTCGAGCAACGCGGGATCGGCCTTGCGGGCCGCGTCCTTCATCACCATCGAGCCGGCGATCTTGAATGCCATTTCCGACGAGTCGACCTCGTGGTACTGGCCGTCCAGCAGGGTCAGCTTCACGCCGACCAGCGGGAAGCCCGCCAGGATGCCGTACTGCAGCGCATCCTGCGCTCCGGCGTCCACCGACGGGATGAACTCCCGAGGGATGCGGCCACCGCTGACGCCGTTGGCGAACTCGTAGGTCGGCGAGTCGTTGTCCAGCGGCAGCGGCTCGACGCTCACGATCACGCGGGCGTACTGGCCGGAACCACCGGTCTGCTTCTTGTGGGTGTACTCGACCTTGTCCACCTTGCGGCGGATGGTCTCGCGGTACGCCACCTGCGGCTTGCCGACGTTGGCCTCGACGTTGAACTCGCGGCGCATCCGGTCAACCAGGATGTCCAGGTGCAGCTCGCCCATGCCGGAGATGACCGTCTGACCGGTCTCCTCGTCCAGACGGACGCGGAAGGTCGGGTCCTCCTCGGCCAGCCGCTGGATGGCGGTGCCGAGCTTCTCCTGGTCGGACTTGGTCTTCGGCTCGATCGCCACCGAGATGACCGGCTCCGGGAACGTCATCGACTCCAGGATCACCGGGTTCGCCGGGTCGGAGAGCGTGTCGCCGGTGGTGGTCTGCTTGAGACCCTGCACCGCGATGATGTCGCCGGCCTGCGCCGACGGACGCTCTTCCCGCTTGTTGGCGTGCATCTGGTAGATCTTGCCGATCCGCTCCTTGCGGTCCTTTGTGGAGTTGACCACCTGGGAACCGGAATCGAGCGTGCCGGAGTAGACCCGGACGTAGGTGAGCTTGCCGAGGTGCTTGTCCGTCTGGATCTTGAAGGCCAGCCCGGAGAACGGCTCCGTCTTGGACGGCTTCCGCACCACCGGGGTCTCGCCGTCGGTGGCCGTGCCCTCGATCGCCGGAACATCCAGCGGCGACGGCAGGAAATCGACAACGGCGTCGAGCATGGGCTGAACGCCCTTGTTCTTGAACGCCGAGCCGCAGAGCACCGGGTTGGCCTTGCCAGCGATGGTGGCGCGCCGGATGGCGGCCTTGATCTCCTCGACGGAGACCTCTTCGCCTTCCAGGTACTTCTCCATCACCGCGTCGTCGACGTCGGCCAGGGTCTCCATCAGCTTCTCGCGCCACTCGGCCGCGGAGTCGGCCAGGTCGGCCGGGACCTCCTCGATCGCGTAGTCGTCACCCTTCTGGGTCTCCCCACGCCAGGTGAGCGCACGCATGCCGATCAGATCGACGACGCCGATGTGGTCGCCCTCGAGCCCGATCGGGATCTGGAGCACCAACGGGGTGGCGTTGAGCCGGTCGATCATCATCTGCACGCAGCGGAAGAAGTCGGCACCGGTCCGGTCGAGCTTGTTGACGAAGCACATCCGCGGGACGTTGTACTTGTCGGCCTGCCGCCAGACGTTCTCCGTCTGCGGCTCCACACCGGCAACGCCATCGTAGACCGCGACCGCACCATCCAGGACACGCAGCGACCGCTCGACCTCGACCGTGAAGTCGACGTGACCGGGCGTGTCGATGATCTGGATCGTGTGGTCTTTCCACTCACACTTGGTAGCAGCGGAGGTGATGGTGATACCACGCTCCTGCTCCTGCTCCATCCAGTCCATGACGGCAGCGCCCTCGTGGACCTCACCGATCTTGTACGTGATGCCGGTGTAGAACAGGATCCGCTCGGTGGTCGTGGTCTTACCGGCATCGATGTGCGCCATGATGCCGATGTTGCGTACCTTGGCGAGCGCGTCTGCGGCGGCCACTTCAATCCCTACTTATCGTCGTCTCGACACAACTGGTGGCGGTTCCGGCGCCCGGAGGCGCCGGAACCAGGGTGTTACCAGCGGTAGTGCGCGAAGGCCTTGTTCGACTCGGCCATCTTGTGCGTGTCCTCGCGCCGCTTGACGGCGGCACCGAGGCCGTTGCTCGCGTCCAGCAGCTCGTTCATCAGCCGCTCGACCATGGTCTTCTCGCGCCGGGCGCGCGAGTAGGTGACCAGCCAACGCAGGCCCAGCGTGGTCGCCCGGGTCGGGCGGACCTCGACCGGAACCTGGTAGGTGGCGCCACCGACGCGACGGCTGCGCACCTCGAGGGTCGGCTTGACGTTGTCCATCGCCCGCTTGAGGGTGACGACCGGGTCGGTGCCGGACTTCTCGCGGCAGCCCTCCAGGGCCGCGTACACGATGGACTCGGCGAGCTGACGCTTACCGCGGAGCAGGATCTTGTTCACCAGCTGGGTGACCAGCGGCGAGTTGTACACCGGGTCAGCGACCAGTGGCCGCCGCGGAGCGGGTCCTTTACGCGGCATGTCAGCTCTTCTCCTTCTTCGCGCCGTAACGGCTGCGCGCCTGCTTGCGGTTGCGGACACCCTGGGTGTCCAGCGAACCGCGAACGATCTTGTAACGCACGCCGGGGAGGTCCTTCACCCGGCCACCGCGCACGAGCACGATCGAGTGCTCCTGGAGGTTGTGACCGACGCCCGGGATGTAGGCGGTCACCTCGATCTGACTGCTGAGCTTCACGCGAGCGACCTTGCGCAGCGCCGAGTTCGGCTTCTTCGGGGTGGTGGTGTACACGCGGGTGCACACGCCGCGCCGCTGAGGGGAACCCTTCAGCGCCGGGGTCTTGGTCTTGGTCGTCTTCGCCTGGCGGCCCTTTCGGACCAGCTGCTGGATCGTGGGCACCGGGTTTCTCCGCTCCCTTCGGCCGCATTCGCGGCCGCGCCGTCGCTCGTTAGCCGGCCTGCTGACCGGCTCTCCTACATTCCGACCTGGGCCACCTCACGGAGGCCCCGGCACCCGCGGTCGGGCGTGTCGCCCGCTCCACGGTCCCGTTGCGGACGCTTACGCGTGCGATCGGGTTTGTGTCACCGGCGCGCGGGTCGCCCCGCCCCGGATCCTTGGCTTGTCGTGCCGCCGTCCGGAATCCGGAAACAGCGCACGCACGAGTTGCCCGGGCATGCCCGGGCACAAGGGGAAAGAGTACCTACCACAACCGCCCAGGTCAAAACGGAAGGGCCCGCCGACTGTCGCACACCCGCCGGCCGAATCTCGTCCTGCCCCGTCGCCCGCGATGGGCACCTACTGACACAAGTGTACCGGCTTCCCCGCGGGACCACCCGTCGCCCCCGGGCCGGACAGCGGCAAGGGGGTGCGAAAGCGGGTCAGGTGCCGGAGCCGACGGTGACCAGCCTCACGTCAGGGCGAGCAGCAGCGCCAGGCCGAGACCCAGGAGGCTGAGCAGGGCCCCCGCCGCGCCACAGCTGATTCCGGCCATCGCGAGCCCTCGGCCGGTGAACCGGACCGCAGGCGGCGCGGCCGGACGGCGGATCTGCCGCCGGCCGAGCAGACCGGTCACGACCGCCCCCACGCCGGCCAGCAACCCGAGCGCGGTGAACGCTCCGGAAGCCCAGGCCCCGCCCTCGTTCGCGAAGGCCACCCCGAAGCAGATGACCAGCAACGACACCAGGACCGACGCGATCCCGGCCACCAGGGCCCCGATGGCCAGCCCCGACGTGACCGGAGCCACATCCAGGTGTACGACGCCGAACGGGGTGCCCGGCACCGCCTCCACCCGTTTCGGCGGCCGGTGCTGGGCGTCGGTGGGTGGCGGAACCGGATGGCCCGGCATCCCAGCCCAAGCGGGCGCCGGACCGGACGGCGGACCCCAACCCGGCGGCACACCAGGCCCGGACGACGGCGGACCCCAACCCGGCGGCACACCAGGCCCGGACTGCTGCGGACCCCACCCGTAAGGCACACCAGGCCCAGACTGCGGCGGACCCCAACCCGGCGGCACACCAGGTCCAGACTGCTGCGGACCCCACCCGTCCGGCACACCAGGCCCAGACTGCGGCGGGCCCCACCCTGGCGGTGTCGGGGTGGGCACCCCGGAGGGCGGACCTGAGCCGGGCGGACTGGTCGTACCCCCGGCGGGGTGCGGCGCGGCAGAGGTCGGCGCGCCCCAACCCGGCGTGGACGCGGGTGGGTGCGGCTCGCTGCTCGGGTCCGGTTGCGGCCAGCCGGTGGGCTCGGACGGAGTCAGCTCGGACGGAGCCGGCGCAGCCGGCTGGCCGGCCGGCTCGTCCGCAGGGGGCCGCGCCGGATCCGTCACGAGGTCCTCCTGTCGAAAGGCCGCCGCCGCCGCACGGCGGACATCGGCCAGGCTACCGCCGGAGGTGCCGGCGCCATCGCCGGGCGCGGCGGCTCAGTCCATGTTCGCCGGGTAGTCGTGACCGAACGGCGCACCAGCCAACCGCACCACGCCGATCACCACCAAGGTCACCACGCTGACCGCGACCAGCACCAGGCCGGTCCAGGCCATCCGCTCCCCCCGCCGCAGCCAGCTGCCGCCGGTCAGGAAACCCCCCGAGGAGTACGCCTCACGGCGCGCCTGCCGGGCCAGTTGCAGTGCCACCGTCGCCGGCACCACCCCGCCGATGAACAACCCGGTCAACAGGCCGAGCAGCCCGAGGGCGAAGACCGCCCGAGCCTTCGTGGCGCGGGCCGGATCCGGGTCCAACGGGTGGCGCAGGCCCTGCTGCGCGACGGACACCTGCCCGGGTGCGGTCGTCATCCCCCCATCATGCCGAACTCGGACCGGAGGTGGGTGGGTCCGGACACGACGAGGCCCCCGGCGGATACCGGGGGCCTCGTCGTGTGCTTGGTGTTTAGCGGTACGACCCGAAGTCGAAGTCGTCCAGCGGCACAGCCTGCCCGCTGGCCGGTCCGAAGCCGTAGTCGGTCTCCGGGTACCCGGTCATCGAGTAGACCTTGGCCTTGGCCTCCTCGGTCGGCTCGACCCGGACGTTGCGGTACTTGCTGATGCCCGTACCGGCCGGGATGAGCTTTCCGATGATCACGTTCTCCTTGAGGCCGACCAGCGAGTCGCTGCGCGAGTTGATCGCAGCGTCGGTCAGCACCCGGGTGGTCTCCTGGAAGGAGGCCGCCGAGAGCCAGGAGTCGGTGGCCAGCGAGGCCTTGGTGATACCCATCAGCACCGGACGACCAGCGGCGGGCTCGCCGCCCTCCGAGACGAGCCGGCGGTTCTCCGACTCGAACAGCGCCCGGTCGACGAGCACACCCGGCAGGAACTCGGTCGAGCCGGAGTCGATGACCGTCACCCGCTTGAGCATCTGGCGGATGATGATCTCGATGTGCTTGTCGTGGATGAGCACACCCTGCGAGCGGTAGACCTCCTGGACCTCACTGGTCAGGTGGACCTGGACCGCCCGCGGACCCATGATCCGCAGAAGCTCGTGCGGGTCGATGGTGCCCTCGGTCAGCTTCTCGCCGACCGCGACGTGACCGCCGTCGTGGGTCCGGAGCTTGACCCGCTTCGAGATCTTGTCGTAGACGATCTCTTCGCTGCCGTCGTCCGGCACCACGATGATCTTCCGCGAGCGCTCGCCGTCCTCGATCCGGATCTTGCCGGGGGTGTCGGCGATGGGCGCCTTACCCTTCGGGACCCGAGCCTCGAAGATTTCCTGCACACGCGGCAGACCCTGGGTGATGTCCTCACCCGCGACACCACCGGTGTGGAAGGTACGCATCGTCAGCTGCGTACCGGGCTCACCGATGGACTGGGCGGCGATGATGCCGACCGCCTCGCCGATGTCGACCGACTTGCCGGTCGGCAGCGACCGGCCGTAGCAGGCCGCGCAGACACCCAGCTTCGACTCACAGGTGAGCACGCTGCGCACTCGGACCGTCTCCACGCCAGCGGCGACGATCTTGTCGACCCCGATGGAGTTGATGTCCTGACCGCGCTCGGCGACCACGGTGCCGTCCGGCCCCTTGATGTCGTCGGCCAGGGTCCGGGCGTGCACGCTGGTCTCGGCGTGGGTGTGGACGGCGAGCTTGCCGTCGAGCTTCTCGCCGATCTGCATCGGGATCGCCCGGTCGGTGCCGCAGTCCTCTTCGCGGATGATGACGTCCTGCGAGACGTCCACCAGACGACGGGTCAGGTAACCCGAGTCGGCGGTCCGTAGCGCGGTGTCGGCGAGACCCTTACGGGCACCGTGCGTGGAGATGAAGTATTCCAGCACGGACAGACCCTCCCGGTAGCTGGCCTTGATCGGCCGCGGGATGATCTCGCCCTTCGGGTTGGCCACCAGACCACGGATCGCGGCGATCTGCCGGAGCTGGAGCAGGTTACCGCGGGCACCCGAGTTGATCATCTTCCACAGGGGGTTCTCCTGCGGCAACGCGGTGTCCATCTCCTTGGCGACCTCGTTGGTCGCCTTGGTCCAGATCGTGATGAGTTCGCCGCGACGCTCCTCGGCGGTCATCAGACCACGCTGGTACTGCTTGTCGATCTGGTCGGCTTCCTTCTCGTACTTCGCCAGGATCTCCGCCTTGCGCGGCGGAGCGATGACGTCCTCCATGCCGATCGTCACGCCGGACCAGGTGGCCCAGTGGAAACCGGCCTCCTTGAGCCCGTCCAGGGTGGCGGCCAGCGCCACCTTGGGGAAGCGCTCGGCGAGGTCGTTGACGATCGCGGAGAGCTGACCCTTGCGGATCTCGTAGTTCACGAAGCGGTAGCCCTGCGGCAGCGTCTCGTTGAACAGCACCCGACCCAGGGTGGTCTCCACGGTCAGCGGGTCACCCTCGACCCAGCCCTCCGGGGCGGCCCACGCCCCGGCGCCGGCACCGTTGTCGACCTCGGTCACGCCACGCAGGCGGATCTTCACCAGCGCCTGCAGGTGCAGCTCGCCGTTGTCGAAGGCCATCCGCGCCTCGGCGTCCGAGCTGAACGCCCGACCCTCGCCCTTCTTCTCAGCGGCGGTGCGGTGGGTGAGGTGGTACAGACCGATGACCATGTCCTGGGTGGGCATGGTGACCGGCTTACCGTCGGCCGGCTTGAGGATGTTGTTCGACGACAGCATCAGGATCCGCGCCTCGGCCTGAGCCTCGGCGGACAGCGGCACGTGCACCGCCATCTGGTCACCGTCGAAGTCGGCGTTGAAGGCGGTGCAGACCAGCGGGTGGATCTGGATCGCCTTGCCCTCGACCAGCTGCGGCTCGAAGGCCTGGATGCCCAGGCGGTGCAGGGTCGGCGCCCGGTTCAGCAGCACCGGGTGCTCGCCGATGACCTCTTCCAGCACATCCCACACGACCGGGCGCTGACGCTCGACCATCCGCTTGGCGGACTTGATGTTCTGCGCGTGGTTGAGGTCGACCAGCCGCTTCATCACGAACGGCTTGAACAGCTCCAGCGCCATCTGCTTGGGCAGACCGCACTGGTGCAGCTTGAGCTTCGGGCCGACCACGATGACCGAACGGCCGGAGTAGTCGACGCGCTTGCCCAGCAGGTTCTGGCGGAACCGGCCCTGCTTGCCCTTGAGCATGTCGGACAGCGACTTGAGCGGGCGGTTACCCGGGCCGGTGACCGGCCGACCACGACGGCCGTTGTCGAACAGCGCGTCGACGGCCTCCTGGAGCATCCGCTTCTCGTTGTTGACGATGATCTCGGGCGCGCCGAGGTCGATCAGTCGCTTGAGGCGGTTGTTCCGGTTGATCACGCGGCGGTACAGGTCGTTCAGGTCCGAGGTCGCGAAGCGGCCACCGTCGAGCTGCACCATCGGGCGCAGGTCCGGCGGGATGACCGGTACGCAGTCCAGCACCATGCCGAGCGGCGAGTTGCGGGTGTTCAGGAACGCCGCGACGACCTTGAGCCGCTTGAGCGCCCGGATCTTCCGCTGACCCTTGCCGGACCGGATGGTCTCCCGCAGGCTCTCGGCCTCGGCGTCGAGGTCCATGTTCTGGACCAGCGCCTTGATCGCCTCCGCGCCCATGGAACCGGTGAAGTACTCACCGAACCGGTCGCGCAGCTCGCGGTAGAGCAGCTCGTCGGTGACCAGCTGCTTCGGCTCCAGCTTGCGGAAGGTGTCAAGCACCTCGTCCAGGCGGTCGATCTCGCGCTGGGCCCGGTCGCGGATCTGGCGCATCTCGCGCTCTCCGCCCTCCTTGACCTTGCGCCGGACGTCCGCCTTGGCACCCTCGGCCTCCAGCTCGGCCAGGTCGGCCTCGAGCTTGGCGGCCCGCTTCTCGATCTCCGAGTCGCGGCTGTTCTCGGACTGCCGCTTCTCGGCCAGGATCTCGTTCTCGATCGTCGAGAGGTCACGGTGACGCGACTCCGCGTCCACGCTCGTCACGACGTACGAGGCGAAGTAGATGATCTTCTCGAGGTCCTTGGGGGCGAGGTCCAGCAGGTAACCCAGCCGGCTCGGCACGCCCTTGAAGTACCAGATGTGGGTCACCGGAGCAGCGAGCTCGATGTGCCCCATCCGCTCACGACGGACCTTGGAGCGAGTCACCTCGACGCCGCAGCGCTCACAGATGATGCCCTTGAACCGGACGCGCTTGTACTTACCGCAGTAGCACTCCCAGTCCCGCTGCGGACCGAAGATCTTCTCGCAGAAGAGCCCGTCCTTTTCCGGCTTCAGGGTGCGGTAGTTGATCGTCTCAGGCTTCTTGACCTCGCCGTGCGACCACTGACGGATGTCGTCGGCGGTGGCGAGACCAATGCGCAGCTCGTCGAAGAAGTTGACGTCGAGCACTATGTCCCCTATGTCGTCGTCTGTACTGCTAATTCTCGGGTGGGGGATCGGGTCCCGCTGGATCGCCTTCGGCAGCGCCAGCACCTGGGTGCCGTCGGTGATGTCGATAGCGAAGAGCTGGTTGGC
>NZ_JBEXHQ010000057.1:0-48406 GCF_040607915.1 Micromonospora sp. NPDC005215 | reverse complement strand
CGGGAGACGAAGCCCGGCCCGACGGCGCGGGAGACGAAGCCCGGCCCGACGGCGCGGGAGACGAAGCCCGGCCCGACGGCGCGGGAGACGAAGCCCGGCCCGACGGCGCGGGAGACGAAGCCAGGCGCGACGCCGGGCGGTAGGGGGTCCGGCGCGCCGCCGGACGACGCGCGCGGCCCGGAACCGGGAGCGACACCGCGCGCGACAGAACCGGCGCCGCTACGCGGGCTGGACGCGGCCGGCGGGCTCGCCGCGCTGCGCGGCCTGCTGGACCGGCCGCTGGCCTCCTACTACCTGCTGTTGTCCAGCGCCGGCCTGCTGCTGCTGATCGGGCTGACCATGGTCTTCTCGGCGACCAGCGTGAAGGACTACGCGGAGGACGGCAACGCCTCGGCCTCGGTGACCAAACAGGCGATCTTCGCGGTGATCGGCATCGGGGTCTTCTGGGCCTGCCAGCGCCTGCCCGCCAGCACCTACCGCTCGCTGGGTCGGCCGCTGCTGTTCACCGCGATCGCGCTGCTGCTGGTGCTCAACCTGCTGCTCGCGTACGCGCGCCTGACCCAGCAGGATTCCGCCCGGATCGGCCCGATCGAGGCGCGGCTGCTCTGGCTGTTCATCGGCGGGATCCAGGTGCAGCCCTCCGAGCTGGCCAAGTTCGCGCTCGTGCTCTGGGGCGCGCACCTGATCGCCCGCAAGGGCGCCGCGCTGGGCTGGTGGCGGGAGTTGGCCACCCCGCTCTTCCCGGTGATGGGCCTGCTCTTCGTGCTGGTCGGCTACAACGACGTGGGCACCATGCTCTGCCTGCTGGCCCTGGTGGTCGGTCTGCTCTGGGCCGCCGGCGTACGGATGCGGGTCTTCGGCGCCCTGACGGTTGTCGGTCTGCTCGGCGTCGGCCTGCTCATCGCGGTGGCCTCGCTGGGCGCCGGCTCCGGTGAGCGCGGCGCGGACAACTACCGCCTGGCGCGACTGACGCTCTTCCTCAACCCACCGCCGCCGAACGAGTGCGGAGACCCGTGTTACCAGGTCTACCAGGGTCGACTGGCCATCGAACACGGCGGCTGGTTCGGTGTCGGGCTGGGCAAGGGCAGCCTGAAGTGGGACTGGCTGCCCGAGGCGCACAACGACTTCATCTTCGCGATCATCGCCGAGGAGCTGGGCGTGATCGGGTGCGTCGTCATCCTCAGCCTGTTCGCGGTCCTCGCGTACACCGGGTTGCGGATCGCCCGGCGGGTCGACGATCCGTTCCGTCGGCTCGCCGCCGCCGCCGTGACCACCTGGCTGGTCAGCCAGGCTGTGATCAACATCGGTGGGGTGGTCGGGCTGCTGCCGATCACCGGCCTGCCGCTGCCGTTCATCTCCGACGGCGGAAGTGCCCTGGTCGTGACGTTGGCCGCGATCGGCATGCTGGCGTCCTTCGCCCGCGCCGAACCCGATGCGGCCAGAGCACTGCATGCCCGTCCGCCGGCCCGGTGGGTCCGACTACTCTGGGCCCCGTTGCCGCCGCTACCCGGCCGGCGCCGCCGACCGGCGACGCCGCCGGCTGGCCGAGGGTCAGTGCCCCGGTCCCGCGAGCGGCGCCACGACGATCAGGCCGCGCCGCGCGGGGTCCGCCAGGACCGCAGCCGTGGGGGCACGGCGAGCGAGAGGAGACGCTGATGGGTCCGCTGCGTTCGGTGGTGCTCGCGGGAGGTGGCACCGGGGGGCACGTCTACCCGCTGCTCGCCTTCGCCGACTGCCTGCGCCGACACGACCCGGGCGTCCGGATCACCTGCCTCGGCACACCGCGCGGTATGGAGAACGACCTGATCCCGCCGCACGGTTACGAGCTGCGGCAGATCCCGGCGTACCAACTGCCCCGGTCGGTCAACATGAACCTGGTCCGTACCCCGGGCCGGATGTGGACCGCGGCCCGCGCCGCGGGCAAGGTGATCGACGAGGTCAAGGCCGACGTGGTCGTCGGCTTCGGCGGGTACGTCTCGGTGCCGGCCTACCTTGCCGCCTGGCGCAGGGAGATGCCCATGGTGATCCACGAGGTGAACGTGCCACCGGGCGTGGCCAACCGGCTGGGCATGAAGTTCACAAAGAACATCGCCGTCGGCTTCCCCCACCAGCCGAGCCAGGCCGAGTCGCTGCGCGACGCCACAATCGTCGGGGTGCCGCTGCGCCGCAGCATCGCGGGGCTGGACCGGTACGCGCTGCGCAACGCCGCCCGCGCCCACTTCGGGCTCCGCCCGGACCTGCCGGTGCTCTTCGTCTCCGGTGGCTCGTCGGGCGCCCGCTCGATCAACCTGGCGGTTTCCGGGGCGGCCAAGGAGCTGGCCCGCAACGGCGTGCAGGTGCTGCACGTGATGGGCGCGCGCAACGAGCCGGTACCGATCCCCACCGACCTGCCGGTGCCGTACGTGACGTTGCCCTACCTGTCCGAGATGGAGCTGGGCTACGCCGCCGCCGACCTGATGCTGGCCCGGGGTGGCGCGATGACCGTCGCCGAGGTGGCCGCGATCGGGCTACCCACGATCTACGTGCCGTACCCGCACAGCAACCAGGAGCAGCGGCGCAACGCGCTGCCCGTGGTGGAGGCCGGCGGTGGGCTGCTTGTCGACGACGCGGAGCTGACACCGGACTGGTTGGAGCGCACCGTCATCCCCCTCATCCGCGACCCGCAGCGGTCGGCCGCGATGGGCGCCGCCGCGGCGGCGTACGGGCGGCGCGACGGTGACGAGGCGCTGCGCTCCTTCGTCATCGCGGCGGTGGCCCGATGACCGCGCAGTTCACCCCGGCCGGCACGCTCACCGCGGAGGACCTCGGGGCCGTCCACCTGATCGGGGTGGGTGGGGTGGGCATGCTCGGCGTGGCCCGGCTGCTGCTCACCCGCGGCATCCGGGTTTCCGGCAGCGACCTGCGGGAGTGGCCCTCGCTGGAGGGGCTGCGGGCGCTCGGCGGCACCATCCACCTCCGCCACGAGGCGAGCAACCTCGACGGCGTGGACACCGTCGTCTACTCGTCGGCCATTCCGCAGGACCACCTGGAGCTGGTCGAGGCGCGTCGGCGCGGCCTGCGGGTGCTGCACCGCTCGGAGGCCCTGGCCGCGGCGATGACCGGCCGTCGGGCGGTGGCGGTCGCCGGCACGCACGGCAAGACCACCACCACCTCGATGGTGACCATGGTGCTCCAGCAGGCCGGTGTGGACCCGTCCTTCGTGATCGGCGGGGAGATCTCCGAGGTCGGCTCGGGCGCCCACCACGGCACCGGCGAGCACTTCGTGGTCGAGGCGGACGAGAGTGACCGCTCGTTCCTCATCTACCGCCCGTACGTCTCGATCATCACCAACGTCGAGGCCGACCACCTGAACACCTACGGCGACTACGCGACGCTGGAGGCGGCGTTCGTGGAGTTCGCCCGCCTCACCGACCCGGACGGGTTCATCATCACCTGCGCCGACGACCCGGGCAGTCGGCGGCTGGCCGAGAGCCTGCGCGTCGAGGGGCGGCGGGTGTTCACCTACGGCGAGGCCGCCGACGCCGACCTGCGGTTGACCGAGATCGTCTCCTCCGCGCGTGGGGTGCGCTACCTGGCCGCGATCGACGGCCGGTCGCTTGGCGAGTTCCGCTTGCCGGTGCCGGGGCGGCACATGGGTCTGAACAGCGCCGCCGCCGTGCTGGCCGCGTACCTGCTGGATCTGCCGCTGGAGGCGGCCGAGGGCGCGCTGGCGGTCTTCCCCGGGGTGCGACGGCGCTTCGAGCGCAAGGGTGTCGCGGACGGCGTTCTGGTCTATGACGAATACGCGTACCACCCGACCTCGATGACCCTCGCCATGCAGACGTTGCGCGAGGTGGCCGGGGACGGACGGTTGATCGTCGTCTTCCAGCCGTACCGGCTGTACCGCACCCGCGACAACCAGGCGGAGATCGCCGAGGCGCTGGCCATCGCCGACGAGGTGGTGCTGCTGGAGGTCTTCGGGCCGGGCGAGCTGCGGCAGCCCGGCGAAGGCTCGGCGGCGCTGATCGCGGCGGTCGCGTTGCCCGCCGACCGCAAGGTCTTCGTCGACTCGTGGGAGGCGGCGCCGGTCGAGGTGGCCCGCCGGGCCCGTTCGGGGGACGTGGTGGTCACCATGGGCGCCCCGCCGATCTCGCTGATGGGTGACGAGTTGCTGGCCGCCCTGGGCGAGCGTACGGCCGGCCCGGCACCGACCGCGACCGTCGACCCGGCGGCCACGTCCCCGGTGATCGCTGATCCGGTGCGAGGTGGGACCACGACCGGCGGCGACGGAGCGGCTCTCGGTGGCACCGCCGCGCCCGGCGGCGCGGCGCCCCTGGCCGGATGAGTCCCGGTCCGGCCCGGGGGCGGACGAGCGCCGCCGACGGTGGTGCCCCGCGCCGCGGTCCGGCGCGGCGGTGGCAGCTGGTCCGGGCGGGCCGCGACGCGGTACCGCCCTCGACCCGCCGGTTCATGGCTCGTGCCCGGCAGCGTCGGATGCGTGCGGCGCTGCCGTGGGCGGTGGCGGCCGGAGTGCTCGCGTTGGCCGGGCTGGTCGCCTGGACGGTGCTCGGCACCGGGCTGTTCGGGGTCCGGGAGGTGCGGGTGGAGGGTGCCGGCCTGGTCAGCCCGGTGCAGGTGCACGACGCGGTCGGCGTGCCGGACGGGGTGCCGCTGGCCCGCGTGGACCTGGCCGCCGCCGCCCGCCGGGTCGGTGCGCTGCCGGCGGTGGAGCGGGCCACGGTCTCCCGGGACTGGCCCGGCGCGCTTGTGGTGCGGGTGACCGAGCGGACTCCGGTGGCGGTGGTGCCGCAGGGGGCGGCGTTCGCCCTGATCGACCGGAGCGGGGTGGCGTTCCGGACGGTGGACCGGCGTCCCGCCGATCTGCCGCAGGTGACGGTGGGCCATCCGGCCGCCGACGACCCGGGCACCCGGGCCGCGCTGGAGGTGCTCACCGCGCTGACTCCGCAGCTCCGCGCGGAGTTGGTGGACCTGCAGGTGGAGGGGTTGGCCCGGATCAGCCTGCGGTTGCGCGGGGATCGGACGGTGGTCTGGGGCGACGCGACCCGGGGCACGGACAAGGCCCGGGTGGCCACCGCCCTGCTTGATGAGGACGCCGCCCGGATCGACGTGAGCGCGCCAGACGTGGTGACCTTTCGCTGATCGGGGAGCGCCCGGGGAGGTGACCCGTCGCGCTCCGCTCGGCGACACGCCGTCCGGGTCCTTGGCTCATCGCGCGGTGGCGCTTACGTTGCCTCGAAGAGCTTCAGTGGTTGACATAACTGTAAGCCTCTAGTAGAGGGTTAGGGTTCATCCCTGATCCTCGCTGGTGACAGCTGTCGTCGGCCGCTGGTCTGGCCACGCCGTACCCGGTCGGCCGAAGCCAATCTCGAAGGAAAGGACCGGAGATGACACCTCCGCACAACTACCTGGCGGTCATCAAGGTCGTCGGCATCGGGGGTGGCGGCGTCAACGCCGTCAACCGGATGATCGAGGTTGGGCTCAAGGGCGTCGAGTTCATCGCGATCAACACCGATGCGCAGGCGCTGCTGATGAGCGACGCCGACGTCAAGCTCGACGTCGGCCGGGAGCTGACCCGTGGCCTGGGGGCCGGGGCCAACCCGGACGTCGGGAAGAACGCCGCCGAGGACCACCGCGACGAGATCGAGGAGGTGCTCAAGGGCGCCGACATGGTCTTCGTGACCTGCGGTGAGGGCGGCGGCACCGGCACCGGTGGCGCGCCCGTGGTGGCCAACATCTCCCGCAAGCTCGGCGCACTGACCATCGGCGTGGTGACCCGGCCGTTCTCCTTCGAGGGCAAGCGCCGCCAGGTGCAGGCCGAGACGGGAATAGACGAACTCCGCAACCAGTGCGACACGCTGATCGTCATCCCGAACGACCGGCTGCTGGCCCTGGGTGACCGCAACATCAGCATGATGGACGCGTTCCGCACCGCCGACCAGGTGCTGCTCTCGGGCGTGCAGGGCATCACCGACCTGATCACCACCCCGGGTCTGATCAACCTGGACTTCGCCGACGTCAAGAGCGTGATGAGCGGCGCCGGCAGCGCGTTGATGGGCATCGGCAGCGCCCGCGGCGAGAACCGCGCGGTCGAGGCGGCCGAGGCGGCCATCTCCAGCCCGCTGCTGGAGCAGAGCATGGACGGCGCGCGGGGCGTGCTGCTCTCCATCGCCGGCGGCTCCGACCTGGGCCTGTTCGAGATCAACGATGCCGCCCAGCTGGTCACCGACGCGGCCCACCCGGACGCCAACATCATCTTCGGCGCGGTCATCGACGACGCGCTCGGCGACGAGGTGCGGGTGACCGTCATCGCGGCGGGCTTCGACGGCGGCACTCCGGCGTACAAGGCGGCCGAGCCGACCCGCAAGACCAACACCAACCAGCCGGCGCCGCAGAGCACTCCGGTGCCGGCGCCGGTCAGCAACCCGGCACCAGCCCAGTCGCCGCGTCGCGTGCTGTTCGACGACGTGGACGTCCCCGACTTTCTCAAGAACGGGTCCTGAGCACCGCCGATGACCGACAGCTCAGCCACCGTACGACCGGACCGGCACGCCGAACTGGCGGCTGGCCTGGCCCAGATCCGGTCCCGCATCGCCGACGCCTGCGCGCAGGCCGGTCGGGACCGCGCCGAGGTCACGATGATCGCCGTGACGAAGACCCACCCGGCCAGCGACGTGGTGGCGCTGGCCGGGCTCGGGGTGACCGACATGGGGGAGAACCGCGACCAGGAGGCGGCCGGTAAGGCCGCCGAGGTGGCCGCGGCCGGGGTACGTCCCCGCTGGCACTTCATCGGTCAACTGCAACGCAACAAGGCCCGCTCGGTGGTTCGCTACGCCGACGCGGTGCACTCCGTGGACAGCGTCCGGCTGGCTCGGGCGTTGGCGACCGCGACCGCCGACCGGGAGGTGCCGCTGGACGCCATGGTCCAGGTGAGCATCGACGGCGACGCGGCCCGGGGCGGCGCGCTGCCCGGTTCGGCCGATCCGGGCGCCGGGTTGGAACCGGTGGCCGAGGCGATCGCCGACGCGTCGGGGTTGCGTCTGGTCGGTCTGATGGCGGTGGCTCCGCTGGGTTGGGAGCCGGACCGGGCCTTCGCCCGACTCGCGGAGGTTGCCAATGTGTTTCGGACGGTCCATCCGGGAGCGACCGGACTGTCCGCGGGAATGAGCGGAGATTTCGACATCGCGATCCGATACGGCGCGACACATGTCCGCGTCGGTAGCGCGTTGCTCGGAATGCGTCCCACGCTGCGGTAGCCTGACCGCGAGACAAGCAAATTACATCAGTGTTGTTTCAGGGGCGGCGTCTCCTGGTCGGGGTCGTGCACGCGACGCGAATCGCGTGCTGGGGGGATTGCGGTTCCGGTCCGATGGGCATGGTTGTCCACTCGCGACGGGCGACATGGCACGGGGGCGCGTGCCGCACGGCGGACGGAAGGGCGCGGGATGGGTGCACTGCGCAAGGCGGGGGTCTGGCTCGGTCTGGTCGAAGAAGACGACGAGCGGGCCTACGACGACGGTGGCTACGACAAGGGTGGCTACCGCGACTCGCGGTACCGGCAGAGCCGGTACGCCGAGGAGTTCGCCGACGAGGACGAGGACGACACCGAGGAGCCGCCGGCTCCCCGGCCGCGCGCCAGTGAGCGGGGTCGACTCTCCGAGCGGGCGAGCGGGCGGTTGAGCGAGTCCGAGCGTGGTGACGGCGAGCGTGCGGAACGGGTCGAGCGGTCCAGCGTACGGTCGATCACCCGGTCGTCGGCGGGCGAGACGTCCGGTGCGCTGACGTACCACACCCGGGACAATCTGGCCCTCGCGCCGCAGGTCACGTCGCGCGAGCGGGCACTGCCCGAGGAGGAGCAGCGGTACCAGATCACCACGCTGCACCCGACCACCTACCGGGAGGCGCGCACCATCGGTGAGCACTTCCGCGACGGCGTTCCGGTGATCATCAACCTCACCGAAATGGATGAGGCGGATGCCCGCCGTCTGGTTGACTTCGCGGCCGGGCTGGCGTTCGGCCTGCGCGGTACGATCGAGCGCGTGACCAATCGGGTGTTCCTGCTCTCACCGGCTAACGTCCAGGTCACCGCTGAGGACAAGGCCAAGATCGCTGAGGGCGGCTTTTTCAGTTTGAGTTGACCCCCGCCCGACCCGAGGGACGTCGCTGACCGTGTTGTCGATCTTACTGCAAGTGCTGTACCTGATCCTTTATGTCTTCCTGCTTCTTCTTCTGTCCCGGTTCGTGTTGAGCGCCGTCCTGCAGTACGGCCGGCGCTGGCAACCGGGCCGTGGCGCATCGGCAGGATTGGAATCCGTGTGGAGCGTCACTGATCCCCCTCTCAACGCGTTGAGGCGTGTGATCCCTCCGCTGCGAATTGGTACCGTGAGCATCGACCTGGCCTCCCTTGTGCTCCTGGTTATCCTGTTCGTGCTGATGGAGTTCGTGTTAGGGCCGTCGATCAGGGCATCTGCCTGATGACCGACGCGCTTTCGCGGCCGCAACTGACCCGAGGAGTTTCGATGCCGCTGACCCCGGCCGACGTCCACAACGTCGCCTTCAAAAAGCCGCCGATCGGCAAGCGGGGGTATGACGAGGAGGAGGTCGACGCCTTCCTGGACGAGGTCGAGCGCGAGCTCGCCCGTCTCATCGAGGAAAACAACGAGCTGCGCGCCCAGGTGGAGCGCGGCGGCCGTGGCGGTGCCCCCGCCGGCCCCGGCGGCGACGCCCGACTGGCGGCGGAGCTCAACGACGTCAAGGCCCAACTGGACCGGGTGCAGCGCGACAAGTCGGCGGCCGAGCAGGCTGCCCGCGCGATGCAGGCCGAGCTGGAGCAGGTCCGCGCCACCGGCGGTCCCGCGGTCACCGGTGACGGCGAGCAGCAGGCCCTGCGCGTGCTGATGATGGCCCAGCGCACCGCCGACGACCACGTGTCCGACGCGCGCCGCGAGGCCGACCAGCTGCTGTCCGAGGCCCGCGGTAAGGCCGAGGAGGTGACCCGCGAGGCTCGCGCGAAGGCCGACGCCCTGGAGCGGGACGCCCGCCAGCGGCACCAGGAGGCCATGGGCGGCCTGGACGCCAAGCGCACGGCCCTGCAGAAGCACATCGAGGAGCTCAAGCAGTTCGAGCGTGAGTACCGCACCCGGCTCAAGGCGTACCTGGAGAGCCAGCTGCGTGACCTCGATGGTCGTGGCCAGGGTCTGGAGGCCGAGATGACCCGCTCCGAGGCAGGCCGGGTCGCCGGCGGCAACGGGCTGGCCGCCGCTGGTCTCGCCGGTTCGTACGGCAGCGGGCGCTCCGGCGCCCTCGAAGCCGGACGCTGAGCGCCGGCCGGCGATCGCTCTCCGCCAATGGTGACGGTCGCCGGCCTTGTCTGGACGGTACGACGCGGCGGGGGTGAGCCGTGATAGTCGCAAGTCTCCTGCTCATCCTCGTCGCGGTGGTGCTCCTGGTGCTCGGCCTGGCCGGTGGCTCCAGCTTCATGTTGATCATCTCTATCGCGGCCAGTCTGCTGGCCGCCGTGGCGTTGGTGGTGGGTGCTCGCCAGGCAGCCGCCAACCGCGCGATGGCGGATCCCGGCCGGACCGGCCGGCGGCAACCCGACGCACCCCGCACGGCCAGCCAGGCCACGCCGGGTGTCGCGTACGGGCCGCCGCTGGTCGAGCCGGAGGTGCCGGTCCAGCATGTGCCCACGACGGTAGGTACCGGCGGCACCGGGTGGCGGCAACCACCCGCGCCGCCGGTCGACCACCCGGCACAGGCTGCTGACGCACTGCTCGACAATCCATCTCCGTTCGACGCGCGGGTCGGCGACGCATCTCCGTTCGACGCGCGGGTCGGCGACGCGCCGGGGTTCGACGCGCGGATCGACGACGCTGCCCCGTTCGACGAGGGGTCGCCGTTCGTGCCGTCGGCCGACGACGCGCCTCCTGCGGCCAGCCCGGTCAGCCCGGGCCCGTCGACCGACGACGATCTGAGCCACGGTGCCCCGGCCGCCGGCGAGCCGGCCGAGCAACTGGTCACCCCCTCCGAGGCCGCCCGGGTGGCGCGACTCACCGACGCCGTCGAGGTGGTGGACGGCCACCCCCGCTACCACCTCGCCAGCTGCCCACACCTCGTTGGCCGGGTGCCCGAGACGCTGCCGGTCGCCGAGGCCGCCGAGCTCGGTTTCACCCCGTGCGCGCACTGTGCGCCAGCAACCGTCCTGCTCGCCGACGCCCGGCCGATCTGAAGCGGCCCCGGTGCCCGCGCAGGACACGCTCACCGTGGCGGTACGCGTGAAGCCCAGCGCCTCGTCCGCCCGGGTGGGCGGTCGCTTCGACGGCCCACACGGGCCCGCCCTGGTGATCGCGGTGCACGAGCCGGCCGTCGACGGTCGGGCGACCGAGGCGGCTCGCCGGGCCCTGGCCGCTGCCCTGGGTGTCCGCCGGGCCGAGGTCGCCCTGCGCGCCGGCGCGGCCAGTCGGGACAAGCTCTTCCTCGTCGATCGGCCCAGCCCGGAGTTGTCCGAGGTGCTGGGCCGACTGCGCGACGGATCCGCCGAGTGAGGAACGCCCAGGCCAGGCAGCCGTGACGCCCGGGTTTGATATCGCGCTGCTGCTGGGAGCGGCCGTGCTGCTGGTCGCCGTCGGCGCGGTGCGACTCTCCACCCGGCTGGGTGTGCCCAGCCTCCTGGTCTATCTGGCGCTGGGCGTGGCGATCGGCGAGAGTGGCCTGGGCATCCACTTCGACGACGTCGAGTTGACCCGTACCCTCGGCTTCTGCGCGCTGATCGTGATCATCGCGGAGGGCGGTCTGACCGCCCGGTGGTCCACGCTGCGACCGGTGCTCGGGCTGGCGTCCGCGCTGTCCACTGTCGGCGTGGTCGTGAGCATCGTGGTGGTCGGCGTCGCCGTACACCTGCTGCTGGGGCTGGACTGGCGGTTGGCGCTGCTCTACGGCGCGGTGCTCTCGTCCACCGACGCGGCGGCCGTCTTCGCCACCCTGCGCCGGCTGCGGTTGCCGCCCCGCCTGGTGGCGACGCTGGAGGCCGAGTCGGGCATGAACGACGCCCCGGTGGTGCTGCTTGTGGTGCTGCTGTCGCACCAGGGTTGGTCGCACCCGTGGTGGTACGAGGTCGGGCTGGTCTGCTACGAGTTGGGCGTCGGTGCGGCGGTGGGCGTGGGCGCGGGCTTCGCCGGCACCTGGGCGCTGCGCCGGGCCGCGCTGCCCTCGGCGGGGCTCTACCCGATCGCCGCGGTGGGCATCACCGTGCTGGCGTACGCCGCGGGGGCGGTGCTGCACGCCTCGGGGTTCCTCGCCGTCTACGTGGCCGGGGTGCTGCTGGGCAACGCCCGGTTGTCCCACCGGCACGCGATCCTCGGCTTCGCGGATGGGCTGGCGTGGCTCGCCCAGATCGGGTTGTTCGTGCTGCTCGGGTTGCTGGCCTCGCCGGGCCGGTTGGACGCGGCGGTGTTGCCGGCGGTGGTCGCGGGGCTGGCCCTGGTGCTGCTGGCCCGCCCGCTGTCGGTGGCCGTCTCGGCGCTGCCGTTCCGGGTCGGCCTACGGGAACAGGCGTTCCTGTCCTGGGCCGGGCTGCGCGGGGCGGTGCCGATCGTGCTGGCGACCATTCCGCTCTCCGAGCGGGTGCCCGGGGCGGAGCGCCTCTTCGACGTGGTCTTCGTGCTGGTGGTGATCTTCACGCTGGTGCAGACCGGCACGCTGGGGCCGTTCGCCCGCCGGTTGCGGGTGACCGCGCCGGCGGAGGCCACCGAGATCCATCTGGAGACGGCGCCGCTGGAGCGGATGCGGGCGGACCTGCTTCAGCTGGAGGTGCCGCCGGGCTCACGGTTGGCGGGCGTGCACGTCGACGAGTTGCGGCTTCCGTTGGGCGCGTCGGTCACCCTGGTGCTGCGCGACGGGGTGGGTTTCGTGCCCACCCCGGGCACTCGGCTGAAGACCGGCGACAGTCTGCTGATCGTGGCGACGGCCGGGGTGCGCGACGCCGCCGAACGGCGGCTGCGGGCGGTCAGCCGGCGGGGTCGGCTGGCCCGATGGTTTGGCGAGTACGGGGATGAGGCGGTCGGTTGACCTGCTAGCGTTCCTTTTGCCCCAGTTGGGCAGGGCTAGGGGTAGTTGAGCGGTGCGACGGTGCGGCACGTTGTCGGACGCCTGTACGTTCCGTATTCTTGCCAACCTCCGGAGTGCGCGGCCATCGTCGCCGTGCGCCCCTTTTCGTACATCTAGGGGACGTCGTGGTTGACGCCCCCTGACCAGGTGCCGCGGACAACGCGGCTCCCCGGCCGAGGGAGCGACCCATGGCGAAGCCAGCCGATACCAGGACCGCCGGGCGCAAGCCGGTGGCCAAGGCCACCCGCAGCGCCGCGGAGACCGAGAAGATCCGGGCGGCGCTGGCGGCGCGGCGGGACGAGCTTCGCGCCGAGTACGATCAGACGCTGAGTGAGATCACCGAGCTGCAGCGCGATCGGCTGACCGACTCGGCCGGGGACGACCAGGCCGACACGGGCACCAAGACGCTCGAGCGGGAGCAGGAGATCTCTCTCGCCAACAGCATTCTGGAACGGATCACGCAGGTCGAGCGCGCTCTGGAGCGTCTCGACGAGGGTGGTTACGGCTGGTGCGAGCGGTGCGGCAACCCGATCCCGGTCGAGCGCCTCGCCGCCTTCCCGTCGGCCACCCAGTGTGTGACGTGCAAGCAGCTGGAGGAGCGGCGCTGAGGTCCGCTCCCCGGCGGCGATGAGACGGTGAGCGATCACCGCCGAGACACCTCGATGGGGAGCGCATGACCGCAGCACCGTCCGCCGAACCCGGCCGCACCGACCCGGGCGGCGACAAACGCCGGCCCCGGGCCGTCGCGATCCTCGCCGGAGTCGCCCTGGTGGCCCTGCTGGCCGACCTGGTCACCAAGCACCTCGCGCTGGCCGCGTTGACCGACCGGGAGCCGGTCCGGCTGCTCGGCGGGTCCGTCTACCTGAGCCTGACCCGCAACAGCGGTGCCGCCTGGAGCATCGGCGCGGACCACACCTGGATCTTCCCGCTGATCACCATCGGTGTGGTCGGCTGGATCGTCTGGATGGCTCTGCGGCTGCGCTCGCTGCCCTGGGCGATCTGCCTCGGCCTGGTGCTGGGCGGCGCGCTGGGCAACCTCGTCGATCGGATCTTCCGGGCCCCCGCGCCCTTCCACGGGCACGTGGTCGACATGATCAGCCTGTTCGACCCGTACGGCCAGGTCTGGCCGGTGTTCAACCTGGCCGACAGTTCACTGGTCTGCGGTGTGCTGCTGGCCATGCTGTTGGAGTTGACCGGCCGGCAGCGGGACGGCCGGCGCGCCGGTCGCGACGGCGCCCCGGTCGAGACGGACGCCCCCCAGGGCGCGGACCAGCGGGAGCGGGCATGACCTCCACGTTCGCCGCGGGCGGCGACCACCGTTCCCTCCCGGTCCCGGACGGCCTCGACGGCATGCGACTGGACCAGGCGGTGTCCCGGCTGTTCGGGCTCTCCCGTACCGCCGCCGCAGCCCTTGTCGACGCCGGGGACGCGCTTGTCGACGGCGTCTCCCGGGCCAACTCGCACAAGGTCAAGGCCGGTTCCTGGCTGGACGTCACGCTCCCCGCCCCGGTCGCGCCGCCGAGCGTGGTGCCGCAGGCGGTGCCCGGCCTGCGGGTGGTCTACGCCGACGACGACATCGTGGTGGTCGACAAGCCGGTGGGGGTGGCCGCGCATCCCAGCCCCGGGTGGACCGGCCCGACGGTGATCGGTGCCCTCGCCGCGATCGGGCACCGCATCTCCACAAGTGGCGCCGCCGAGCGGCAGGGCGTGGTGCACCGGCTCGACGTGGGCACCACCGGGATCATGGCGGTGGCCAAGAGCGAGCAGGCGTACACGGCGTTGAAGCGGGCCTTCAAGTACCGCGAGGTGGACAAGGGCTACCACGCGGTGGTGCAGGGTCACCTGGACCCGCTGCGCGGCACTGTCGACGCGCCGATCGACAGGCACCCCACCCACGACTACCGCTGGGCGGTGGTCTCCGGCGGTAAGCCGAGCATCACCCACTACGACACCCTGGAGGCGTTCCCGGCGGCCAGCCTGGTCGACGTCCGACTGGAGACCGGCCGGACCCACCAGATCCGGGTGCACTTCTCCACAATGCGGCACCCGTGCGTGGGTGACCTGACATACGGTGCCGACCCCACCCTCTCGGCCCGCCTCGGCCTGGCCCGACAGTGGCTGCACGCCCGCGAACTGAGCTTCCTGCACCCCCGAACGGGGGACGAGGTCCGGTTCGTCAGCGACTACCCTGACGACCTGGACCGCGCGCTCCAGATCCTGCGGGACTGAGCGGCGACCGCCCGACACCGATCCGACGAGGGGATCCCGCCCGTGCGCGCCGGCAACCTGCTGCGGCAGTTGGACCAACGGTTGCTGCCGCCGCTGACCCGGGCCGTGACCCGGCTGGGCGACCGGCCGACCCGGTCCGGGGTGCTCACCTGGGCGGCCGCGCTGTCCGCGGCGGCGGTGCTGGGCACCGCGCTTTGGGCCGCCGACGAGACTCCGCTCGGCGACCGGACGGTGGGCGAGGTGACCCGGGTCGGCGTCGTCGACGGCGACTCCGTGCCCGGCTACCTGCGGTCCGCCGCCGCCGACCTGGCCGCGCTGACCGAGTCTGCCCCGGCCGCCGGGGACGGGACCTACGCGCTTGTCACACTCGTCGCGTACCTGCCGCCGCAGCGTCTGGCGACGGTGCTCGGCGACGTTCCGGTCTCGACGGTGTTCGGGCGGGTTCCGCTGCCGGGGCGGCAGACCGAGATCGTCAAGATTCCCGCGCTGCGGGTGCCGGACGACGTGGTCGCCGGGATGGAGCAGGTGGCGGCCCGTAAGGAGACCGAAGCCGCCGACTACCGGGCCAGGGCCACCGCGGTCGACGGCGACGGTGCGAGCGAGCGGGAGTTGCGTGCGCGCTACGCCAGCGGCGCCGAGGTGGCGACCGCCGAGGCGGCCGCGTACCGCACCGGCTGCGCCTGCGTCTACGCGGCGGTGGTACGAGCGGCGCCGGGGGTGTTGCGGGGCATGGCGGCCCGGCCGGACGTGCGGGCGGTCGACCCCGCCCCCGAGGTGTACCGGCTGGACCGCACGGTCTTCACGCCGCCCCTGCCCGAGCAGCGTGACGTGGTGCGCCCGCCCGCCGACACCGGGCCGGGGCCCGAGCCGACTGTGGCCGAGCGGTCGGAGTCGGCACCGGGCACACCCGTGCCCTCGGCGTCGATGGGCGAATCGTCGGAACCCGCACCCGTCGTGACGATTCCGTTACCCGCACCGTCGTCGCCGGAGCCCGCCGAGCCGCCCCCGCCGAGCGTCTCCACCTCGCCGGACATCACCACCGCCGTCGAGCCGCCGACGCCCACGTCGTCGTGATCTGCGTCGGCTGGTGTGCGTTCTGAGGTGTGGTCCGAATAGGGTTTGCTTCGTAGCCTGTCAGACGAAGATCGATGGTGCTGGGAGGGCGGGCCGTGGAGGGCAGTGAGACCGGCTGGGGCCGGCCGGCCGAACCAGCGCCGCGGTGGCGCGCGTTGTTGGACCGCGCCCGGCTGGGCGGTCGCGGCGCGGAGCAGACCGAGCCGGAGCGGCGGGCCGACGAGGCGCCGCCGGACCCGCTGCCACGACGTGCGGCCCCGAACGGGTACACCGGGCGGGCATCCGCCGTCGGGCATCCGGCCGAGTTGTCGTACGGCGCAGATCCCGCCTACCGGGCCGAGGCGACGTACCGCGTCGACCCCGCCTATCGGGCGGAGCCCGGCTATGGGGCCGAGCCGGACTACCGGTCGGAGCCGGCGTACCGGACCGAGCCGGCCTATCGCGCGGAGCCGGAATACCGGGCCGAGCCGGCCTATCGCGCGGAGCCCGATTACCGCGCGGAGCCCGATTACCGGGCCGAGCCGGCGTATCGCGCCGAGCCGGATTACCGTGCCGAGCCTGACTACCGCGCCGAGCCTGGCTACCGCGCTGAGCCTGGCTACCGCGCCGAGCCGGCGTATCGCGCCGAGCCGGGCTACCGCGCCGAACCGGAATACCGCGTGGAGCCGGAATATCGTGCCGAGCCGGCGTACCGCGCCGAGCCGGGCTACCAGGCGGAACCGGGCTACCAGGCGGAACCGGCGTACCGGGCCGAGCCCGAGCCGCCGCCCCGCGCGCCCGACCCCGCCCAGTCCCGTTACGCGCTGCTTGACAACGGCTACCGGCAGGGTGACCCGCCGGTGGAGTCGCGGTACGCGCTGCTGGAGACCGGCTACCAGCCGGAGACCGGCTACCCGGCGGTCGCGCCGCCACCCCCACCGGTGGCACCCACACCTGCTCCGCCAGTCGTGCCGCCGCCCACCCCGTCCGTCGGCTCGGCGATCGCCGAACGCGCCTATCCGGCCCGGGTCGAGTGGCGCCAGCAGGGCGTCGACCCGGAGCAGGAGCGGGCCAACGGGGTGCTCCGCCGCGACCTGGGTACGCCCCGGGTGTTCGCCTTCGCCAATCCCAAGGGCGGGGTGCACAAGACCACCGCCACCGTGCTCGCCGCGGCCACCGTCGGCAGCGTGCGCGGGAAGGGCGTACTGGCCTGGGACGACAACGAGCTGCGCGGCACCCTCGGACTGCGCGCCGGCAGCGCCCGACACGCCCGGACGATCCGGCACCTGGTCAGCGACCTGGCCCAGATCGAGATCCTGGAGGACTCGACCCTGCTGGGTCGGCTGGACGACTACCTGCGGCACGCCTCCGACGGCTCGTACGACGTGCTGGCCGGCGAGGAGAGCCCCCGCTTCGCCCAGCGACTTGACCAGTTCACCGTCCGACGGGTGCTGGAGCTGCTGCGGCGTACCCACGAGGTGGTGTGCGTGGACACCGGCAACAACGTGGAGAGCCCCAACTGGCGCACGGTGATGCAGGCCGCGGATCAGCTGGTGGTCACCACCGTGCCCCGCGAGGACGCGGCGTTCAGCGCGGACTGGATGCTCGACCTGCTGCACGAGGAGGGCATGGGCGAGCTGGCGGACAACGCGATCACCCTCATCTCCTGCCCGACCCCGGGTCGCTCGCCCCTGCAGGACGACCTGGAGCGGCACTTCGCCACCCGCACCCGTGGGGTGGCAGTGGTGCCGTACGACCCGGCGCTGGAGACCGGGTCGTCGATCGAGTACCACCAGCTCCAGCCGGAGACCCGGCAGGCGTGGCTGCGCGCGGCGGCGATGATGGTGGAGCCGTTCGCCCGGTGAGCTGGTCTGCCGCCACCGGGGCCCCGGCCCCGTACCGGGCCTGAGAGGATCATCGGGTGAGCCCGGACAACCCCGACCGTGAGCGGCCCGTCGACGAGCCCGACCGATCCACGCCGCCCCGAGCGTCGGGCGCGACACCCTCGGTCGCCGAGCCGCCGTCGGTCGCCGAGCAGCCGTCAGCCGGCGAGCCGCCGTCAGTGGGCGGGCAGCCGTCAGTCGCCGAGCCGCCGTCAGTGGGCGAGCAGCTGCCTGTCGCCGGGCGGCCGTCAGCCGGCGGGCCGCCGTCAGTCGCCGGGCCGCCGTCAGTGGGCTGGCAGCTGCCTGTCGCCGAGCCGCCGTCGGTGGGCGAGCAGTCGGCTGGCTCTGGCCCTTCGGCGGCGTACCAGAGCTCGCTGGAGCTGAGCTTCGACGAGCCGCGCCGTCCGCTGCGCGCCGCGGTGACGGTGCTGGGCGCCGTGCTCGCCCTGGCCGTGCTGGGTGTGCCGTTCGGGCTGCTCTGGGCCGCGCTCGCGCCGGACACGCCGGTGGTCAAGACCGTCGAGGGGGCGATCTACGCCGACCCGCAACCGGAGCAGCCGATCGCCGCGGACGGGTGGTTCAGCCTGCTCGGGCTCGGCTTCGGGCTGCTTGTCGCGCTTGCCCTGTGGTTCGTGCTGCGGCGGCGGCGCGGTCCGGTGGGGCTGCTCGCCGCGGTGCTCGGCGCGTTGGTCGCCGCACCGGTGGCCTGGCAGGTGGGTCGACGCGTCGGCCTGGCCACCTTCGATCGGCTGCTGGCCACCGCCCCAGCCGGGCAGGCCTTCACCAAACCCGCGGACCTGCGGGCCGGTGGGGTCGACTGGCTGCTGGGCGTGCTGCCGGTGCCGCACGGCAACCTGCTGCTGCCGGCGTTCGGTGCCGCGATCATGTACACCCTGCTGGCCGGCTGGTCGCGGTGGCCGGGGCTGCGCCCGGAACCGGACCCGGCGGGGTTCAGTTGGGTGTCGGCGGGGACGCGAACTCCGTCAGCGGCACCGGAACCGCCCGCACCTGACGAAGCAGAGCCGCCTCGCGGTTGAGCAGCCGCAGCTCGGCGCGGAGCCGGGCGGCGGTGTCGTCGATGGCCAGCAGCCGCTGGCGGTCGTCGACGGTGAGCGCCGCGGTCGCGGCCACCAGGTGGGAGAGCACTGTCGGGTCCTCCGGCAGTTGCTCGGAGATCTCCTCCGGATCGGAGCGGATCAGGCCGAGGTACTGCCGGAACACCGCGATCACCCGGGCGGCCAGCAACTCGGCCACCTCGTCCGGCCCGGCCGGGTCGGGCAACCACTCCACGTCGGCGGTCAGGTAGGGCGCGGAGCTGTCGTCGACCTCGGCGATCCGGAAGCGACGCCGGCCGACGGTGACGATGTCGAAGCCCCCATCGGCCAGCTCGGTCACCTGGCGCAGCTCGGCGGTGCAGCCCACCTCGTGCAGGGTGACGTCGCCGGCGCTGGGCGTGGCGCGGGCGCCGGGACCGGCGGGCGCGACCTCCCAACCGGCCTGGATGGCCACCACGCCGAACTCACGCGGAGCGCCCTCGGGCAGGTTGACCAGGTGCCGCACCAGCGTCCGGTAGCGCTCCTCGAAGATGTGCAGCGGCAGCACCAACCCGGGAAAGAGCACTGTTGCGAGCGGGAACACCGGCAGCCGTGCGGTCACATGGTCGAGCCTAACCAATCTCGTCCCCGGAGGCGTGGCCCGGCTCACCGTCCCGGCGGACGGGCGGCTCGGGTGCGCTCCGCGCCGGCCGCCTAGACTCGCAAGGGTGCTGAATCGGATCGACCTGCGCAACGGTCTCGGTGACCCGCGCCGCCTGCTGCCCCGTGCCCAGCTCGACGTGTCGGTTGCCGTCGAGCGGATCCGCCCTCTGGTGGAGGCGGTGCGCGAGCATGGATACCCGGCGATCCGGGAGGCCAGCGAGCGGTTCGACGGCATCACCCCGGAGGTGCTGCGGGTGCCGGTCGAGGCGATCACCGAGGCCGAGGGGGTGCTCGACCCGGCCGTGCGCGCCGCGCTGCTGGAGTCCATCACCCGAGCCCGCAGGGTGCACGACGACCAGCGGCGCACCGACCACACGACGCAGGTGGTGCCCGGTGGCACTGTCACCGAGCGCTGGCTGCCGGTCGACCGGGTCGGCCTCTACGTGCCCGGCGGCCTGGCGATGTACCCGTCGACAGTGGTGATGAACGTCGTGCCCGCCCAGGCGGCCGGTGTGCGGTCGCTGGTGGTGGTCAGCCCGCCGCAGAAGGACAACGGCGGTCTGCCCGACCCCCGGGTGCTCGCCGCGTGCGCGCTGCTCGGCGTCGACGAGGTGTACGCCGTGGGCGGGGCCCAGGCGGTGGCGATGCTGGCGTACGGCGCGGCGGTCGACCCGTTGGGTGAGCTGCGCTGCGACCCGGTCGACCTGATCACCGGCCCCGGCAACATCTGGGTGACCGCCGCCAAGCGGCTGCTGCGCGGCGTGGTCGGCATCGACGCCGAGGCCGGGCCGACCGAGATCGCCATCCTGGCCGACGACACGGCCGATCCGGCGCACGTCGCCGCCGACCTGATCAGTCAGGCCGAGCACGACCCGCTCGCCGCGAGCGTGCTTGTCACGCCGTCGCTGACGCTTGTCGAGTCGGTCGAGCGGGAGTTGGCCCGGCAGGTGCCGGCGACCAAACACGCCGACCGGGTCACCACGGCGTTGACCGGCCAGCAGAGCGGCGTGGTCCTGGTCGACGATCTGGAGGCGGGGCTGCGGGTGGTCGACGCGTACGCGGCCGAGCACCTGGAGATCCAGACGGTCGACGCCCGGGAGTGGGCGCTGCGGGTCCGCAACGCCGGGGCGATCTTCGTGGGCGCCTGGTCGCCGGTGTCGCTCGGCGACTACTGCGCCGGGTCCAACCACGTGCTGCCCACCGGCGGCTGCGCCCGGCACTCGTCCGGTTTGTCGGTGCAGTCGTTCCTGCGTGGTGTGCACCTGATCGAGTACACCGAGACCGCGCTGCGTGAGGTGGCCCCCCACGTGGTCACCCTGGCCAACGTGGAGGACCTGCCGGCGCACGGCCAGGCGGTCCAGGCTCGTTTCCCGGGAGCGTCGACGTGAGCGGCCTGGCGGACCTGCCGATCCGCCACGACCTGCGGGGGCTGTCGCCGTACGGCGCGCCGCAGCTGGACGTGCCGGTGCGGCTCAACACCAACGAGAACTCGTACGCGGTGCCGGAGCCGGTGGTCGAGGCGATCGGCAAGGCGCTCGCTGCCGAGCTGCGCGAGTTGAACCGCTATCCGGACCGGGACGCGGTGGCGCTCCGCGCCGACCTGGCCGAATATCTCGGGCACGGGCTCACCGTCGAGCAGGTGTGGGCGGCCAACGGCTCGAACGAGATCCAGCAGCAGCTGTTGCAGGCGTTCGGTGGGCCGGGGCGCAGTGCCCTCGGCTTCGTTCCGGCGTACTCGATGCACCCGCTGCTGGCCCTCGGCACCGGCACCCGGTGGGTGCCCGCGCGGCGCGGCGTCGACTTCGGTCTGACCGTCGCCGAGGCGGTCGCCCAGGTCCGGGAGCACCGACCCGACGTCGTCTTCCTCTGCTCGCCGAACAACCCCACCGGCACGGCCCTGGACCCGGCGGTGATCGCCGGGGTGCTCGACGTCGCGCCGGGGATGGTGGTCGTCGACGAGGCGTACGCCGAGTTCGCCCGGCCCGGGACGGTCAGCGCCCTCACGGTGCTGCCCGGCCACCCCCGGTTGGTGGTCACCCGGACGATGAGCAAGGCGTTCGGCTTCGCCGGCGGGCGGCTGGGTTACCTGGCCGCCGACGCGGCGGTGGTGCAGGCGGTGCAGCTCGTTCGACTGCCGTATCATCTCTCCACGCTGACCCAGGCCGCCGCCCGTGCGGCGGTGACCCACCGCGACACCCTCCTCGGTACGGTGAGCGCGATCATGGTGCAGCGGGATCGGATCGTGGCGACGCTGCGCGAGCGTGGTTTGCGGGTCGCCGACAGCGACGCCAATTTCGTGCTCTTCGAGGTGGGCGGCGACCAGAGCACCGTCTGGCACGCCCTGCTGGCGCAGGGGGTGCTGGTCCGCGACGTCGGCCTGCCCGGCTGGCTGCGGGTGACCGCGGGCACCTCGGCCGAGACCGACGCCTTCCTTTCTGCGATGGAGACTGTGCGATGAGCCGGACGGCCCGGGTGGAGCGGATCACCAAGGAGACCAAGGTCCTCGTCGAGATCGACCTCGACGGCAACGGCGCCGCCGAGATCAGCACCGGGGTCGGCTTCTACGACCACATGCTGCACCAGATCGCCCGGCACGGCGGCTTCGACCTGACCGTACGCACCGTGGGTGACCTGGAGATCGACGCACACCACACCATCGAGGACACCGCCCTGGCCCTGGGCGCCGCGTTCGACCAGGCGCTGGGCGACAAGGCCGGCATCCGGCGGTACGGTTCGGCGACCGTACCGATGGACGAGGTGCTGGTCCGGGCCGCCGTGGACCTGTCCGGTCGGCCGTACGTGGTGCACGACGAGCCGGCGCTGGCCCCGTACATCGGGCCGGTCTACGCGACAAGCATGACCCGGCACATCTGGGAGTCCTTCGGTCAGGCGGCCCGGGTCACGTTGCACGTCGACGTGCTGCGGGCGGCCCGGCCGGGCGGTCACCCGGACGCGCACCACGTGGTGGAGGCCCAGTTCAAGGCGGTCTCCCGGGCGTTGCGCGAGGCCACCGCGATCGACCCCCGGGCGGCGGGCGCGATCCCGAGCACGAAGGGCGCGCTCTGATGGGCGCCGCGTTGCCGACGTTGCTGCTGGTCCTGGCCGGGGTGCTGGTCGGCGGCACCTGGTCGCTGTACCGCCAGGGCGCGGCGAAGAGCGCGGTGGTCGTCACCGCGCTGCTCGCGGTGCTCGCCACGATCGGCGGGGTGCTGTGGCTGCTGCCGGGAGGCGACGCGTGAGCGCCGTGGTGGTGCTCGACTACGGCTCGGGCAACCTGCGCTCGGCGGAGCGGGCGCTGGTCGCCGCCGGCGCGGACGTCCGGGTGACCGACGACCTGGCCGCCGCGGCCGCCGCCGATGGTCTGGTGGTGCCGGGGGTGGGCGCGTACGCCGCGTGCATGGCCGGGCTCGAGGCGCTCGGCGCTGGTCCGGTGATCGCCGAGCGGGTGGCCGCCGGCCGGCCGGTGCTCGGCATCTGCGTGGGCATGCAGGTTCTCTTCGAGCACGGCGACGAGCACGGCGTGGTGACCAAGGGGCTGGGGTTGCTGCCCGGCGGGGTGACCCGACTGGCCGCCACCAGGCTGCCGCACATGGGCTGGAACACCGTCCGGGCACCTGCGGGGTCGGTGCTCTTCGCGGGGCTGTCGGAGCAGGACCGGTTCTACTTCGTCCACTCGTACGCGATGGGCGATCCGGCGGCGTTGGCCGCCGCCGGCGCCGTGGTGACCACCGCGCGGCACGACACGGATTTCGTCGCCGCGGTGGAGCGGGGTCCGCTCTCGGCGGCCCAGTTCCATCCGGAGAAGTCCGCCGACACCGGTGCCGCGCTGCTGCGCAACTGGCTCGCCACGCTGCCCACCGGTGGCTGAGCGTCGGTGCCCGACGCCTGACCCGAGGGCGTCGCGGTGAGCCGGGAACGGGCCCGCCGGCGGGCGGAGCGGGAGGCGGAGCAGGCCCGGGAGCGGGCGGTCCGGCAGCGTCGGGTGGCGCGCCGGCAGCGCCGTCGCGCGGTGGTCCGCCGGTTGACCCCGCGGCTGCGGCGGGGCCGCTCCGGGCGGCTGGCCCGGCACACCCGGGGTGAGCGGGCCGCCATCGTGCTGCTCACCGGAGCGGCGCTGATTCTGATCTGGTCGTTCGTCGACAACCTGGCGCTGCGTATCGCGCTGATCGTGTTGTTGCTGCTCGTACTGCCGGCGATCGTCGTGATCGCCCTGGACCGCCGTACCTGATCGAGGAGAAGACGTTGAGCCTCACCCTGTTACCCGCCGTGGATGTCGCAGACGGCCGGGCCGTCCGGCTCGTGCAGGGCGCCGTCGGAAGCGAGAGCATCTACGGTGACCCGTTGGACTCCGCCCTGGCCTGGCAGCAGGACGGCGCTGAGTGGATCCACCTGGTCGACCTGGACGCGGCCTTCGGTCGGGGCACGAACGCGCACCTGCTCGCCGAGGTGGTGCGCCAGTTGGACGTGAAGGTGGAGCTTTCCGGCGGCATTCGGGACGACGAGTCGCTGCGGGCGGCGCTGGGCACCGGGGCGGCCCGGGTGAACATCGGCACCGCTGCCCTGGAGGACCCGGTGTGGTGTGACCGGGTGGTGGGGGAGTACGGCGACCGGGTCGCCATCGGGTTGGACGTGCGGGGTCACACCCTCTCCGCGCGGGGCTGGACGCGGGACGGCGGTGACCTGTACGAGGTGCTGGAGCGCCTCGACAAGGCGGGCGCGAGTCGGTACGTGGTCACCGACATCACCAAGGACGGCACGATGCGCGGTCCGAACCTGGACCTGTTGCGCGAGGTGTGTGCCCGCACCGACCGGCCGGTGATCGCCTCCGGTGGGGTGTCCACGCTGGACGACCTGCGGGCGTTGGCGACCCTGGAGCCGATCGGGGTGGAGGGCGTGATCGCCGGTAAGGCGCTCTACGCGGGTGCCTTCACGGTGGCCGAGGCGCTGCGGACCCTGGCCGAGGTGTGACTGTCACGCGGCTCGGGTCGGGTGGCCCGTGGGAGCAGCTCTACGGCTACTCCCGGGTGGTCCGGGCCGGCGATCGGGCCTTCACGGCCGGCTGCACGGCGACGGTGGACGGCCGGGTGCTGCACGTCGGTGACGCCGCCGCGCAGACCGCGCAGGCGCTGCGGATCGGGCTGGACGCGTTGGCCGAGGTGGGTGCGGAGCCGGGTGACGTGGTCCGGACCAGGATGTACGTGACCGACCGGCGGCACGCCGACGAGGTGGGCCGGGCGCACAACGCGGTCTTCGGCGCGGTCCGGCCGGCGGCGACGCTGGTGGTGGTGGCCGGTCTGTTGGACCCGGAGCAGCTGGTCGAGGTGGAGTTGGAGGCGTACCTCGGCGATCGCTGAGGTCGGCCCGGCGGGGAGCGCCGTGTTGGCCGCCTGCCGGTCCGATAAGTTGTGCACAATTCAATTGTGGGCTATGGTTCGGCGGTGACCGATGACCTGGTGCTGCGCCGGCAGGTGTGCTTCGCGCTCTACGCCGCGTCGCGCGCCCTGACCGATGTCTACCGGCCGATCCTCGACGAGGTCGGGCTGACCTACCCGCAGTACCTGGTGCTGCTGGTGCTCTGGGAGCGCCCCGACGACGCCCCCACGGTGTCCGAGCTGGGCGCCGAGCTGCGACTGGACTCCGGCACGCTCTCCCCGCTGCTCAAGCGGCTGGAGGGGGCGGGTCTGGTGGCCCGGCGGCGGTCGGCCCGCGACGAGCGGCGGGTCGAGGTCGGCCTCACCGAGCAGGGGCGGGCGCTGCGCGAGCAGCTCTGCGACGTCCCGCTGCGCATCGCGCAGGCCACCGGGCTGGGCCTCGGCGAGCTGGTCGCGCTGCGCGACACCCTCACCCGGGTCACCGAGACCATCCACCGACAGAAGGAGCAGTGACTCTCATGCAGGTTCTCTACACCGCGTCCGCGACCGCCAGCGGCGATGGCCGTGACGGCCACGTCGAGACCTCCGACGGCACCCTCGCGCTCGACCTGGCCGTGCCGAAGGAGATGGGTGGCGCCGGTGGGGCCGCCAATCCCGAGCAGCTCTTCGCCGCCGGCTACGCGGCCTGCTTCCACAGCGCGCTGCGGCTGGTGGGCCGCCGGGCCAAGGCCGACGTGAGCGACTCCGTCGTCGCCGCCGAGGTGGGCATCGGCCCGAACGGCAGCGGCGGTTTCGGGCTCACCGTGCAGCTCGTCGTCGACCTGCCCGCCGTCTCCCGGGAGACCGCCGAGCAGCTCGTCGAGCAGGCCCACCAGGTCTGCCCGTACTCCAACGCCACCCGCGGCAACATCGACGTCACGCTGACCGTCCGCGAGACCTCGGCCGCGTGACACCGCGGACCCAGGCCCCCACCGCCGACGAGAGGACGACCACCCCGTGACCGGCAATCGTGAGATCCACCTGGCCAGCCGTCCGCAGGGCTGGCCCACCGAGGACACCTTCCGGCTCGTCGAGACCGACGTCCCGACGCCCGGCCCGGGCCAGATCGTGGTCCGCAACCAGTACCTGTCCGTCGACCCGTACATGCGGGGGCGGATGAACGACGTCAAGTCGTACGTGCCGCCGTTCGCGCTCGACGCGCCGCTCGACGGTGCCGCGATCGGCGAGGTGGTGGCCAGCGAGGCGCCGGACGTCCCCGTCGGCGCCACCGTCCTGCACGGGCTGGGCTGGCGGGAGTACGCGCTGCTCGACGCCACCGCCGCCCGGCCGGTCGACCCGAGCCTGGCACCGGTCAGCGCGTACCTCAGCGTGCTGGGCATGACCGGGCTGACCGCGTACGCCGGGCTGCTCGAGGTGGCCGCCATGAAGCCCGGCGAGACGGTCTTCGTCTCCGCCGCGGCCGGCGCGGTCGGCAGTCTGGTGGGCCAGATCGCCAAGCTCAAGGGTGCCGGCCGGGTGGTCGGCAGCGCCGGCTCGCCGGCCAAGGTCGAGCGGCTGCTGGGGTTGGGCTTCGACGCCGCCTTCGACTACCACGACGGGTCGATCCGTGACTCGCTGCGCGGCGCCGCCCCGGACGGCGTCGACGTCTACTTCGACAATGTCGGCGGCGATCACCTGGAGGCGGCGATCTCGGCGATGAGGCCGCACGGCCGGGCCGCCATCTGCGGCATGATCGCGCAGTACAACGACACCGAGCCGCCGGCCGCGCCGCGTAACCTGTCCCAGGTCATCGGCAAGCGGCTCACCCTGCGCGGTTTCCTGGTCGGCGACCACAACCACCTGCGTGCCGCGTTCGTCCGCGACGTCGCGGGCTGGCTGCGCGAGGGCACGCTGTCCTACGACGAGACGATCGTGGACGGCATCGAGAACGCCCCGGCGGCGTTCCTCGGTCTGCTGCGCGGCGACAACCTGGGCAAGATGCTCGTCCGGGTGTGAATCCCGATCCGATGCGCGGCGGTGGCCGGCCTCACCGGTCGGTCGTCGCCGCGCGTGCGGACGATAGGCTCGCGGCATGACGGTGGCGGTACGGGTGATCCCCTGTCTCGACGTGGACGCCGGACGGGTGGTCAAGGGGGTCAACTTCGTCGACCTGCGCGACGCCGGTGACCCGGTGGAGTTGGCCGCCGCGTACGACCGGGCCGGGGCCGACGAGCTGACCTTCCTCGACGTGACAGCGTCCTCCAACGACCGGGGCACCATGCTCGACGTGGTGCGCCGCACCGCCGAGTCGGTGTTCATCCCGCTCACCGTCGGTGGCGGTGTCCGCCAGGTCGCCGACGTGGACACGCTGCTGCGCGCCGGCGCGGACAAGGTCGGCGTGAACACCGCCGCCATCGCCCGGCCGGAGTTGATCGCCGAGATAGCCGACCGGTTCGGCCGGCAGGTGCTGGTGCTCTCCCTGGACGTACGCCGGCTGCGCCGGGCGCCGGGCGGCGGCACACCCAGCGGGTTCGAGGTCACCACGCACGGCGGCCGGCGCGGCACCGGGATCGACGCGGTGCGGTGGGCGCAGCGGGGGGCCGAGTTGGGTGCGGGCGAGATCCTGCTCAACTCGATGGACGCCGACGGCACCAAGGCCGGCTTCGACCTGGAACTGATCGCCGCGGTGCGGGCGGTGGTGGAGGTGCCGGTGGTGGCCAGCGGGGGTGCCGGCGAGGTGGCTCACTTTCCGCCCGCGATCGGCGCGGGCGCGGACGCGGTGCTCGCCGCCAGTGTCTTCCACTTCGGCGAGCTGACCGTGGCCGAGGTCAAGGACGCGCTACGGCACAGCGGCCACCCGGTGCGCTGAGGCGGTCAGTGCCCGCCGGAGTGCCCCTCCGGTGACCGGCGGGGCGTGGGGATCGAGCGGACCGCGTACTCCTGGACGGCCGCCGCGTGGTCGGCCTCGTCCAGGCTCCAGTCGGCGCTGCCGGGCGCGTGTCGGCGGGTCAGCACGCCCTGCACGGTGTCCACCATGGTCGCCACTCCGGCGCGCGGGCGGGTGCGCCAGAGCTGCTCACCCTCGGTGGTGATCCGGAACCAGCCGTCGGCGACGCTGACCAGCCCGGCCCCGACCAGCCGCTGGACCGCGGCCTCCACCTCGTGCCGCTGCGGAATCGCGTGGTTGAGGTGGTCGGCGGTGGAGAGCACGTCGGTCAGGCGGACGCCCTCCGGCCGTCGACTTGTCGCCGACCGACGGTGCCGGCCGGCTCCGCTCGCGATGACCAGCGACACGAAGATCCAGGCGTCCGTCCAGCGCCAACCGTTCTCCCCCATGCAGAGATGATGACGGCGCGCGTCGCGGAAGGGAACACCCACCCTCCCATCCGGTACGCCGCACCACCACGACGTACCGGTTCGCGGACGGTCGGTGAGGATTCAGCCGGCGGGGGCGACCGGCGCGGCGCTGCCCGGCGTGGGCGCGGCGTCGTCCGGTGCGGCATCGTCGGGCACCGCGAACATCGGAATGAAGAGCTGGGCCAACGGACCGATGGCCAGCGCGTACGCGACGGTGCCCAGCCCGACGGTGCCGCCGAGCAGCGCGCCGAGCAGAAGCACGGTGACCTCGATGCCGGTGCGCACCAGCCGGGTCGACAAGCCCGGCCGGCGGGCCACGAAGCCGGTCATCAGCCCGTCTCGGGGGCCGGGACCCAGTCGGGCGCCGAGATAGAGGGCGGTGGCCGCACCGTTGGCGACGATCCCGGTGATCAGCAGCGCGATCCGCACGCCGAGCGGGCCACCGGTCGGCAGGAGGGCCAGCGTGGCATCCACGACGAGGCCGACCACCACGACGTTGCTGACCGTGCCGAGGCCCGGCCGCTGTCGTAACGGAATCCAGAGCAGCAGCACCAGCGCGCCGACGGCGATGGTGACGGTGCCGAAGGAGAGCCCGGTCAGCTTGGACAGCCCCTGGTGGAACACGTCCCAGGGGTCGAGGCCCAGATCGGAGCGGACCATCAGGGCCATGCTGACGCCGTAGAGCGCGAGCCCGAGGTAGAGCTGGACCAGTCGCCGGACCGGCTGCTGCCGTAGATTGCCAATCAGTGCCATGCATGCCACTCTAGGTGCCAATTGTCGTTGACGAAGAAGCCAATATCCGAGGAGTGGCCATGACCGGGCAGGTGCGCGGCGTCCAATTGGCCCGTCTGCTCGGTCAGTGGCATGCCCTGCCGGGTCGTCGGCGCAGCCCCGACTACGCCGCTCTGGCCGGCGCGGTGCGCGGTCTGCTCGCCGACGGCCGGTTGCCGCTGGGCGTCCGACTCCCGGCCGAACGGGAGCTGGCCGAGGCGCTGCGGATCAGCCGGACCACTGTCACCGCCGCGTACCGGCAGCTGCGGGAGACCGGGCACCTGGCCAGCCGCCGGGGCGCCGGCAGTTGGACGATGCTGCCCGGCAACCACCGGGTGGCCAGCACCGGCCTGTGGACCCCCCTCGACGACCGGGACATGCTCGACCTCGGCGTCGCCGCGCTGGCCGCCCCGCCACAACTCCTGACGGCCGCTCGGGCGGCCACCGAGGACCTGCCCCGATATCTGGGCGGGGCCGGCTATCACCCGACCGGCATCATCGAGCTGCGCGAGGCGGTGGCCGGCGCGTACACCGCTCGGGGTCTGCCGACCTCGGCCGACCAGGTCATGGTCACCAGCGGCACCCAGCACGCCCTGGACCTGGTGTTGCGACTCGCGCTGTCCCCCGGCGGCAACGTCCTGGTCGAGTCGCCGACCTATCCCAACGCGCTCGCCGCGCTGGCCGGCCGGCGGGCCCGGATCGCCACCCACGGCCTGGCCGCCGACGCCGCTGGTTGGGATCCGGACCTGCTGCTGGGCAGCCTGCGGCAGACCCGGCCCAAGCTGGCCTACCTGATCCCGGAGTTCCAGAACCCGACGGGGCACCTGATGCCCGCCGCACTACGTGAGCGTGTGGTGGCCGCCGCCCACGCGGCCGGCACCGACCTGGTCATCGACGAGTCCTTCGTGGACCTCGCGCTGGACGGCACCGAGCTGCCACCCCCGGTCGCCGTCTACGACCGGCACTCTCGGGTGATCAGCATCGGCGGGATGAGCAAGCTCTACTGGGGTGGCCTGCGGATCGGCTGGGTGCGCGCCTCCGCGCCGCAGGTGCAGCGGCTGGCCGCCGTCCGGGTCGGGGTGGACATGGCCAGCCCGGTGCTGGACCAGCTGGTCGCGGTGCACCTGCTCGCCGACGCCGACGCCGTCGTGGCCGACCGCCGCGTCCAGTTGACCGGCCAGCGCGACGCCCTGCTCGGCGCGCTGGCGCACCGGCTGCCGGACTGGCGGGTCACCGTCCCACGCGGTGGCGTGACGCTGTGGGCCGAGTTGGACGGCCCGGTCTCCAGCGCGCTGGCCCGGGCCGCCGAGGAGGTCGGCGTACGACTGGCGCCCGGCCCCCGGTTCGGCCTGGACGGCACCCTGGAGCGCTTCCTGCGGCTGCCGTTCACCCTGCCCGCCGCGGACCTGGTGGAGGCCGTCGGGCGGATCGCGGCGGTCCGCTACGACCTGGACCGGGGCGGCCGACAGCGGTGGCGGGAGCCGTCCGTCATCGCCTGAGCCCGACCGACGACAGGCCGGTGGCCCCCAGCCGGGTGTGGGTGCGGGGCCACCGGCGACGCGTCACAGCTCGGCGAGGCTGCCGGCGTACATCTTGTCGATCTCGCTCGCGAAGTTGCTCTCCACACCACGCCGCTTGATCTTCAACGACGGGGTGATCTCGCCGTCCTCGATGGTGAGATCGCGGGGCAGGATGGCCACCTTCTTGATCTGCTCCCAGCGGTTGAGCTTGGCGTTGAGCTGGGCGACGTACTCATCGACCATCGTCTGGGCCTCCGGCGAGGCGACGATCTCGGTGTAGCCGCGCCCCTCCAGCGGCCCGCCGGCGACCCAGCCCCGGATCGCGTCCGGGTCCAGCGTGACAAGCATCGTGCAGAAGTTGCGAGCCTGGCCGACGACGACCGCCTGCGAGGTGTACGGGCAGATGGCCTTGAACATCCCCTCGATGTGCGACGGTGCGATGTACTTGCCGCCCGAGGTCTTGACCAGGTCCTTCTTGCGGTCGGTGATCTGGAGGTAGCCCTGCTCGTCGAGAGTGCCGATGTCACCGGTACGGAAGAAGCCGTCCTCGGTGAACACGGCGGCGGTCTCCGCCGGCAGGTTGTGGTAGCCGCGCATCACCGGCCGGCCCCGCAGCAGGATCTCCCCGTCGGCGTCGATCCGGCACTCCAGGTCACCCAACGGCTGGCCCACAGTGCCGATCCGCAACCCGCCCGGCGGGTTGACGAAGTTGCCGGCGCTGGTCTCGGTCAGGCCGTAGCCCTCCGAGATCGGCAGGTTCGCCGCGGCGAAGAAGGTGGCGATCTCCGGGCTGAGCGGGGCGGCGCCGGAGACCAGCACCCGCATCCGGCCGCCCAGGCGGGCCTGTAGCTTGCTGAACACCAACTTCTCGGCCAGCGCGTAGCGCAGCGTCAACCCGCCCGGCACCGGCTTGCCGGCCTGCTCCAGGGCCACCTTCTGCTTGCCGACCCGGACGGCCCAGGCGAAGATCTTCGCCTTCGCGCCGCCCGCGCTCTGCGCGGTGGTCACCGCCCGGTTGTAGACCTTCTCGAACACGCGGGGGGCGCCGCACATCAGCGTCGGACGGATCACCGAGAGCAGGTCGACAAGCTTGTCCACCCGCCCGTCGACGTAGGTGGGCAGCCCCACGTGGGTGGCGCCGCAGAGCAGCGTCTTGCCGAACGAGTGGGACAGCGGCAGCCACAGGTACTGCAGGTCGTCGTCGAGCAGCAGCCCGGCCTCCGCCTGTGCCACGGCCTCCCAGCACCAACCGCCGTGCAGCAGCTCGACGCCCTTGGGTCGGCCGGTGGTGCCCGAGGTGTAGATCAGGGTGGCCAGGTGGTCGGGGCCGATACCGGCCACGAGCATGTCGATCAGTTCCGGTTCGGCGGCCAGCGCGCTGGCGCCCCGGTCCTCCAACTCGGCGAGCGTCAGTTGCGGGATCGCGGCGGCGGGGTCGACGGCGCCGTCGAGGAGCACCACATGGGTCAGCGCGGGCAGGTCGGCGCCGACGATCTTCGCCGCCTGGGTCGGGTTCTCCGCGAACAGCACCTTCGACCCGGAGTCGGCGAGGATGTACGTGGCGTCCGCCGGCTCGGTGGTCGGGTAGACGGTGGTGGTCGCCCCACCGGCACACATGATGCCGAGGTCGACGATCACCCAGTCCAGCCGGGTGTTGGCGAGGATCGCGACCGGGTCCTCCTGGCCGATACCCAGGCCGTGCAGGCCGGCGGCGACCGCCTTGGCGCGCTGGCCGACCTGCTCCCAGGTCAGCCAGACCGGCCCGGAGTCGTCGGCGTTCGGAGACGCGAACGCGTGCCGGTCGGGGGTGGCCGCCACGCGCTTGAGGAACATGTCCGGGATGGAGCGGTACGGTACATCGAGAGCCATCGCTGTAGCCGCCTTCGGGGGTGGTGGCGTGACGATCGTCACGTCATGATGGTTACCGAAGAGTATTGCCTGGCGTGGTGCGTCGGCTAGTCCTGATGATCGTCCGGCCGTCCCACCCCACCGACCGGTACTGTCGAATCAGGCGTACCGGGCGGCCACGACTGACCAGTCGTAGGTGGCACGAACCCAGTTTCGCCGTGCGGCCAGCGCGGAGCGCATGCCGTCGTCCCCACTGGCCAGCAGCGCCTTCTCGACATCGAGGTACGCGGCCAGCCCCTTGTTGAACTGGTCCGCCGCGGCCCGTAGCGCGTCCGCCTCGTCCGCGCCGCTGTCGCGGGAGAGCACCGTCACCAGGTTGTGCGCGTCCGGGTCCACCTGGCTCTCCTTGCCGTAGGAGAAGAGGTCGTTGCACCAGCAGACCAGGTCCACCGCCAGCAGATCCAGTGTGACAAGCGCCGGATCGGCGCGCTGGGTGGGCCCGAGTGGCTGGGCCGCCGCCAGGTCGGTAAGCGTGAGGCATGGGCGTACGCCGCCGATGTGTCGCCGCAGTTGGACGTACTCCGCCACCTCGGGCACCCGCCGACGCTCCCGGTTGGCCGCCTCCCAGAGCAACGCCAGCAGGTACTCCCGCATCTGGCTGACGAACCGCAGCAGCAGGGCCGGGCGGTCGTGCAACCGGGTCCGGCGGCACAGGTCGTGCAGCGCGTCACCGAGCGGCCCGACGGCGGGCGGTACGACGTCCGGGTCGCCGCATCGGTCGAGCACGTCGATCAGGGTGCTGATCGCCGGCCCCAGCCGAGCCGGGTCGGCGCCCAGGCCGTCCTCGTCGCAGGCGTCGTCCATGACGAAGAGCCAGCTGATCAGGTCGGTGAGCAGGCGCAGCCCGTCCAGCGAGCCCTCCGGGCAGGCGCGACCGGCCAGGCCGGCGGCGTCGGCCCGTTGCAGCCGGTGCACACGCTGGCTGGAATCGACAAGCCCGAAAGCGCGCGCCCACTCGACGCTCTCGCTCGCCACCTGCTCCGTGGCCCCATGGTGCCCCGCAGGGAAAGGGGGCTCCCACAGCGCCGAAATTGCGAAATTCCGCACAGTGCGCCCCCACTTCGTACCGCCCGGCGCGGAGCGGCGCGGTGAAGCGTACGGGAGGAGACATCAGTGTGCTTCGCTGGGTGTGGGGAACGCCACACTTGACTTGTGACCGCTTAAGCTCAGGGAGTCACATGCCCAGGTTGGCGGCGCGCAGTCGACGCGCGCCCTCTGTCGTGCCGTCCAGTTGGACCCTCGCCACCCGCTGCCGGCCGGAGAGGAACAGGACCAGTTCGGCGGGGGCGCCGACCAACCGCAGCGGTTCCCCGCCCCGACCGACGGAGATCTCGCCGTGACCGGGTGCCTGCACGTAGAGGTCCGCCGGAAAACGACGCAGGGCCAGCCGAGCCAGTGGCGCGGCACGCTTCCACAGGGCGCTCTGCAGGCCGGCGGGCAGGTCGCGCCGTTGCCACCCGGAGCCGGCCCGCCGCACGTCCTCGTGATGAATGAAGAACTCCATCGTGTTGGCCAACTCGTCGGTCAGGGGGTTGCTGACCGGGCTCCACAGCGGCGGCCGTCGTACCTGCGCCACCAGCTCCGGGTAGGGCCGCGCGGCGAGTCGGCGACGGACCCGTTCGGCGTAGCCGCGCAGCGGCGGCAGCATGATCCCACCGGCCGCGTCCGGGCGGCGCTCCCGCAGCACCAGGTGCGCGGCGAGGTCACGGGTCGCCCACCCCTCGTTGATCGTCGGGGCGTCCGGCCCGAGGGCCAGCAGGAGATCGGCCAGCGCCTCGCGCTCGGCTCGGGCGTACCGCGGCATGGGCCGATCGTAGGCCCGGCCGCTCGCTGGCGCGCGACACCGGTCGCCAGCTCGGCGCCCGCCGCTCGTCGGCATCCGGTACGTGATGGTCGACATATCCGCTCCGGGTCGGCAGCGCGGGCCCGGACCGGTAAGGATGAGGGAGATAATTGCGGCTTACGGCGGGGGAAAGCGTGGCGAGCAAGACAAGTCGGGACGTGCTCAGCCGAGGGCTGGGGGTCCTGCGGCAGGCGATCCGCGAGCAGCCCCGGATCTTCACGGTCGCGGTCGTCGGCAGCGTGCTCTTCGGCGGGATGATCATCGTCAGCGCACGGGTCGTCGGGACGGTCATCGGTGAGGTGGCGCTGCCGGCCATCGAACGCGGCGAGGTGGCCGCCGGGACCCTGGCGCTGGCGGCGGCCGCGTTGTTCGGGATCAGCGTGCTGCGGGTGGCGGGCATCTTCGGCCGGCGGCTCGGCGCGGGCTACATGCAGTACCGCCTCCAGGCCTCCTACCGTCGCCGGGTCACCCGTCGCTACCTGGAGCTGCCGCTGTCCTGGCACCACCGCAACTCGACAGGCACCCTGCTGTCCAACGCCAACTCCGACGTGGAGGCGGCCTGGTACCCGATCGCACCGCTGCCCTTCGCCGTCGGCACGCTGGTGATGCTGGTCGGCGCGATCGTGTCGCTCTTCGCCACCGACTGGGCGCTGGCCCTCGTCGGCCTCGCGGTCTTCCCCGCGCTGTTCGCGCTCAACGTCGTCTACTCCCGCCGGATGGCACCCCGGCAGGCCCGGGCGCAGCGCCTGCGCGCCGAGGTCAGCGGCATCGCCCACGAGAGCTTCGACGGCGCCCTGGTGGTCAAGACCATGGGCCGCGAGGCCCAGGAGACCGCCCGCTTCGCGGACCGCGCCGGCGAGCTGCGCGACTCGCTGATCGCCGTCGGTCGGCTGCGCGGCATCTTCGACCCGCTGTTGGAGACCCTGCCCAGCCTCGGCACCCTCGCCGTGCTGGTGGTCGGGGCGTTCCGGCTGCGCCAGGGCGCGATCAGCGTGACCGAACTGGTCAGCGTGGCCTTCCTCTTCACAGTGCTGGCCTTCCCGGTGCGGGCCATCGGTTGGGTGCTGGCCGAGCTGCCGCGCAGCGTCGCCGGCTGGGACCGGGTCCGCCGGGTGCTCGACGCCACCGGCGAGATGCCGTACGGGCAGCGCGTGCTCGGCCCGGCCAGCGCCGGCCCGGCCACCCTCACCTTCCGCGACGTGCACTTCTCCTACCCGCCGGCCGAGGCGCACCTGCTCGGCGCGCAGGTCCTCGGCGAGGTCGGCTTCACGGTGCCGGCCGGGCGAACGGTGGCCCTGGTCGGGCCCACCGGCGCCGGCAAGTCCACGATCGCCTCGCTGGCGGTGCGCCTCGTCGACCCGGACTCCGGCACCGTCAGCCTGGACGGGGTGGACGTGCGCGAGCTGACCGCCGCCTCGCTGGCCGGCACTGTGGCGTTGGTCGCCCAGGTGCCGTTCGTCTTCGACGACACGGTCCGCGCGAACATCGCCCTCGACCGGCCGGGCATCGACGACGAGGCAGTCTGGGCGGCGCTGCGGCTGGCCGAGGCGGACGGGTTCGTCGCCGCGTTGCCCGATGGTCTGGACACCATGGTCGGCGAGCGGGGCACCTCGCTCTCCGGCGGGCAGCGGCAGCGGCTCACCCTGGCCCGCGCGCTGGCCGGCCGGCCGCGCCTGCTGGTGCTCGACGACGCGACCAGCGCTGTCGACCCGAGGGTCGAGGCGGCCATCCTGGCCGGGCTGCGGTCGTCGACGGCCGAGCCGGGGGTGCCGGTCGCGTCGATCCTGGTGGTGGCGTACCGCCGGGCCACCATCGCGCTCGCCGACGAGGTCATCTACGTGGAGCAGGGACGGGTGCTCGCCCGGGGCACGCACAGCGAGTTGCTGGCCACCGTGCCCGGCTACGTCGACCTGGTCACCGCGTACGAGCAGGCGGAGGTCGACCGGGCGCAGGAGAGCGTGTACGGCGACGAGGTCGCGCCGCTGCCCTCGGGCCTGGAGATCGAGGTGGACCGGTGAGCGCGAGGAGTGCAGCGAAGCGGAGCCCCGCGGTCGCGAACGAAAGGCCGGCCCGGTGAGCGGGAGGAGTGCGGCGAGGCGGAGCCCCGCGGTCGCGAACGAGAGGCGGGATCCGGTGACGACGACGATGGACGGCGCCAAGCGGGAGGAGACGACCTGGCAGACCCTGCGCCGGGGGCTGGCGCTCTCCCCGGAGCTGCGGACCGGCCTGGCCGGCACCCTGGCCCTGGCGCTTGTCTACATGGTGGGCCGGGTGGCCGTGCCGGTCGCCGTTCAGCAGGGCATCGACCGCGGCCTCGTCGGTGGTCTGAACCTCGACGTGGTGTGGACGGTGGTGGCGATCACCACGGCGATCCTGGCGATCACGACGGTCTGCGGCTACCTGATGATGCGCCGACTGTTCACTGTCAGTGAGACGGCGTTGGCCAACGTACGGACGCGGGCGTTCCGGCACGTGCACGACCTGTCGATGTTGCACCAGCAGTCGGAGCGGCGCGGCTCGCTGGTCTCCCGGGTCACCAGCGACGTCGACCAGATCACCCAGTTCCTCCAGTGGGGCGGGGTGATCCTGTTGGTCAACCTCGGTCAGCTGGTGGTCACCACCGCCGTCATGCTCGCGTACTCCTGGCAGTTGACGCTTGTGGTGTTGGCCGCGTTCCTGCCGGCGGTGTTCGTGATCCGGCAGTTGCAGCAGCGCCTGGGTTCGGCGTACGCGACGGTGCGTCAGCGCACCGGCACGCTGCTCGGCACGATCGGCGAGAGCGTGGTGGGCGCGCCGGTGATCCGGGCGTACGGGATCGCGGGGCGTACCGAGCGGCGGTTGGACGAGGCTATCGACGGGCAGCGGCTGGCGCAGCAGCGGGCGATCCGGATCAGCATCGTGGGCAGCTCGGTCGGCGAGTTGGCCGCTGGGCTCGCGTTGGCGGGTGTGGTGGTGCTCGGGGTGACGCTGGGGGTGGACGGCACGCTGTCGATCGGCCAGTTGACAGCGTTCCTGTTCCTGGTGACGCTCTTCATCCAGCCGGTGCAGATCGCCACCGAGGTGCTCAACGAGGCGCAGAACGCGATCGCCGGCTGGCGTCGGGTGCTGGATGTGCTGGACGTCGCCCCCGACGTGGCCGACCCGGGGGAGCAGGGGCGCAAGCTGCCGGCCGGGCCGCTGGACATCCGGTTCGCCGGTGTGCGGTTCGCCTATCCGGGTGGCCCGCCGGTGCTGCACGACATCGACCTGGAGATTCCGGCGAAGAGCCGGGTGGCGGTGGTCGGCGAGACGGGCAGCGGCAAGACCACCTTCGCCAAGTTGCTGACCCGTCTGATGGACCCGTCGGCCGGGGCGGTGCTGCTGTCCGGGGTGCCGCTGGCGGAGGTGCGGTTCGACTCGCTGCGCTCCCGGGTGGTGATGGTGCCGCAGGACGGCTTCCTCTTCGACGCGACGGTGGGGAACAACGTCCGGTTCGCCCGGCCGGAGCTGACCGACGCGGAGCTGAGCGTGGCCTTCACCGAGCTGGGCCTGTCGGACTGGCTGGAGGGTCTGCCGGCGGGTCTGGACACTCCGGTCGGCGAGCGCGGCGAGGCGCTCAGCGTCGGTGAGCGGCAGCTGGTCGCCCTGGCCCGCGCGTACGTGGCCGACCCGGACCTGTTGGTGCTGGACGAGGCGACAAGCGCGGTGGACCCGGCGACCGAGGTGCGCCTGCAACGCGCCCTGGACGCGGTCACCAGAGGGCGGACCACCCTCGCGATCGCGCACCGGCTCTCCACGGCGCAGGCCGCCGACGAGGTGATCGTGGTGGACCGGGGTCGGGTGGTGCAGCGCGGCCCGCACGACGAGTTGGTCCGCGATGCCGACTCGGTCTATGGCCTGCTCTACGCCTCCTGGCTGGAGCAGACCCGGTGAGTGTGGTGGACGACGACGGGCGGGTGCTCTAGGCTCCGAGTTAGGTAAGCCTAACCTCTTAAGGAGGTCGCGCCATGCGGCCCAATCCCGCCGAGATCGTTCGTACCCTTGTCGCCGGCCGCCTGCCCGGTCTCGTCCATCTCGCGCACCGGCCGGGCCCGCACCACGCCCGGCACGTGACCGACCCGGACGGGCGGGTGCTGCTGCTGGTGCCGGTGGCCAGCCACCTGGCCGCCGCGCTGCAACCGGTCGCCGGGGTCAGCGACGTCGCGGTGGTGCTCGACGTGCTCGACCTGCCACCCGCCGCCGGTGCGCCCGGTCTGGGCCGGGCCTGGGTCTCCGGCTGGGCAGGCGAGCTGCACGGCGACGAGGCCCGCCGCGCGGCGCTCGACTTCGCCGCGGTGGAGCCGACCGGCGACCTGCTCGACCTGGGCACCCGGTTCCGGTTGTTCCGCTTCGAGGTGGTCGAGGTCCGTTGGGAGCGCGCCGGCGCCGTGTACCGGATCGACCCGGGGGAGTACGCCGAGGCAGAGCCGGACCCGGTGCACCCGGTCGAGGCGCGGCTGCTCGCCGACCTCGCCGAGCGCCACGGTGCCCAGGTGACCGAGTACCTGCGCCGGCAGCTCGGCCTGACCGAGCAGACCCTCGACGGGCCGCCCCGGGTGGTGCGCATCGACCGCTACGGGCTGGTGGTAGCCCTCGGCCACCCCGGCGCCCGACGTCGGATCCGGTTGGCGTTCCCCGGCCCGGTGGCCGACCCGGCCGACCTGCCGCGACTGCTGCCGCCGCTGCGCCTCCCCGCCGGCACCCGCCCACCGCGCTGACCGCGCCCCCCGGTGTCACGCTGGCCCCGGTGTCACGCTGGCCCCGGTGTCACGCTGGCCCCGGTGCCGCGTCAGGCCGACAGCGGCCCGGTGAGGTAGCGCTGGATCGTCGGGCCGATCGCGGCGACCAGGGTCTCCGGGTCCGCCGAGGCGACCGGTTCCAGGCGCACCACGTGCCGCATCATGGCCAGACCGATCATCTGGCTGGCCACCAGGGAACCGCGTAGCGGCAGTTGGGCCGGATCGACGTCGAGCTGTTCGAGCACCCGCCGCAGGACCTGGGTGGTGATGAACTCGCGCAGCAGGCGAGCGGTCCACTCGTTGCTCACCGCGGAGCGCAGCAGCGCCTGCGCGGCGCCGCCGGCCGGGGAGTCCCAGATGCCGAGGAAGGTGCGCACCAGGCGCTCACCGACGGCGTCCTGGTCGCCGGCGAGCACCTTCGGCACCAGCTGGCCAGGGTCGACCGGGAAGTTCATCGCGCTGAGGAAGAGCTGGTCCTTGCTGCCGAAATAGTGGTGCACCAGCGCCGGGTCGACGCCCGCCGTGCTGGCGATGGCGCGGATCGAGGCGGCGTCGTAGCCACGCTCGGCGAACGCCGTGCGCGCCGCGTCGAGGATCGCCTCCCGGGTGTCCGGGTTGCCGGGTCGCCGGCCGGTCCGCCGCGTCATCGCCGCCCTTCGTTCGTCCACCTGGGCAGCCGTGGGCCGGTCTGCCCACGGCTGCCGCAGCCTCACCCGCTGCGTCGGCGCAGGGTGGCCGCCGCGAGCACCAGCGCCAGCACCACCGCGCCGAGCACCACCGCCACGTCCCGCCACATTGTGCCGGTCGGCTCGGCGTGGGCGCCGACCTCCTGCAACGCCTCGATGGCGTACGACAGGGGGAAGGCGTCACTGAGCGCCTGGAGCCAACCGGCCATCTCGTCGCGGGCCACGAACAGCCCGCAGAGCAGCAGTTGGGGGACCACCACGACCGGCAGGAACTGTACTGCCTGGAACTCGGTGCGGGCGAAGGCGCTGCACAGCAGCCCGAGGGCGACGCCGAGCACGGCGTCGACGACCGCGATCCCGATCACCAGCCCGATGCTGCCGGCGGTGTCCAGATCGAAGACCCAGTACGCCACGGCGGCGGCGACCGCTGCCTGCACGGCGGCGGCCAACCCGAACGCGATGCCGTACCCGAAGAGCAGGTCGAGCTTGCCCAGCGGCGTGGTGAGCAGACGTTCCAGGGTGCCGGAGGTGCGTTCGCGGAGCATCGCGATGCTGGTCACCAGGAACATGATCACGAAGGGGAAGATGCCCAGCATCACCAGCGCGACCCGGTCGAACGTCGTCGGCTGTCCGGGTGGGGTCGGCTGGTCGGCGTACATGAAGTAGACAAGGGTGAGTAGGACGGCCGGCACCACCACGAGCAGGGCGATGGTCCGTCGATCGTGCCGGAGCTGACGCAGGATGCGGCCGGTGGTGGCCGCCAGGATCCGGGGGTTCATCGCTGCTCCTGTCCGGCTGTCGTGGAAGTGCTGGTCGGACCGGCCTCGCCGGCCCGGATCAGGCGCAGGAACGCCTCGTCGAGGTCGTCCACACCGGCGGCGGCGCGGACGGCAGCCGGGCTGTCGTCGGCGATCAACCGCCCCTGGCGGATCAGCAGCAACCGGTCGCAGCGGGCCGCCTCGTCCATCACGTGACTGGACACCAGCAGGGTGGTGCCCGCCGCGGCCATCGCGTGGAACCGGGCCCACAGGTCGGCCCGGAGCACCGGATCCTGACCGACGGTCGGCTCGTCGAGAATGACCAGCTCCGGCTCCCCGACCAGAGCGCAGGCCAGCGAGGCCCGGCTGCGTTGACCGCCGGAGAGGGTGGCGACCAGTTGGCCGGCGGCCTCGGCCAGCCCGACATCGCTTATCGCCCGGTCGGCCTCGACCCGCCCGCGCCCGTAGAGGGCCGCGAAGTAGCGGGCGTTCTCCCGCACGGTCAGGTCGGCGTAGACGCTCGGCGCCTGGGTGAGGTAGCCCACCTGGTGCCGCAGCGCGGGGCTGCCCGCCGGCTGACCAAGCACGGTGACCGTCCCGCCGCTGACCACCTGCACCCCGACCACGGCGCGCATGAACGTGGTCTTGCCGCTGCCGCTGGGGCCGAGCAGCCCCGTGACGGCGCCGCGTGGGACCCCGCAACTGATGTGGTCCAGCACCCGCCGCCCGCCCCGGTCGACGACCAGGTCGCGGACGGCTATCGCGTCGTCCATCGTGCACCTCCAAAGAAACTCATCATCTGTTGAACTCAACGCTAGATGAAATACCGACCCGGGCGCAACGGCCGGGACCCGTGTCCGACTGCCCGCCGTCGCGCAGAGCGTGAGAACGGGCAGTCGGCTCCGGACCGGACACCAAGTCCGCCAACGGGCATTGCGCGCCGATCGGGCGTACGGCACGATGGCGCGGTGGGTCACGCTCCGTTACCGGACAGCGGTTTTCTTGAGGACTGGGCCGCGCGGTTGCGGCAGGGCGCCGAGCGGCCGGTCGTCGGCATCCTGCTGCGCGGCAGCCATGCCCGCCGGGCCGCCACCGCACACAGCGACGTCGACCTCGACGTGCTGGTCGGCGGCGCGCCGTACGCCGCGCGGCAGGCGTACCTGGCCGAATCCGCAGGCCGGGTCACCCACGTCTCGGTCGCCGCCCGCGATGTCCGCTCCTGGGTGCACCGGCTCGGCGAACCGGCCGACTGGGCGTTCGGGCTGCCGGTCACCGCGCCGGCCCGGCTGCTCTGGGCCGACCCGCACTGGCGGCCCCGAATCGACCTGCCGGTGCTCTGCCAGCCCGCCGAGCAACCCCGACTCGAGGAGCTGATCGCCACGCTCGGTAAGGCAGCGGCCGCCCGGTCCGCCCACGACCGCCTCGGGATCCGGCTCGCCGTCGCCGACCTGGCCCGACTCTGCCCCTCGGTGCTGCGCCCGGCCAACCCGTCGGTACGGGTCCACTCCCGCCGGGCGGCCTTCGCGGCGGCCCTGGACCTGCCGGTGGCCCCACCGGGCTACCGGGCGGACATGCTGCTCTGCCTCGGGCTGCGCCCGGGCGCCACCGGCCAACTGTGGGCCGCCGCCGTACGGCTGGTCGCCGGCACCCTGCCGTTGATCCGGCCGTACGCCGAGGAGATCGCCGAGGCGGCCGGCGCGGACCTGGCCGCCGCCCTGGTCGACGGCCGGCTGGATCGTTACGTGGCCCAGCTGGCCCGGCCCGACGGGCCCGCGCCGCAGCCCCGCCGGGAGCGGTCGCCGGTGCCCGCGCCACGTGCGGGACACTTGGACACTGTGTCCGTACCTGACTCGCCGGCGATCGGCGTCCCCAGCGATCCGAGCGGCCCGGTGGCATCCGGGTCGGCTCGCCCGTCCCGACTCGACGCGGCCATCGCGGCCCGGTTGCGCCGCACCGCCGACGGGCTGGTCGCCGCGGTGGTCCGCGCGCACGACTCCGGCGAGGTGCTGATGGTCGCCTGGATGGACGACGAGGCGCTGCACCGCACCCTCACCACCGGCCGGGCCACCTACTGGTCGCGCAGCCGACGCGAATACTGGGTCAAGGGGGCCACCTCCGGGCACCACCAGTACGTCCGCTCGGTCGCGCTGGACTGCGACGGAGACGCGCTGCTGATCAGCGTGGACCAGGTCGGTGCCGCCTGCCACACCGGGCACCGGACCTGCTTCTACACCGAGTTGCCCGTCACCGCCCCGGAGGCACTGTGAGCGCGCGCGGCGCGGCCCGGCGCAGCCCCGCAGCCGCGAACGAAAGGCAGACCCAGCCATGACCGACGGCACCGTCAGCCCCGACCTGGGCACCTTCACCGCGCTGGCTGCCGACTGGCGGGTGGTGCCGGTGACCCGGCGGCTCCTGGCCGACGCGGAGACGCCGGTCGGGGTCTACCGGAAGCTGGCCGGTGGGCCCGGCACGTTCCTGCTGGAATCGGCCGAGCAGGGGGTCGGCTCGGCCGGCCTGGCCTGGTCGCGATACTCGTTCATCGGCGTACGCAGCAGCGCCACCCTCGTCGAGCGGGACGGCGTGGCGACCTGGCTCGGCCAGCCGCCGGCGGGGTTGCCCACCGAGGGTGACCCGGTGCGGGTGCTGCGGGAGACGGTGGCGGCGCTCGCCGGCCCGGTCGGGGACCCGTCCGACGGTCTGCCGCCGCTGACCGGGGGCATGGTCGGCTACCTCGGCTACGACCTGGTCCGCCGCTTCGAGCGGCTGCCCGAGCTGACCGACGACGACCTCGGCGTGCCGGAGTTGGGCATGATGCTCGCCACCGACCTGGTGGTGCTCGACCACTACGACGGCTCGGCGATCCTGGTCGCCAACGCGGTGCTGCCGCCGCTGGACGCCCCGGACCGCGCCCCGCAGGTCGCCGCCGCGTACCACCACGCGGTGGGCCGGCTGGACGCGATGACCACTGCGCTGTCCCGGCCCATCCCACCGATGATCTCCACCGTCGAGCGTCCGCCGGCGGGGGAGGTGCTCTGCCGTACGCCCGACGGCGGCTACCCGAAGGCGGTGGAGGCCGCCAAGGAGGCGATCCGGGCCGGTGAGTGCTTCCAGATCGTGCTCTCCCAGCGCTTCGAGCGGTCGACGCACGCCGACCCGCTGGACGTCTACCGGGTGCTGCGCACCAGCAACCCCAGCCCGTACATGTACCTGCTGCGCTTCGACGGGTTCGACATCGTCGGCTCCTCTCCGGAGGCGCACCTGAAGGTCACCGGCGGCGCGGGCGGGCGGCAACGCGCGTTGCTGCACCCGATCGCCGGCACCCGGCCGCGCGGCGGCACCCCCGCCGCCGATGCCGTGCTCGCCGCGGAGCTGCTCGCCGACCCGAAGGAACGGGCCGAGCACGTGATGCTTGTCGACCTTGGCCGCAACGACCTGGGTCGGGTGTGTCAGCCCGGCAGCGTGGAGGTGCCCGAGTTCGCCACCATCGAGCGGTACAGCCACGTCATGCACATCGTCTCCACCGTCACCGGCACGTTGCGTGACGACCAGAGCGCGTTCGACGCGCTCGCCGCGACCTTCCCGGCCGGGACCCTCTCCGGCGCGCCGAAGGTGCGGGCCATGGAGATCATCGAGGAGTTGGAGCCGGTCCGCCGCGGCCTCTACGGCGGCACTGTGGGCTACTTCGGCTTCGGGGGCGACCTGGACATGGCGATCGCCATCCGGACCGCGCTCATCCGCGACGGCCGCGCCTACGTGCAGGCCGGAGCCGGGGTGGTGGCCGACTCGGACCCGGCCGCCGAGGACCAGGAGACGCGGAACAAGGCCGCCGCCGTGCTGGCGGCGATCGCCGCCGCCGAGACGTTGCGGCCAGCCCGGTGAGCGCGAGGAGCGCAGCGCAGCGGAGCCCCGCAGTCGCGAACGAAAGAGCAGCCCGGTGAGCGCGAGGAGTGCAGCGCAGCGGAGCCCCGCAGTCGCGAACGAAAGAGCAGCCCGGTGAGGGGCGGCGAGCGGTCCGCCGTGGGCCGGCGCGAGTTGGCGTACGCCGTACTCCTCTGCCTGGTCGGCGCGGCCCTGGCCCTGTGGGCCGCGACGCGGACCTGGTCGGTCGAGCTGACCGTGCGCCCGGCGCCGCTGCCGCCGGTACGCGACACCCGCAGCGGTGCCGGGCTGCTGCCCTGGCTGCCGGCGTTGGCCCTGGTGACGTTGGCCGGCGGTGGCGCGGTGCTGGCTACCCGGGGCCGGCTGCGGCAGGTGCTCGGCGCGCTGCTCGGCGTGCTCGCTCTGGCCGTGGCGGTCGGCGGTGGGTACGGGCTGGTCGTCGACGTCGACGGCTCGGTGAACCGGCAGTGGCCGGTGCTCTGCCTGCTCGGCGGCCTGCTGGCCGCCGCTGGCGGTTTCTGGACGGCGGTGCGCGGTGGCGGCTGGCCCGCGATGGGCGCCCGGTACGAACGGCCGGCCCGCACCGCCCCGCAGGCCGCGCCTACGCCGACCGGGGCACCGGAGCCGCCCGCGCCGATGGCCGGGCGGCGGACCACCGAGGCGTGGAACGCGCTGGATCGGGGTGAGGACCCGACGGCCGACTGACGCGACGGCCGGTGGGTGTCAGCCGACTGGCTGACGGTCCCGCTGCGGTCGGTGAGCGGCGGCGCGGGCGGCGGTCAGCTCTTCCACCAGGCGGTTCAGTTCGGCGCGCTGGTCGGCGCGGGCCCGGTCGGCGCAGACCGCCTCCCAGGCGTTGCCACGCGCCGTGCGCATCCGTCCCTCGCCCACGACGGCCCGCTCAACGGTGTGCACCACCCCGACGGCGAGCGACGCCACCGTCCGCGAGATGGTCGTCAGGCCGATGGTGTGCTGCGGCTCGGACATGCTCATGGTCACCTCGCACGAGGAGTTGCGACGGTCGGGGCAGGCGCGCTATCGAGTCTGCCCGAGGACGATGCTGGCCGGCTGACGTTTCGACGTCGTGACCGCCCGGTCAACTGTCCCGCCTCGGCCGTGACCAGGGACCGTCCGTTCGGCCTTGAGCTTGCTCACAACATCGACAGGCGCCGTTGTCGTCGGGCGCCGGTCCGGAACTGGTGGCATGATCGATGCAACGGCACGCTCCGAGCGCGGTCGCCATACTCCATACCGCGTGACGATTGTCGATACGGGAGGTGGCGCTGCGTGACATACCGTTCACGGCAAGTCGGCCATTATGCCGCAGCCCTTTTCGTGAGCAGCGCCATACCCCCGGCATACGGCGTCGGTCGGCTGCCCATAGCATCGGCCCATGACGCCCGGAGAGGGGAGTCCGTTGGTGACTGCTGAGCATGCGCACGCGGAGGGGGACGAGGCCGGTCAGGCAGCGTCCGTAAGCGTGCTCGACGAGATTCTGGCTGGCGTGCGTGAAGACGTCGCCCGACGCCAGGAGCAGGTTCCGCTGGAGCGGATCCGTGAACTGGCGGCGGCGGCGCCGCCGCCGCTGGACGCGTACGCGGCGCTGCGTAAGCCCGGCGTGGCCGTGATCGCCGAGGTGAAGCGCTCGTCGCCGTCCAAGGGGCGGCTGGCCGAGATCGCTGATCCGGCCGACCTGGCGGTCGACTACGCGGCCGGTGGGGCGCGGGCGATCAGTGTGCTGACCGAGGGGCGCTGGTTCGGCGGCTCACTTGACGACCTGGCGGCCGTCCGTGCCGCGGTCAGCGTGCCGGTGCTGCGCAAGGACTTCGTGGTCTCCAGCTACCAGGTGCACGAGGCGCGCGCGCACGGCGCCGACCTGGTGCTGCTGATCGTCGCCGCACTTGAGCAGAACGTGCTGATGGGTCTGCTGGAGCGGATCGAGTCGCTGGGCATGACCGCGCTGGTCGAGGTGCACGACGAGGAAGAGGCCGACCGCGCGCTGGAGGCGGGCGCTCAGGTGATCGGGGTCAACGCCCGTGACCTGCGTACCCTGGAGGTCGACCGGTCGGTGTTCGAGCGGATCGCACCCGGCCTGCCCAGCAGCGTCGTCAAGATCGCCGAATCCGGCGTTCGTGGTCCGCACGACCTGATCCGGTACGCCTCCGCGGGTGCTGACGCGGTCCTCGTGGGCGAGGGCCTGGTCACCCAGAAGAGCCCTCGCGAGGCGGTCGCCGAGCTGGTCAACGCGGGTAACCACCCGGCAACGCCCCGGCCGGTGCGCTGACCTCGCACCGGACGCCCCACCGAGAGGATTTCCGATGAGCGCCGACGCGCTGGCCCCGGTGGCCGGCCCGCAGCCCGACTCCGCCGGCCACTTCGGCCGCTTCGGCGGTCGGTTCGTCCCCGAGGCCCTGGTGGCCGCGCTCGACGAACTCGACGGGGCGTGGCGCACGGCGATGACCGACGAGTCCTTCCAGGCTGAGTTCGGCGCGCTGCTGCGGGACTACGCGGGTACGCCGTCGCTGCTCTACGAGGCCCGGCGGTTCTCGGCGAAGCTCGGTGCGCGGGTGCTGCTCAAGCGCGAGGACCTCAACCACACCGGCGCCCACAAGGTGCGCAACGTGCTCGGCCAGGCGCTGCTCACCAAGCGGATGGGCAAGACCCGGGTGATCGCTGAGACCGGCGCCGGCCAGCACGGCGTGGCCACCGCGACCGCCGCCGCCCTGTTCGACCTGGAGTGCGTGGTCTACATGGGCGAGGTCGACACCGAGCGGCAGGCGCTCAACGTGGCCCGGATGCGGATGCTCGGCGCCACCGTCGTTCCGGTCACCAACGGCTCGCGCACCCTCAAGGACGCGATGAACGAGGCGATGCGCGACTGGGTGGCCAACGTCGACGAGACGCACTACCTGATCGGCACCGCCGCCGGTCCGCACCCGTTCCCGGCGATGGTCCGCGACTTCGTCCGGGGCATCGGTGACGAGGCCCGTCAGCAGTGCCTCGACCTCACCGGCGCACTGCCGGACGCGGTCACTGCGTGCGTCGGCGGCGGCTCCAACGCGCTGGGCATCTTCCACGCGTTCGTCGGTGACGAGGACGTGCGGCTGTACGGCTTCGAAGCCGGCGGCGATGGGGTGGCCACCGGCCGGCACGCGGCGAGCATCACCGGTGGGTCGGCCGGTGTCCTGCACGGCACCCGCACCTACGTGCTGCAGGACGCCGACGGGCAGACGCTGGAGTCGCACTCGATCTCCGCCGGCCTGGACTACCCGGGCGTCGGGCCCGAGCACGCCTGGCTGCACGACACCGGCCGGGCGAGTTACCTCCCGGTCACCGACGACGAGGCGATGGCCGCGTTCGAGCTGCTCTGCCGCACCGAGGGGATCATCCCGGCGATCGAGAGCGCCCACGCGCTCGCCGGCACCGTCGCGCTGGCCCCGAAGCTCGCCGCCGAGTTGGGTCGGGAGCCCACCATCGTGGTCAACCTCTCCGGGCGGGGCGACAAGGACGTGCACACCGCCGGCGACTACTTCGGCATCCTCGACAAGGAGCGGTGAGATGAGCCGGATCGGGGTGGCCTTCGACAAGGCCCGCGCCGACGGGCGGGCCCTGTTGATCGGCTGCATGCCGGCTGGGTTCCCGACCGTCGACGGCAGCATCGCCGCGATGACCGCCATGGTCGAGGCCGGCGTCGACGTCATCGAGGTGGAGATCCCCTACTCCGACCCGGTGATGGACGGGCCGGTGATCCAGAAGGCCAGCGACATCGCGCTGGCCGGCGGCGTACGCACCAGGGACACCCTGCGCATCATCGAGGCGGTGGCGGCCACCGGCGCTCCGGTGGTCACCATGACCTACTGGAACCCGGTCGAGCGGTACGGCGTGGACGTGTTCGCCCGTGACCTCGCCGCTGCCGGTGGCACCGGTCTGATCACCCCCGACCTGATTCCCGAGGAGGCGGCCGAGTGGCTGGCCGCCTCGGACGCCCACGGACTGGACCGCACGTTCCTGGTCTCCCCGTCGTCCACCGACGCGCGGCTGGCGATGACCGTGCAGCACTGCCGCGGCTTCGTCTACGCGACAGCGGTCATGGGGGTGACCGGAGCCCGGGCGCGTACCTCCGACGCCGCACCGACCCTGGTCTCCCGGGTCCGGGAGGTCACCGACCTCCCCGTGGGTGTCGGTCTCGGCGTGGGCACCGGCGCGCAGGCCGGCACCGTCGCCGGTTACGCCGACGGGGTGATCGTCGGCAGTGCGCTGATCCGGTGCCTCCTCGACGCGCCCACCGAGGCGGAGGGGCTGGCTGCCCTGCGTGCCCTCAGCGCCGAGCTGGCCGAGGGCGTCCGCAACCCCGCCCGCTGAGCCTGGGCCGGTCCTCGCACTCACGCTGGGACGGCTGCTGGCCGTGCAGCTCTCGGGCATGTGTGCCTGGTGAGCGGTATACCTCTGAGTCATTTTTATGGGTCTTGTGTTGGATGTGTGGGTCGCCGGTGATCATCTTCCGGGGAGTTGGGGTCGGTGGCCGCCGAGGTTGAGCATGGCCAGGGCGATGAGGGCGTCGGGTGAGTGAAAGCCGAAGGCCACCCGGGTGATCAGGCGGATCTTGGCGTTG
>NZ_JBEXHQ010000056.1:0-49370 GCF_040607915.1 Micromonospora sp. NPDC005215 | reverse complement strand
CGCGCCCCGCGCCCCGCGCCCCGCGCCCCGCGCCCCGCGCCCCGCGCCAAGATCTACGCAACTTCACTGATGTTGCTGCCTCCGACGCGTCAGAGACAGCAACATCCCCGATATTGCGCGGATCTTGACGATGAGCACCTGTCCGAAAGACCGGGAGCGGGTGTCGGAACGCCCGTGGCCGTCAAGGTATGCACGATCCAGGATGTGGTGGCCACGAAGCGCCGGGAAGGAAGCCACTACGTCCACGATCGAGCACGATCTTGGCGATCAACCGTGGCGATCACGACGTTTGACCGGGCATCGTGGCGCTCCGGCCCGCGCGCCTCCACCTGGTTCAGCGGCGGGTGGGCGTACCCGTGGCGGCGAGATCGGCCGCGACCGCGCCGGCGGAAGCAACGTCGGGGAACTCGGCGGGCATGGTCGCGGCAGGCGAAGCGCTCGCGGCCTCGGCACGGGCCCGGCGGGTGCGGCGAAGGGCGCGCACGGCCAGCACCAGGGCGGCCAACCAACCGGCGGCCAACAGGGCGTACATGACAGGGCGAACCGGACCGTCGAGTCCGGCGGAGCGGATCAGCGTGCGGGCGTTGGTCAGCACGATCACGCCGCCGACCGCCGCGCCGAGCAGTTGGGCGGGCACGATGCGCACCAGCCAGGCGGCCAGCGGGGCGGCGATGAGCCCGCCGATCAGCAGCGCGGCGACGGTCGGGAGCAGGAACCCTTCGGAGCCCAGCCCGATCAGGAAGCCAACGCTGGCCGCACCCGCCACGACGAACTCGGCGGTGTCCACCGAGCCGATCACCTTGCGGGGCTCCATCCGGCCGGAGACCAGCAACGCCGGGGTGGCCACCGGGCCCCATCCGCCGCCGCCGGTCGCGTCGACGAAGCCGGCAACCAGGCCCAGGGGTCCGAGGAAACGTCCGCGTAGCCGGCCGCCGACCCGGTCGGTACGCAGCGGTCGAGCGAAGCGGACCAGCAGGTACGCGCCGAGCGTGAAGAGGATGCCAGCCATCCACGGCGCGGCCGCGTCGGTGGAGATCGAGCTGAGCAGGGTGGCACCGGCGAAGGCACCGATGGCGCCGGGCAGGGCGATGCGGGTCACCACCCGCCAGTCGACGTTGCCGAAGCGCCAGTGCGCGACACCGGCGGCGAGCGTGGTGCCGATCTCGGCCAGGTGCACCGAGGCCGAGGCTGCGGCCGGGGAGACGCCGGCGACCAGCAGCAGAGTGGACGAGGTCAGCCCGTACGCCATGCCGAGCGAGCCGTCGATCAGCTGCGCGACGAGCCCGACCAGAGCGAGAACCAGCAGCTTGCGCATGAGCGCCCCCTGACTTTTCGATATCTCCTATCGACTTGGTCGACAATGCGCCACGGGGCGTTCGGGGTCAAGCCTCTGATCGGTGGATGGGACGCCGCCGTACGAGGCGCCGCGGTCGATGCCGAACCGCGCGCCGCAGCAGACACCACCCCACGCCACGTGCCGGTGTGACGCGGCCACGGCCGAAGACCCCGCCGTGCGGCGCGGACGACCCGGGCGGCGCGGACGACCCGGGCGGCGCGGACGACCCGGGCGACCCAGGCAACCCGGGCAACGCGGGGGACGCGGACGAGGAGCGGGCCGGCGGTCAGATCCAGGCGCGCGGGTCGGCGACCAGCTCGGTGATCCGCGCGGGCAGGGTGCCCGCGGCCACGTCGGCGACGCTGACCAGTTCCAGGATCTCCCGTTCGCTGGCCCGCAGCGCGATCCAGACCTCTTGCAGCGCGCGGGCCGGGCCGTGGTAGCCGAGCTGCTCAGGGCGCTGCCCGCGCACGTTGGCGAGCGGTCCGTCGATCACCCGGATCACCTCGGCGAGTGAGATCTCCTCGGCCGGGCGGGCCAACCAGTAGCCACCCTCGGGGCCGCGCTGGGCGTGCACGATGCCGCCCCGACGCAGTTGCAGCAGGATGCTCTCCAGGAACTTCGGCGGGATCTCCTGGGCACGGGCGATCTGGTCGGCCGTGACGGGCCGGCCGCGCCCAGGGCCATTGGCCGTCGCGGCAAGCTCGGCGGCCGCGCGGAGGGCGTAGTCGACCCGGGCGGAGAGGCGCATGTCGGCAAGGTTAGCCCCCGGTCAACCGGCCGGGCGGGCGACCCTCGGCCGATCGGACACGCATCGATGGGGCCCGTGCAATTCGCGCCGGTTCCGGCCGTCGGCGAGGACCAGTAAAAGTGCGCCATGATCCACCGTAAGGTGGGGGCCGGAATGCCGATACGAAGCGTCCTTATGCTGGGCGGGGGCGCGACCGCCAGACCGTTGCACCGACGCCGGGCAGCATATTGATAAACATCGGGGGAAGGCAACACGATGACCGATATCGCCACACGCACCTGGGATGGCATGACCATCCCGGTCGCTGGCACCTATCTTCTCGATCAGGCGCACAAGCGGATCGGTTTCCTGTCCCGGCACATGATGGTGAGCCCGGTGCGCGGCGAGTTCGCCGAGGCCACCGCACAGATCTTCGTGGCGGAGGACCCGCTGCTCTCGTCGGTGACGGCGACCATCTCCACGCCAAGTATCACCACCGGCAGCATCGACCGGGACACACATCTGAAGAGTGCCGACTTCCTCGACGTGGAGCGCTATCCCACCCTCGAATATCGAAGCACCGGCATCAAATGGCAGGGCCACGAGGATCCCATCTTTCAATGGGCCCGCCTGCGCAACCATCGGTTCGGTGGACGAGGCCGGAGTCCGATTGTCCCGCCGCAGTCCGAGGGCGCCCCCGGGCGATTCGTGCTGACCGGTGAGTTGACAGTGAAAGGAATCACCCGGGCTGTTGACCTGGAGGTGAATTTCGGCGGCGCCCGTCGTGATCCGTACGGGCAGAATATCTTCGGGTTCAGCGCGACGGCCGAGATCGACCGTGAGGACTATGGCCTGCTCTGGAATGTCGTGTTGGAGAGCGGCGGGGTCCTGGTCGGCAAGACGGTGCAGATCGAGATCGCCGGCGAGGCCATCCACCAGGCCTGACCGGCGTGAGCACCGCCCGAGGGCGGGGATGCGACGACGGCGTCAGGCGCCCACGCGGCGCAGCAGACCCTCCTGGACGGCGCTGGCGATCTGCCGGCCGTCGGTGGTGAACATCCGGCCGGTGGCCAGCCCCCGCGCACCGGACGCCGACGGGCTCAGACAGTCGTAGAGGAACCACTCGTCGGCGCGGAACGGCCGGTGGAACCAGAGCGCGTGGTCCAGGCTGGCGCCGACCAGCCCGCCCGGCCCCCACACCTCACCGTGCGCGGAGAGCACCGAGTCCAGCAGGGTGAGGTCCGAGGCGTAGGTGAGCGCGCAGGCGTGCAGCAGCGGATCGTCGGGCAGTTTGCCGTCGATGCGCATCCAGACGCGCTGGTGCGGGTCGGCCGGCCGGTCGCCGGGACGTACCCAACCGGGCTCGCCGACGTAACGCACGTCGATCGGTCGCGGGATCTGACCCCAGATGCCGAGCCGCTCCGGGTAACGGGAGAGCCGGTCGGTCATCGTCGGGACGTCCTGCGGCGGCGGCACGTCCAGGGGAGCCGTGACCTGGTGGTCCAGGCCCTCCTCGGCCCGCTGGAACGACGCCGACATGAAGAAGATCGGCTTGTCGTGCTGGAGGGCGACCGCGCGGCGGACCGAGAAGGACCGGCCGTCGCGGATGTTCTCCACCTGGAACGCGATCGGCTCGACCGGGTCGCCGGGGCGGACGAAGTAGCCGTGCAGCGAGTGCACGAACCGCTCCGGGTCGACAGTGCGGCCGGCGGCGACCAGGGCCTGGCCGGCGACCTGGCCGCCGTACACCCGCTGTGGGCCGACCGGGGGGCTCATCCCCCGGAAGGCCATGTCCCCGGTCGGGTCGAGGTCCAGCACTTCCAGCAGCTGGTCGACCGCCGCCTGGCCGACCGCGACCCGACCGTCGCTCACTGCAGCGCCCGCGCCGACGCCGCGTCGACAAGCGAGCCGAGCTGGTGTACGCGCAGCGTGTTTGTCGAGCCGGGGGTGCCGGGCGGGCTGCCCGCCACGATCACCACGTAGTCGCCGGGGTTGGCCCGGTCGAGGCCGAGCAGCGCCTGGTCGACCTGGCGGAACATGTCGTCGGTGTGCTGCACGAACGGCATCAGGAAGGTCTCCACGCCCCAGGTGAGGGCGAGCTGGTCGCGCACCTCGGGGACCGGCGTGAACGCCAGCAGCGGCAGGTCGCAGTGCAGGCGGGACAGCCGTCGGACGGTGTCACCGGTCTGCGAGAAGGCGACCAGGGCCTTGGCGTTGATGGCGCGGGCGATCGACGAGGCGGCGACGGTGAGCGCGCCACCGTGGGTACGCGGGTCGTGCTGCAGCCGGGGCACCCCGATCGAGCCGGACTCGGTGGTCGTCACGATCTTGGCCATGGTGCTGACGGTCAGCACCGGGTACTTGCCGACGCTGGTCTCGCCGGAGAGCATGACCGCGTCCGCGCCGTCGAGCACCGCGTTGGCGACGTCGGAGGCCTCCGCGCGGGTGGGGCGGGAATTCTCGATCATGGAGTCGAGCATCTGGGTGGCAACGATGACCGGCTTGGCGTTCTCCCGGCACAGCTGCACGGCGCGCTTCTGCACCAGGGGGACCTGGTCCAGCGGCATCTCGACACCGAGGTCACCGCGGGCGACCATCACGCCGTCGAAGGCCAGCACGATGGCCTCGAGGTGCTCCACCGCCTCCGGCTTCTCGACCTTGGCCAGGACCGGCCGGTACACGCCCTCCTCGGCCATGATGTTGTGGACGAGCTTGATGTCCTCGGCCGAGCGGACGAAGGACAGCGCGACCAGGTCGACGCCGAGGCTCAGGGAGAAGCGCAGGTCCTCGGCGTCCTTCTCCGACATGGCGGGCACGCTGACCGCCACGTTGGGCAGCGAGACACCCTTGTTGTTGGAGACCGGGCCGCCCTCGGTGACCAGGACGCGGATGTCGTTGCCGGTGACGTCGGTGACCTCGACGGCGACGCGACCGTCGTCGATCAGCAGCCGGTCACCGGGCTTCACCTCGTGCGGCAGCTTCTGGTAGGTGCAGGAGACCCGCTCCTTGGTGCCGAGGATGTCGTCGCCGGTGATCACGACCGAGTCGCCGGTGCGCCACTCGTGGGGGCCGTCGGCGAACTTGCCGAGGCGGATCTTGGGGCCCTGCAGGTCGGCGAGGACCGCCACCGGCTGACCTGCCGCCTCGGACGCCTCCCGGACCAGTCGATAGACCGCCTCGTGGTCGGCGTGGCTGCCGTGGCTGAAGTTGAGCCTCGCCACGTTCATGCCGGCCTCGACGAGACCCCGGATGCGCTCCGGGGACGAGGTGGCGGGACCAAGGGTGCAGACGATCTTCACACGGCGTGTCACGCCCATCAGGCTAGTCTCTCCTTCAGGTCGGACTCGGGGCCGACCCATTGCAGGCAGCGGAACATGTGTCCAACGACGCGCGGTGCGCGTCGGGCCGGCGGGCGGAACCGCACCGGGAACGTTGTGGCGACGGGCAACGGCGACCGCGCGCCGGGAATCGTACGCCTCCGTCGGTGTGCGCTGTCGGGGTGCTCCCGAGGAAGGCTCACCGTGGGTGCACCGACGGCGGCAGGGTCGGCACCGCGGTGAGCAGGTCACGGGGGTCGTAGCGGCGCTTGGCCCGGCGTAGTCGCGCCCAGTTCGCGCCGTAGGCGAGCCGGACCCGGTCGGTCTCCTCCGGGGCGAGCAGGTTGGGGTAACCACCGGGCAGGGCGTGCGGGGCGAGCGCCGTCGAGGTGCGCTCGGCCCACTCCCGGTGCGGTCCGGCCTGTTCGCCGGGCGGCCAGACCGCGATGATCTCGGTCAGCAGGTGCTCGTCGCGCAGGCCGAACGCCGTGTCGGCGAGTCGGACCCGGGTGGCCGCACCGTGGAAGTGGTGCACGGCCAGCGCCGAGGACGGCGAGCTGACCTGGCGGGCCGCGTCGACGAGCACGTCGGCCACCCCGTCGGTGAGCGCGGGCAGCCAGCGGGTACGCAGCAGGTAGTGGTTGCCGTCGACCATGCCGCCGTCGAACATCCGCAGCGCGTCCGCGTACGGCATCGGGGCAATCTGGTCGACAAGTGGGGTGCCCAGCGCGCGCAACCGGTCCATCCACGGCAACCCGGCGTCCAGGTCCGGCCCGCTGTAGAACGGACAGACGAAGATCGTCGGCTCGCCGGTCGGGCCGGGCAGGAAGCCGGTCATCACTGTCAGTTCGTCCGGGGCCTCGGCGATGAGCGCGCCGTAGCCGCGCAGCACGGCCGGCGCCTCGGCCAGCGCGAACATGATCATGCCGGCCAGCACGCCGGGCAGCCGGTGGGCACGGAAACGCAGTTCGGTGACCACGCCGACGTTCCCACCACCGCCGCGCAGCGCCCAGTACAGCTCGGCGTCGTGCCGGGGGTCGGCGGTGACCCGGCGGCCGTCGGCGAGGACCACCTCCGCGCCGAGCAGATTGTCCAGGGTCAGACCGAATCGGCCGCAGAGCGGGCCGTACCCGCCGGCGAGGGTGAGCCCGGCCAGGCCCACGTCGCGGACCACACCGGTGGGCACCACCAGGTCGTACGGGCGGGCGGCGGCGAGCAGTTCGGCCGTCGTGGCACCACCGCCGGCGGTCACCGTGGCCGCGTCCGGGTCGACCTGGACGGCACGCAGACCGGTCAGGTCGAGCACCAGGCCGCCGTCGCGAAGCGCCCGGCCGGCCCAGTCGTGCCCGCCGGAGCGGACCGACAGGGGCAGGTGGCAGCGGGCGGCGATGCGGACCGCGTGGGCCACCTCGTCCGCGTTCTGGCAGTGGGCCACCAGGGCGGGCGTGCGCTGGACCGCGCCGTTCCAGAGCCGGGTGGTGGCGGCGTACGCGGGATCGCCCGGCTCGTGCAGCCGGTCGCCGAGCAGGGCACGCAGCCGGGCGGTGGCAGTCGCGACATCGGGGGTGGCGGCGGAGATCATGGCGACTCCTCGACCGGGGCCGACCCAACGCTTCCGGGTGCGCCCCGGCGGCGGCCCTCGCAGGGCGCGACCGTAACACCGGCACGCCGCCGAGCGCCGTCGTCATCACGACAACCGCCGATTGACCGACAGCTCAGCTCTCGGTCTTGAGCAGGGGGAACTCCAGCGACCCGGCCGGGCAGAGGAAGGTCAGCACGTCCACCCGGTAGAGCCCGGCCTGCACCGCCGGGTCGGCCTCCAGCACGCTGCGGACGTCGTCGACGCTGCCGGTGCGGGCCAGCCCGAAACCGATCGGCGGCTCCGGGTTGCTGGCCGGCCCGTCGATCGAGCCGGCGACCAGGATGATGCCGCCGCGCTGCAACGCCTGCATGTGCTCGGCGTGCTCCGACTGCAACCGTTGCACGGTCTCGGCGGGCAGGGCCCGTCCGGCCGCGCCGGGATAGATCACGATGCACTCGTACGTGTCGAGCGCGAAGTTGACCTGCGGCACTCCCGCCATGGGTGCTCCCTCCGCCGTCGCGCCGAACGGCACCGGCCCCGCCAGCGTCGCACGTACGCCCGGGTCGTACCGGGCGCTTGCCGGCAACCGGCCCCGGCGGGCGGGGTGACGTGTCAGCGCACACAGTCGGCTGACACCCGGTGTGTCGGCCGAGTTCCGGGGGATGATCTACCAATGGCGACAAACATCAGTGAGCAGCCCGCGAAGGCGTCCGGCACGTACCGGATCGGCGGAGACGTCACAGTCAACCGGCTCGGTTACGGGGCGATGCAGATCACCGGCCCCGGTGTCTGGGGTGATCCGAAGGACCCGGCGGAGGCGGTCCGGGTGCTGCGCCGGGCCGTCGAGCTGGGCGTGACGTTCATCGACACCGCCGACTCGTACGGGCCGTTCGTCTCGGAGTTGCTGATCCGCGAGGCCCTGCACCCGTACGCCGACGACCTGGTCATCGCGACGAAGGCCGGGCTGAGCCGCTCCGGCCCTGGCGACTGGCGTGCGCTGGGCCGCCCGGAGTATCTGCGCCAGCAGTGTGAGCTGAGCCTGCGCCACCTCGGCCTGGACTCGATTCCGCTCTACCAGTTGCACCGGATCGACCCGAAGGTGCCGCTCGCCGATCAGCTGGGCGAGCTGGCGCTGTTGCAGCAGGAGGGCAAGATCCGGCACATCGGGCTGTCCGAGGTGAGCGTGGCGCAGATCGAGGAGTCGCGCGCGATCACCACTATCGCCTCCGTGCAGAACCTGTACAACCTCGCCAACCGCAGCGCGGAGGACGTGCTGGAGTACTGCGAGCGCAACGACCTCGCGTTCATCCCGTGGTTCCCGATCGCCACCGGTGAGCTGGCCCGCCCGGGCGGCCCGCTGGACGCCATCTCCACCGCGCACGGCGCGTCGCCCGCGCAGCTCGCGCTGGCCTGGCTGCTGCGCCGCTCGCCGGTGATGCTGCCGATCCCCGGTACGTCCTCGGTGGCGCACCTGGAGGAGAACGTGAGTGCGGCCGACGTGCGGCTCACCGACGACGAGTTCGAGTCGTTGGCCAAGGCGAGCTGACCTGCCGGTGCGGACGCCGCCGGTTTCAGTCGGCGGCGTCCGGACCGGGCTCCCGGGCGGCCCGCAGCGCCTCGGTCGCCTGGGCCAGCAGGCGAGCCGAGTCGGTGCGTCCACTCACCTGTAGTTCCACAGCGGTGTCCCCGGCCTGGATCCGGATGCTGGCCTCGGTGCGCTGCTGGTCGACCCAGGACTGCAACAGGTTGAACAGACCCGGGAGCAGCCCCTGGGCCAGCACCGCGATGATCACCGCGTCGCTGAAGCCCGGCCGTCCCCCGCCACCGCCGCCGGCCTGGCGCACCACCGGCCGGTACTGCGGGTTGCGCTGGATCCAGTCGAGCAGGGCGACCGACGGCTGCTGTCGCTGCCGGGGGTTGATGGTCAACCGCACGGGCAGCCGGGCGGCGGGGTCGCTGTCGGTCACGGAGTCTCTCCCGGTCAGTTGGCGGCGGGGCGGAAGGCGACGCCCTCCCCCTCGGCGGTGACGACGCCCGTGACGGTGAACGTGTCGTCGTCGGTGAACGGGGAGGTGCCACCGAAGTACGTGTTGGTGCCGCTGACCTGCACCTTGCCCTGGCTCTCATACGGGGTGGAGACCTGGGCGCTGGCCGGGCCGGTCAACTCGAGGGCGAGCTTCGGGTACTCCAGGATCTTCCAGGTGACCTTCTGGGTGGACCCACCGTAGTAGCGGAACGGACAGCCCGGTGGTGCGGCGACCGTCTGCTTGGCGCACTCGTCCAACCAGGCCCGTACTCGGGCCTCGACGGCCTCGCCGGCCGCCGGCTTGAGCACCGGGGCCAGTTGGAGGGCCGCCGTGCTCTGCCCCGGGCCGACCGCCACGGTCTCGCTCGGCGTCTCACTGAGCGCGCTGGCCGGGCCGGTCGCGGCGTACTCACCGGGCAGCAGCACCAGCGGAGGACCCTCGGTGCCGCCGGGCAGCTCGACCCCGTTGAGCCGCACCCCGGGGCCGCCGATCGCAATGCTGAGCGGCGTCAGCCCATCGCTCACCTGCCAGCCGTGCAGCAGCCCGGCGGTGGCCTCGTCGTCGCGGCGCAGGCTGACCGTCGCTGTCTGCCGCTCGCCGCCCAGCCGGTACGCCACGGTGGCGGTGGCGCTGTCACCGTCCCGTTCCACCTCGGTGATGTCGACGTCGGTCGGTGGTTGGTAGCCCTTGCCGCGCAGCAGTTGGGCGAGCAGCTTGCGGTCGGTGACACCGCTCTGGTCGCTCAGGAAGCCGAGCGCGGCGTCGCTGTCCCGGTCGGCGAGCGCGGAGAAGTATCCGTCGACCGTCGCCTGCGGCCGAAAGAACGCCCACTGCACCACACCGAGCCCGCCGGTGCCGACGCAGGCGGCCAGCATGAGGGCGCCGACCAGCAGCCAGGTGCGGCGGGTGCCGACCGGGCCGGAGTGGCCGAACAGCCGCTCGGCGGTGACCGGCTCGGCCGCTGCGGCGGTGACCGACCCGGCCGCTGCGGCGGGCACCCCGGCCACCGATGCCCGCTCCAGCGCGTCGAGCCGGAGTTCGTGCGGCGGGTGGGTGGCGCAGACCGCCTCGTCCCAGCCGCTGCGGCCGGTCTCGAAGGACAGCCGCCGCTCCAGGACGCGCCGCATCCCGTCGACGTGCCCGGTGAGCACGGCGCCGAGGTCGGCCCGGTACTCGGCCGCCCGCACGTCGCGGGCGTGCAGCGGCAGCACCACGTAGCGCATGGTGAGCAGCACCGGCCAGAAGAACAGGAAGACCACGAAGTTGGTGCCCGGGTGCGGGAACGTTCGCATCAGCCAGGTCGGCAGGGCGTGCGCGAGGGTCAGCGGCAGGCCGACGCCCCGGACGAAGGCGCTGGTGATCTCGTCGCCGGTGCGCCAGTGCACCAGCTCGTGGCTGAGCAGCGCGGCGACCTCGTCGTCCGGCTCGGTCAGCACGGCGGTGGTGACCACCACGTGCCGCGCGTACGTGCGGGCGTTGCTCAGGACCGGATCGTCCTCCATCAGCAACCGGGGCACGCTGGGCAGGCCGAGGCGCCGGGCGCACTCGTCGAGCACGGGGCGTAGCCGCGCGTCCTCCCGGCGGCTGGGCTGGCGGGCGCCGGAGACCACAAGCAGGCGCGGTTCCAGCAGCACCCGGTAGAGGGTGTAGAGCACCCCGATCAGCGCCGCCGCGACCACCGTGCCGACCAGACCGGTGACCACCGTGAACACCCCGTCCTCGGCGCCCAGCCAGGGCACCACCAGCACGGCGAGGAAGCCGATCAGGAACCCGGCGACGAAGCCGACCACGCCGCCGAGCACCCCGCCGGAGCGGGTCAGGAACGCCTCCAGCAGGGAGCCGATCAGCGGGGCGTCGCGCAGCATCTGCGGCACCTGGTCATCGGCGCTCAGCCCGCCGACGAAGAGCCCGGTGACGGCGAAGACGAGACCGCCCCAGAACGCCAGGAGCAGCGCGACCGGCAGGTAGAACCAGGTGGCGACGAACGCGCCGAGCACACCCCGCCAGTCCCGCAGGATCCCGGCGCGCAGCCAGACCAGCGCGCTGGGGTAGCCGGGCGGCCGGTCGGCGAAGCCACCGGTGGGCGCTGCGGCGGCGTCGGTCGGCGGCTCGGCCGCCCGGACGTCGAGCTGCGGCACTGTCGGCGGGGTGCCCTCCGGCGGCACGGTGTGCGGCTCGCTCATGCGCGCTGCTCCTCTGGGATGTCACGTCTGTCGGCAATGGACAGCCGCAGCAGGTTATCGAGCGCGCCTGAGGTCTGAAACCCCTTTCCCAGGAACGTCGCCCACCCGACACTCACCGTCGCGCGCACGTGCGGGTGATCCCGTCGGGACCACCCGCACGGACCGGCTCAGAGCGCGAGGCAGTTGGGTCGCACCGGGCCGTCCACCAGGGCGCCGCGCACGATGGTGTACGCCGTGCCGTCGAGCACCAGGCCGAGGTGCCCCACCACCCGCAGCGGGCAGTACGCCTGGATCAGCACGTTTGTCGCGCCGTCGTTGACGGCGGCGTTCCCGGTTGGCCGGACCAGCTCGTCCTGCACCGTGCGGACGGTGGTGTAGCGCACCGCGCCCGGGGTGTCGTCGCCGGCGTTGAGGTCGGCGAGGAACGCCGAGCCGATGGTCATCTGTTGGCAGGCCACAACGCCGGCGCAGCTGCCCAGGCCGAGGAACGCCGCGACATTGGCGACGTAGGTGCCGTACTGCGGCGTGCCCAGGCTGACGTAGCGACCGACGGCGGTGGTGCCGCCGAGCCGCTTGAGGTAGTAGCGGCTGACCAGGCCGCCTTCGGAGTGGGCGACGATGTCCACTGTCGCCGCGCCGGTGCTGGCGCGCACCTGGTCGACGTAGCTGGCGAGGGCGCGGGCCGAGGTGGGGATGTCGCCGAGGCCCAGCCCCGGTAGCTGGTAGACGTAGGCGCGGTAGCCGTCGGCGCGCAGCCGGGCGGCCAGCGGCTGGTACGCGACGGCGACGCCGCTGAGCCCACCGACCACGATCACCGGGTTGGCCGCGGCAGCGGCGGCAGCGGCAGCGGCGGGCGCGGCGGCGCTGGCCGGGGTGGGATCGGCGGGGGTGGCGGCGGTCGCCGTACCGGCGGACGCGAACAGGGCGGCGGCGACGAGGGACCCGACGAGGACGGTCTTTCGGAGCAGCATGGCTGCACCTCCGGGGGGAGGCACCCGGCGTACCGGGCAGGTGGGTGGGGGTGTCCGGTCGACCGTGCGACGATCATGCCCGCAACAATTCAGAATCGTCAATGGCTTGTTACGCGCTGGTAACCCGTTGTTCCATCGAGGGGGCAAACCGGCAATTCGGCACGGCTCCACATCGGACCGGCGGCCCGGAGCGCACCCCTGGCTGGTGACCGCGAATGGCATGCTGTGGCAGTGGTCGCCGACGAACCTCCCGAGCGCCAGTTACGGGTGATGCCGTGGTGGCTGGTGCTGGTCGGGCTGCTGGTCGCCGCCGCCCTGGGCTGGCTGGTGCTGGGGCTGCTGCTCGCCGAGGCCGACCGGGCCAGCCAGCCGGACACCCGCGCCACGCTACGCATCGACGCGATCCGCACCGGCCTGACCGTGGTCGCCGGCACCGGCGGAGGGCTCGCTCTGCTGCTGGCCGCCCGTCGTCAGTGGATCGCCGAACGCGCGCAACGGCACCAGGAGAGCGTCGCCGCCCGCGACCAGGCACACCGGGACCGGGTGCAGGCGCACGCCGAGTCGGTGGCCGAGGCCGCGCAACGCCAGCAGGACCGGCAGTCCGGAGCGGCCGAGCACGACGGGGCGGAGCGCCGGCTGACCGAGCTGTACACCCGGGCCGTCGAGCTGCTCGGCAACGACAGCGCGGCGGTACGCCTGGGCGGCCTGCACGCGCTGGAGCGCCTCGGTCAGGACAATCCGGGGCAGCGCCCGACGATCACGGCGGTGCTCTGCGCGTACCTGCGGATGCCGGCACCGGACGGCGAGCCGCGCGAGACGGAGGTCCGGCGCACCGCGCAGCGCGTGCTCACCCGACACCTGCGCGCGGACGACCCGACCCACTGGCCGGAGCTGACGCTCGACCTGACCGGTGCCACGCTTGTCGACTTCGACGCCACAGGCTGCACGCTTGTCGACGCGAACTTCACGGCGGCGGCGTTCACCGGCACGACCACCTTCGCGGGCGCGACGGTGCGGGGGCGTCTCCTGCTCGGGGCGGCGACCTTCGGCGACGTGGCCTTCGAGGGGCTCGCGGCCGACGGTGAGGTCATGCTGGACGGCGTTCGCGTCGGCGGTCTGGCCAGCTTCGACGGGGCCGCGTTCACCGGCGGCCTGTCCTGCCGGCGGTCCACCTTCGCCGGCCTGGCCTCATTCCGCCGGACGACCTTCGGTCAGCCGACCAGCTTCGACGCGACCCGCTTCGAGGACGCCGCCACCTTCCAGGAGGCCGTCTTCGACGGCGCGCTGTCGATGGAGCACACCGAGTTCGGCCGGTCGGCCAACTTCCACTCGGCCCGCTTCCAGAACATGGCGTTGTTCCGCTGGACGGTGTTCGGCGCGGAGGCGTTGTTCGACAGGGCTCGCTTCACCGACGCCGCGAACTTCGGCCGGGCCCGGTTCCACAGCATGACGAGCTTCCGCGACGCACAGTTCGGCCGGCCACCGCAGGTCGAGCAGGCCCGTGCGGTGGCCGATCTGGGCCACCGCTGGCCGGCGGGCGTGGGGCTGGAACGGCTCGACGACGAGTGGCTGCTGCTTGTCGACCGCTGACGCCGGGTCAGCGGGCGGGAGCGCGCAGGCCGTCCAGGGCCACGCCAAGCACCCGGTCGCGTTGCTCGGGCGACGGGAACTGCGCCATGGTGAGGCCGCTGATCAGGCGCACCACGTCGTCGAAGCCGACGTCGGAACGGACCACGCCGGCACCCTGGGCACGGCGCATCAGCGGCTCGCCGGCGGCGTAGATCTCCGTCCGGCAGCTGGCGAAAATCTCCGAGTCGTGCAGCAGCTGCTCGGCGAGAGCCCGCTTGGTGGCGACGTACGCGACGAACCGGTGCAGCCAGGCGACGAGCGCGTCCCACGGGGGCAGCTCGGCGAGGTCCTCGGCCGAGCGGCTCAGCGCCCGGACCTCCTCGACGTAGACGGCTTCGAAGAGGTGCCGTCGGCTGGGGAAGTTGCGGTAGAGCGTGCCGATGCCGACCCCGGCCCGTCGGGCCACGTCCTCCAGGGAGGCGGCGGCGCCGTTCTCGGCGAACGCCTCGCGGGCCGCCGCGATCAGGGCGTCGTAGTTACGCCGCGCATCGGCCCGCTTGGGCCGCTGGGCGAAGACCTCGGGCGCCTGCCCCGCGCTGGTCATGACGTACGTCACCTCACCCTGGTTGCAACCGGAGGCACCCCTCCGCTAACTTAGTGGAGGCACCCCTCCGGAATCCCCGGAGGCCTGCCTCCGGTTAGCTTACCTCGGGATCCGCCCGATCGCCGCCTGGCCACCCGATCGCCCGGACCCGACAGCCCTGCCCGCCGCAGACGACGGGCTCAGTACGTAATCAGGGAGTTCCCTCTCGTGGCAGTAACCTCCCGACGCAGCTCGCGTCGGCTCACCTTCACCGTGCTCGCGGCCGGTGCCGGGTTCTTCGCGATGCTCCAGTCGCTGATCACCCCGGTGCTACCCACCATCCAGCAGGATCTGCACACCTCGCAGAACACCGTGACCTGGGTCCTGACCGCCTACCTGCTCTCCGCGTCGATCTTCACGCCGATCCTCGGACGGGTCGGCGACATGGTCGGCAAGGAACGGATGCTTGTCGTCTCGCTCGCCGCGCTCGCGTTCGGCTGCCTGCTGGCCGCCATCGCGCCGAACATCGGCGTCCTCATCCTCGCCCGGGTCGTGCAGGGCATCGGCGGAGCGGTCTTCCCGCTGTCGTTCGGCATCATCCGCGACGAGTTCCCCGCCGCACGGGTCTCCACGGCCGTGGCCGCCATCTCGGCGATCGTCGCCGTCGGCGGTGGCCTGGGCATCGTGCTGGCCGGCCCGATCGTCAGCACGCTGGACTACCGCTGGCTGTTCTGGATCCCGATGGTCGTGGTCGGGCTGACCGCCGTGGCCGCCCGCCTGTTCGTCCCCGAGTCCCCGATCCGTACCCCAGGGCGCATCGACTGGCGCGCGACCCTGCTGCTCTCCGGCTGGCTGGTGGCGCTGCTGCTGCCGATCAGCCAGGGCGCGACCTGGGGCTGGACCTCCACCCGGGTGCTCGGTCTGCTGGTGCTCGCCGTGGTGCTGCTGGCCGGCTGGCTGGTCGCCGAACTGCGGTCGAAGAATCCGCTTATCGACATGCGGATGATGCGCCTGCCCGGAGTCTGGACCACCAACCTGGTCGCCCTGCTCTACGGCGCGTCGATGTTCTCCGTGTACGCGTTCCTCCCGCAGTTCGTGCAGACCCCGACCGCCGCCGGCTACGGCTTCGGGGCGAGCATCAGCCAGGCCGGTCTGCTCATGCTGCCGATGCTCGTCGCGATGTTCGTCGCCGGTCTCGTCGCCGGTCGACTCCAGGCCTTCTTCAGCGCCAAGGCGCAGCTCGCCACCGGTGCCGCGTTCAACGTGGCCGCCTCGGCGATGCTCGCCGCCGCGCACGACACCCGCTGGGAGGTCGGCATCGCCGGCGGCCTGGTCGGCCTCGGCATCGGTCTGGCCTTCGCGTCGATGGCCAACCTGATCGTCGCCAGCGTGCCGGCCAGCCAGACCGGCGTGGCTACCGGCATGAACGCCAACATCCGCACCATCGGAGGCGCGATCGGCGCCGCCGTGGTCAGCGGCGTGATCACCGCGCACCCGCAGGCCAACGGCCTGCCCCGGGAGGCCGGCTTCACTACCGGGTTTCTCGTTCTCACGGCCATCGCCCTGGCGGCCGCGCTCGCGGCTCTCGCCGTCCCGTCCGCCCGGCGGGCGTCGGCCGGCCGCCGGCCGTCCACCGCGACGATCGTCGAGTCGGAGCTAGCCGGCGAGTTCGCCACCATGCCAGCAACCCGCTGATCCCACCCCGGCGGGGCGGTCACGTTCGAGGCAGCAACTTCACCGAAGTTGCTGCCTCGACGCGCCGGGAGGCAGCACTTTCCCCGAAAGTGCGTGGATCGTGAGCCCGGGGCGCAACGCGCCCCGGGCTCACGGGCATCCAGGGCCTGCGGGAGTACGCTGGCCGCTCCCCCATCCACCTTCCCCTGCTTCAGGATGCCGCCATGCCCGAACTGCTGACCGCCGACCGCATCGAGGAGATCGGTTCCCTGGCGACTGAGAGCCCGGACCCGGCCGCGCTCGTCGCCGAACTGGTGAGCGCTGTCGACGAGGGGCGGGTCGCCGACCCCGACGACACCGGGTACGTCCTACTGGTCGCCACGGACATCCTCAGGCAGGCGGGCGACCTGGCCGACGCGCTCGCGTTGGCCACCCGCGCCATCGCCGAACAGCCCGACGAGGACACGTTTGCCCGGTCGGTGCGCGCCGGTCTGCTGCTGAGCCTCGGCCGCGAGGACGAGGGTATGGCCGAGCTGACCGCCCTGCGCCCCCTGTTGGAAACCAATCCCAACGCCACGTACCTGATCGAGGAGCTGGCCGAAGCGGGCCACCCCGACCTGGCGCTGGAGTGGCTGACCGCCGCGCTGGACGCGATCCTGGCACGGACCCGGGACCAGCAGCACGAATCCGAGGACGCCCAGGACGAGGCCGCGGCCATGATCTACGGGCTGACCCAGCGGCGGCACAACCTGCGCGAGGAGATGGGCCTGCCGCACGACGAGTACGACAACCTCGCCGACCGGCTGCGCGCCGCGAGCAACCACGCGCTCGACGCGCTCGACGACGGGCCCGCGACGCTGCTGTTCTGGCCGCAGGCGGAGTTCAACGCGCTACTGCTGCGCTGGCCCGCACTCGTCGAGAGCTACCCCGCGACCTGGGACGAGCACCGCGCCCAGACCGAGCGGGCCCTCGTCGACGCCTCCGGGCTGGGCGGCGTCGATCTGGGCGTGGTCGTCGGCTCCGCCGCCGGGCTGGCGGCCTTCGCCGAACGTGAGGGCAGCGACCCCACCGACGAGGAAACACAGGACGAGTACGCCGACTCACTCACCGGGCCCGACCTCCGGGCCTGGCCGCCCGGCCGCAACGACGCCTGCTGGTGCGGATCGGGTACGAAATACAAGAAGTGCTGCCTGCCGCGCTCGCGCGGGTGACCGGCGCCGCGTTGGCGGCCGCTCCCTCGGACGCGGTCGCGGACGCTCGGTCAGGACGCGGTCGCGGACGCTCGGTCAGGACGCTTCGCGGACGCGCAGGTCGGCCAGCCACACCTCGGCAAGGTCGCTGAGCTGGACGCCGAGGACCTCACTGAGGCAGACCACAGTGCCGAACGCGGGCGCCGGGAGCCGACCCACCTCGATCTTGCGGAGCGTCTCCGGCGAGATGCCGGCCGCCAGTGCCACGTCGACGAGAGGGCGGCCACCTCGCGCGACCCGAAGCGCCGCCCCGAGACGTTGGCCCGCGGCGATCTGCGCGGGTGTGAGCGGTGGGCGAACCATGTGAGCAGGATAGGTCTGCCTTGGCGGACCAGCAACGCCATCGAGGCGGACCCGCCGAGGCGTGGTATAAATATACCGCTACGGACAGGAAGGGTTAGTCGTGATCGAGCTTAAGTCCCCCGAGGAAATCCAACGGATGGCCGTGACCGGTCAGTTCGTCGGCGAGTTGCTGGCGGAGCTGCGCGAGGTCGCCGCCGTCGGGGTCAACCTGATGGACCTTGAGCACCACGCCCGCCGTCGGATCAAGGAGCGGGGCGCCGAATCCTGCTACTGGGACTACGCGCCGTCGTTCGGCCGCGGCCCGTTCCGCAACGTCCTGTGCCTTTCGGTCAACGACGCCGTGCTGCACGGCCTGCCGCACGACTACTCCCTGCGCGACGGTGACCTGCTGAGCATCGACATGGCGGTCGGTATCGACGGCTGGGTCGCCGACTCCGCGTTGTCCGTCATCGTCGGCACCCCCACCCCGGAAGACCTCAAGCTGATCGAGGCCACCGAGGTCGCGCTGGTCGCCGCTATCGACGCCGCGCAGCCGGGCAACCAGCTCGGTGACGTCTCCGCCGCTATCGGCGAGGTCGCCCACCGCTACGGCTACCAGGTCAACAACGAGTTCGGCGGGCACGGCATCGGCCGCACCATGCACGAGGCCCCACACGTCGCCAACAAGGGCCGCCCCGGCCGGGGCATGACGCTCAAGCCCGGCCTCACGATCGCGATCGAGCCGTGGTTCTGCCGCAGCACCGACAAGATCAAGTTTGACGAGGACGGGTGGACGATCCGGTCCGCGGACGGCTCACGCACCGCGCACTCCGAGCACACCGTCGCGATCACCGAGGCCGGCCCCCAGGTGCTGACCACCCGCCCCGGGCACGGCACCCGGTCGGCCGACCGCAGTGGACAGTCCGCCGCCACGTCCTGACCGGCGCGTCTTCGCGGCGTCGGCACGGTCGGCGAGGCAACCGGGTGGTCCGGCACAATGCATCGAACAGCGCCCGGCAGGTCTCAGAGTCGGGAACGGGCCGGCCCCTGTCGCCAGCCCAGCCCGGCCGGCCGCCGGCCGGGCCGACCGCCGGCCCAGCCCGCCACCGGGCACCCCGCCTCCGGGCAGGCCCAACAGAGGAGACAATGCCGTGACGGCGCAGGAGCAGCACGAAACGATCGAGGACAGCCCGGTCGGCTGGGTCGCCGAGCACGTCCGGCGCTACGTGGAGACCGACGGCACCGACGGTGAGACCTTCCACGGCGTACCGTCGCTGCTGCTCACCACGCGCGGACGCCGAACGGGCAAACTGCGCCGCACCGCGCTGATGTACGGCCGCGACGGCGACAACCACCTCCTGGTGGCGTCCAACGGGGGTGCCAGCAAGCACCCCGCCTGGTATCTGAACCTGAGCGCCGACCCCACCGTGGAGATCCAGGTCGGCGCGGAGCGGTTTTCCGGTCGGGCCCGGACGGCGACGGCCGAGGAACGGGTCCGACTGTGGCCGGTGATGACGAAGGTCTTCCCGACGTACGCCCGCTACCAGCAGGGCACCGACCGCGAGATTCCCCTCATCGTCATCGAGCGCGCACCCCGGGAAGAGTCTCCGGTCGTTTGATCTCCCTCAGCGGAAGCGCCGCCCTGGTTCAGCGACACGTCCGCAGCACCGCTTGATCCGGTCGGTCGCGCTAGCCGGGAAAGCGAATGACCGGAAGGTCACCGCCGTCCCCGTACGCCTTGACCTCGCTGCTCAGCACCGAGGCATCGTGCTCCAGAACAGCCATCACGGCAGCGGCGAGGTCAACCCGACCGGTAACCACACGCCAGTACGCCAACTCCTGCCAGTCCTCACCCCAGGTCGGCAGCACCGCACAGGCGGGACGTTCGAGCAGCCGATGCAGCACGGCTCGATCGCCCGGATCGTCCACCACCGCCAGCACCTCGGCCGCGACTATCGCCGGCACGCCGAACCGGACCCCGTCCTGGGCGACCTCATGGATGGGTTCGGCGACGTCCATGGATCCAGCCACGTAGGCGAGCAGCGCGGACCGGTCAAGTATCAGCCGGACCGACGGCGCGTCGGGACTCGTCATGCCGCCGGGGCCTGACTACCGGAGCCGTCGAGCATCTCCGCTGCCGCGCGGCGAGAGCGGTCCCGCAGCGCGGCGCGTCGACCAGGCGACCACTCCTGCTCGACCTGCGCGCGTTGGGCCCTGGCGCGAGCCTGTCCCTCCGCCGTCACGGTCATGCCCCGGCGGGCCAACTCGGCGTCGAGATCCTCGGCACGCATCCGTGCCCGGATCGTGTCGACCACGTACGCGCTGGCGTTGGGCTCACGCTCCAAGCGCTCCGCCACGTCCTGCGGAAGCGAGAACGACTTCTTGCTCACCGATCCGGTCATACCAGGGAGCCTATCGAATCGCACCACCTATCCACAGCGACACGCTGTCTGACGCTCCGCAGGTACTCAAGTGTCTGTGGGCTGGGCGGCACGCGATGACAAGGCGTCCGCGATGGCGGCGAATTCGCGCAGCGCCGCCTCCAGGTTCTTGGCCATCTCGTCGCCGAAAGCGCGGATCTTGAACATCGCGACCTGGGCGTCGAGATAGACGAACAGCTCAGCACCCGCGCCGTGCCAGACCAGCAGCGGGTGCTCCTTAAGGAACCCGAAGTTGGCGGACTGATCGAACATATGTTCTACCGCCTGGTTCGCCTCGGCTTATAGGGTCGAAGTCGACTCGACACCAGCCCAGAGTCAGCGAGATCCCAACCGATCGCTAGTCTCGAAGCCAGGCCGGGGTAGGGGGTGTTACCAGATGGCTACCGCTCACGATGTCGCGGCGGCAGTGCTCAGCAAACTCGGCAGTGTCACAGCGATGAAGCTCGAAAAGCTCGTGTACTACTGCCAAGGGTGGCACCTGGCACGCGAGGGAGCCTTGCTGTTCCCCGAGCCGATCGAAGCTTGGCGGGAGGGCCCCGTCGTCCCACCCCTCTACCGACACCACCGTAGGCAGCTCACCGTGTCTCAGTGGCCACACGGGGAGGCCGCACGCCTAACGTCAGATCAACACAGGACCGTCCAGTGGGTCACCGATGAGTACGGCAAGTTCTCGGCAAGCGAGCTGTCCCTGATGACGCACAACGAGCTGCCCTGGAGAATTGCCCGAGGTGCCCTCCCCGAGTCAGCCAGTTCGTCGGCAAGGATAAGCACCGACCTCATGCGGACGTACTACGCGCGGCAGATCGCGCATACGGAGACTGCTGTCGGGCTAGCCACTGCGAACGCCGCCATAGAAGGAAAAGAGTTCGACCAGGACTGGCAGGACAAGCTCCGCGACGTGGCATCGGGTTTGATCAGCGCGGACGAGCTGGTCTCTCAAGAGATTGCTCGCCTCCAAGGCTGCCTGATCCGTACTGCTGGCCAGGGACCGCCTGCCTCAAGAACAAGTTAGGAATCACGGATCCCGACATCGCCGCGGGCTGTTGGTGGGCTGTGCTACCACCACCCGTGGTCAGTTTCCCAGCGCTCTGACCTTGGCGATCGTCTCCTGGACATGCTGCTTCGCCGGGTCACCACCCTGAGATGCCTGCGCCAAAGCCTGGCGGTACGCGTCGATCATGCCGACCAACGGGCCAGCAGCCACGCCCTCCAGGGCACCGGCGACAAGCGCTCGGGCCTCGGCCGCGTCCTGTGCTGCCGCTGCGGTCTTGGCCTTCGCTTCATCCAGCTTCTGCGACGCCGCCGCCAACCTCGCGATGATCTGTGCTGCGCTCACGCGCGCCTCCCCGTGGTCGACCATCGCCTCCGCCACGCACCGGCGGAGACCACATGGGAGCGTACGAGATCTGCCCACCCAACGCGACCACGCGATTGCTTTTCCGCTATTACGGGAGCGGGGAATCTCGTGGGGAGGTTACGTCGCGCGAGGAGATCGGCCCTGCTCAGCGTTCGGCGACGTAGACGCCCACGCCGGGCACGCCAACCACGAGTCCCTCCGCCTTCAGGGTGAGCATCGCGTTGCGCACGACGATCGCGGAGACGCCGTGAATCTGACAGAGCTGCGTGGTGGAGGGCAGCTTGTCGCCGGGCGACAACTCGCCCGAGGCGATCTGCTTGCGGATGTGCTCGGCAAGCTCAACCCACTTGGGGTTTGGTGGCATCAGCGGTACTCCCTGGTCAGCACCGCCATTCGACCACTTCTCACCTTGTTATCGCAAGTGATACCTTGACTGCGATAGCTTGTTATCCTAGGCTCCGAACTGAGCATGCTCCCTGGTCAGCACCCGAGGAGTTGGCTCGTTCCCACCGCGCAGAGAGCGCCCGGTTGGCCGGTCCCCCCGTCCGGCCGGGCGTGCCGGGGCGTGCCCGCACGCCGCCCCGGCCCACAGGCCGTGACCAGCAAGGAGACCAACCCACCGGGAGCCCTCGATGCCCGATCGACCCGACGAACGCCCCACCGACCCACCAGACCGACCCGAACAACGCCCCCACCTGGTGTCCGATCAGGATGTCGAGGATGCCGACGACCTGCTCTTCGCTCATCCGCCCCGCGTTGTGCGCCGCTGGGTCTGCGGTTGCGGTGCGGACTACCCCTGCGTGGACGTCCTGTTCGCCCGCTTCGTCAAAGCCACCGCCGAGGCGGGCGAATGAGCACCGACACCGTGGACGACCTGCGTGCTGCCTGGCTCGCGACGATCTCCGCCACCGACCGGGCCGGCGCCCAGTTGCACGGGGCGGGAGCGCCCGGCCGGCGACTGCCCTGGCAGGACGCGGTCACTGAGTGCTGGCAGGCGCTGACCCTGGTCTACGCCGGCCTGGCCGCCGATCGGGAGTCGTCGGCAGGCTCGGCCGGGGACCTGCTCGCCGGACTGTGTGCCGCTCGGGTCGACGCGGACCGGGCCACCGCACTGGCCGCCCGCGTTCGCTGGCGTTTGGGTGCGACCGAGGACCGGCTTCGGCGTACCCGGAAAGTGCCGGACGCGGTCGCGGCCCGGCACTTCGCGGCGGCCATCACCAGGTTGGACCTGGTCGCCGCTCGGCTCGCGGTCGGCGGCTGCCGCATCGACCGCTCGGTGGCTGCGCTGACCGGCGAGCCGGTGGCACCGCCCGCAGCCCACCAGGGCACCAAGGCCAGCCACACCAGGACCAGCACCGAGGAGATCGCGCGTGGCTGCCACGCGGCGAGCGTCCTGGTGACCAGCCGACGCCGACGAAGGAGAGCGCGCACGATGATCAGGGGACGCCGATGATGACCGATCCGCACGCGGCGCTGCGCGGCCTGCTGACTGGCCGGTTGCGGGGCCACGAACGGCGACTGCGTCGGTTCACCGAGCCGGACTGGCGGCGGTACGCCGATCTGCTCGCCGGGGCGCTGCTCGTGGCGGTGCGGCGGCGGTTCGTCGCCGGGCAGGACCGGGCACCGGTGATCCGGTTCGTGGCGTCTGCCCGGGAACGCTACGACGCGACCGGGCGCGACGTCGACCCGGTGCTGGCGGAGGCGCTGGTCTGGGCGGCGCTCGGTGAGCGCCCCGCGGTGCCCGACAGCGCGGCGGCGATCGTCGCCCGGACGGTACTGCTGCTCGGGCTCCTTGAGGACGAAGGTCTCACAAACAGAGAACGCGACGAGATCCTCGGTGCCGCCGCGCTCGCTGCCGACACATTGGATCGAAGGGCTTCGGTGCAGACCGACGACGCCTCGACGCAGACGGGGTAGAGCGCTGCCGACACGACATCGCTGAAGTCGGGGTATCCCCAGGGTGCGGACACCCCGAGCTCAACGAATTCAGGTGGATCATGCCGGCGACGGCGGTCCGTTCTGCACGCGGTTGATCAGGTCATGCAGGGGCTTGGTGCCACTGCCCACCATCACACCGGTCACGATGGCGTCGATCCAGACCGCCACTCCGTTCCAGTCCCCGCCCGCGACCGCGTGCAGGATGTAGAAACCACCGGCGCTGGACGCCACGGTGGCGAGCCCGCTCGCGAGACCCCACGCGACGATCGTGCGGTTCGCCTTCGCCCGCGCCACCACCGCCGTGGCCGCGGCGACCGCCTCCCGGTCGGCCTCCGTCGGGCCGTCGGGCCGGGCGTCCACCTCGGTCAACGTACGCGTCAACGCGGCCTCGGCGGCGCGTCCGGGCAGCCAGCGTGAGAACGGTTCCAGGATCCGTTCGACAGCCGCGGCGAACACCAGGAGGGTGAGGAAGACCCCCGTGGAGTCCTCCGGCTGGATCTTCGCGGCGGAGATGCCGCTCCGCCAGATCGCCCAGCCGGCGACAGCCCCGGCGGCGATCAGCCCGAACCCCGCGAGCACCGCCCCGGGGCCAGCCTGCTGCGACGCCGCGACGACGGTCAGCCCCGACTGCTGATCGGATCGGGGCGTCGCCGCCGCTGCGGCATCGGTTCGTACCGACCCGGCGGTGGCCCCGCCCCGTGCCGATTCCACCTCGACGGTGGTGGACGCCTGTCCCTGCAATGTCCTGCCCAACCTTTCGACCTGCCGTCCGCGAGACGCCACGGCGTGAATCCCGCGTTTCCGAACGAACTGCGCACTGATGGCGCTCGGGGCGGGAGGTTACGGCACCTAAGTGGACGCCGGGGTGTGCGGTGCCCGGCAGTTCCCGACTGGACTCACGTATAACCACACACCTCCCGGCGATTCGTGACCGCGCCGTCACGCATGGTGACAGCAATAGCGCACCATTGGTACGTGGACATGCTGGAGTGGCTGCGGTTGGCGTTCGTCTGGATCCAGCGGGCGGACGTGCTCATGAGCGTCGCGGCGACCGCGGTGCTAATTTCCGGTTGGTTGGTTCGACGGATGAGCCAGCTCCGACGCGGTGCGCCCGAGGAGCGGTACCGCCGGTGGTTCGTCGAGGAGTACCGGGTGTACAACCCGTACCTGGCGGCGCCGGAGACACTGCGACTCGAACGGACCCTGGTGCCGCTGTTCGTCACCGAGGACGGGCAGCCGGACCGGGCCGCCGACGCCGGCGAGCGGATTGCCGACCGGAACAACCACGTCGTGCTGCTCGGAGACGCGGGGTCCGGCAAGACGACGACGCTCAAGGCGTTCGGGATCGCGGCGCTGGGCGGCGTCGACGGTCGACGTGGCACCGGGCGGGGCCGGGAGGTGCCGTTCCTGGTGCCGGTGCGGCTGCTTCGCGGCATCGGACAGGCCGGCGCGCTTACCGATCACATCCTCGGGGTGCTGCGGTCACAGAAGGGGCTGGCGCTGACCAAGGAGGAAGCCCACCAGTTCCTCGCCCAGACGTTGCAGCAGGAGCGTTGCGTCGTGCTGCTCGACGGGCTGGACGAGGTGACGCCAACCGCGTACTCGGCCGTCCGTGACGAGGTGTACCGGTTTCTCAGCGACCACACGCCGGAACTGCCAACCGCCAACGCCCGGATCGTGATCACCTGTCGGCGGCTCACCTTTCTGCGGATCGCCGACGACTGGCAGCCGGAGCGGTTCGGGGCGCACCGCAGTTACGCGCTGGCGCCACTGCGGGACACCGAGATACTCGCCTACCTGCGGGCCTTTCCGGATCGGTTCCCTGACGTCGACGGGCCGCAGCGGTTCATGGAGCAGCTACGCGTGTCGGGCACGCTGGGGCTGCACCGCAATCCGCTTGTCCTCTCGATGTCGATCGGCCTGTACGCGGGCCGGAAGTTCCCCGCCATCGCGCACTCGACGGCCCGGCTGTACGACGAGATGATCGACGAGATGCTCGGCCGGCACAGCTTCCGGGCCGACGGGCTCACCACCGGTGTGAACGAGTTCGACCAGGCCGACAAACTGCGCGTGCTGCGGGAGTTCGCGCTGCGGGCGGCGCTCGGCCCGCAGGGGTTCGGACCGTTCGACCGGGCCGCGCTCGCCGACTTCGTGTCGACGACGGGCGACCGGCTGCGGCAGAACCTGAACGGCCGGGCCGACGACTTCGTCGACGAGATCATCGACCGGTCCGGGCTGCTCAGCCCGGTCAGCGACGGGCAGTACGAGTTCGTCCACCGTTCGTTGCAGGAACATCTGGTCGCCTCCGAGTTGCTGCGCCAGAGCGACGAGGGCCTGCGGCTGCTGCGGGAGCGGGCGATGGAACGCGAGTGGCGTCGGGTGGTGCTCTTCTACACGGCCACCGCGGACCAGTCGGTCGTCACCGGCTTCATCGGGGAGCTGGCCGAGATCGACCCGATCCTCGCCTGCGCCTGCCTGGCGGGCGCGGACTGCCTCAACCCGGTCGGGTTCGCCGTACTGGAGCGGATGGCCGAACCCCTGCGCGACCCGAGGCCCCCGGTGATGCTCTCCGCCCTGGCAGCCGTGCTGAGCGCCACGGCGTCGCCCCGGGCGGCGATCCGCGACGCCGCCCGCGACCAGGCCTTCACCTGGTTGACGAAGGTCGCCGGCGAGGCCGACGCGGCGGACGCGCTCGGCGGCACCCACGAAACGTTGCTCGACGTGATGACGATGCTTGTGGAACGGCTGGGAGAGAGTTCCGTCAGCCGCTCCATGGTCGTCCGGCTGGTGGGCGTCGTACCCGACGATCCGCGGTTCGTCGAACCGTTGTGGCGATGCTTGCGCACCGCGGAGGGCGCGACCCCCGACGACCACTCGTTGGTGCCGCTCATCGACCGCCTGGTGCGACTCGCCACCGATCCGGCCTGCTTCGCGGCGTTGCACCGTCAACCGGCCGCGCACCCACGGTTCGCCACCGCGCTCCTCCGCCAGCAGGTGTATCCGTTCCGGCGGGGACTGGACCGGCAGTCGAACCTGGTGACGCTGCTGTGCTGGGCGCAGGAGGTCGATCTGGACGCGTCGGACGTCAACCGCTTCCTGACGGCCAAGGCCACCGACCCGGTCCACTGGGCCAGCCTCGAAGCGGACTGGCGTCGCCGGAGCGCCTCGGTCGTCGTTCCGGTGTTCGGCGCGCACCGGGTCGACCGCCACGCCGCCGAGCGGGCGACGGGCGCGTTGCTGACAGTGCTCTCGGTGGCGGCGCTCGCCGCGGTCGGCTGGGATCTGGCCCGACCGGACGGTGTGCTGGGTCTGGCCGGCGGCATCACCACGGTCCTGCTGGCGGCGGTGGAGTTGGCGTTGGCGCTGACCATGCTCGGGCTACAGCCGCGGATCGCGATTCGGGGCGTACGGGTGTGGCGGCCCAACGAGTGGATCGACGCCTACGACGACCCCCGCAGCCGACACTGGCTGGTGCCCGACGCCGGCGAGGGCCCCGGCCTCACCGGGTGAGGTAGGGCGCCGCGTCGGCCGGCAGTCGGGGCGGCGTCTTGCCCATCTGCCGGTACATCACGGCCTTGCCGGTGGCCCGACCGTCGATGTCCGCCCGTTCGCCGAACGTCAGGGTGCCGGTCGCGCCGACGATCTCGTGCGCCAGTGCGAGGTTGCTGAACTGGGTCTGCACGCCGTCGGCTGTCGGTATGTTGTCGCGCCCGACGGCCATCCGAATCGCCCGCACGGCGCTCGCGACAGCGTCGTGGTACATCACCGCGTACCCGTCGTTGAGCGTATCGGCCGGATATTTCTCCTCGTCGCGGTAGACCTTGAGGAAGTCCGCGAAGCCAGCCGGCGTGCCGGGCCGGTTCTTGATCCAGGCTGGCGCATCCGCCGAGGAGGCCCAGATGACCGAGACGTTGGCGGCGTCGAGCAGGGCCACCTGTTGCGGGGAGAGCTGAAAGCCGGTGGCACCGACCATGATGGTCAGTGGATCACTGCGGCAGATTCGCTCCTTCAACGCCTCGGCGAAGCTCGGAAAGTCGGCGACCCGGCCGGCGAAGAACACCATCTGGAGTTTCCTGGTCTTGTTCCCGTTGTTCACCGCGCTGCACAGGTTCCGCACGATGGGGTCGAAGACCCGCGGCATGGCCGGGTTGCCGACCGTGCCACCGGTGAAGGACTGCGCGGGGTATTTGACGTAATCCTTCAGCACGCTGGTGAAGGCCGCCGTCAGCGTCCGCGGATAAGGGTCGTCGTTCCGGTCGTGCACCACGATTCCGTTGCGGGGAAGCGTCTCGGGATTCTTGTCCAGCAGATCCTTCAACGCCGTCGCGTAGTCGATGTTGCTCGGGGACACGCTGTGAAACGTCGGGAAATCCGCGGCGGTAAGGCTGGTCGCGGAGGTGACGGCGCCGACCATGGGAATGCCCAGCTTCGACAACGCCGCGGCCATTTTCTCGGTGCCCGTGAAGCTGGAGCCCAGACCCACGACGGCCACCACCGGATGCTCGGCGTCGCCCAGCGCCACGATCCCCTCCACAAGTGATTCGTGGAACGGCTGACCGCTGCCCTGGTTGACCAGGAGCAGTTGCACGGCAGGGGCGTTCTTGTCGCCGAAGGCCGCCGAGGTGTTGGCCCGACGCAGGGCCGCGTACGCGCCCTGCAGGCTGAACCCGACCTGGTCGAGGGACATCGCCGACGCGGCGGGTGCCGGGGCGACGCTCAGCGGCGTCAGCAGCACCACCCGGACGTAGCGGGGTTGGCCTTCGACCTCTCGATTCATGGCGAGGATCTTCCCGGTGACCTCCCGGATGCTGCCATCGAGCCTGGAGATGTCGGTGACCGGGCCGAGGCACTCTCTCGTGTCGGTGTCGACGACTCCCTCGCAACCGTCCGCGGCGGGCGCGGTCGGTGTCGGACCATCGGTTCGCGGCTTCGGCGGCTCGTCCGATGGATAGAAGAGCCAGACGACCAGAGCGAGCAGCGTGAGGGCGATCACCCCGGCGAGCACGAACCGTATCGTATTCGTTCCAGTCAGGCGGAACACCTAACCACCTCCACGAAATGCAAGCTGCCCGGGACGTAATTGTCGTCAGCCTGACGCGAATTATTCACGCATTCATTCATCGGCTTGGCGATCTGCCGGCAGAGGGGGACACTATCCCACCATCGACCACACCCGAGGAACTGTTGCGGTTGAGTCGTTTAGCTGACTCGCGTCGGGCCGACCACGGCCGGGCTCAGCGCAGGCCGCGAACCAGTAACAGATAGGCGCAGTAGGCCATCGGCACCAGCAGAAAACAGATCAGGAATCCCAGCGGCAGATATCGCGGCGGGGTGCCCGCGACCATGGCCGGCCGCCCCCACCGGCCCAGCACCAGATACCCGCCGAAGAATGCCACCGCCGGCAGCCCCGCGCAGATCCACGCGCCGAGGGTGAACCCGTCCACCAGGCCCACCCCGGAGGCGAGCACCAGGACCAACATGACCACTCCGGCAGCAGCCCCGCAGCCGGCGTAGACGGCGACCGCCCGCGCCAGCGGTGACCACGTCGGCAGGAGCGCCGGCCGTTGGGCCAGCAACTCCGCCTGCTGCCCGTGCCGGTCGGCCTCGTCGGCCATCCGCCGGGCCAGCTCCAACTCCACCACCGGGTCGACCACCGCCGCCCGCTGCGCCGGCACCCCGGCGCCCGCCGGGCTCACCGCCGTCGGCAGCGCCAGCCGCGCCTCCCCCGCCGACACCTCGGGGTACGCCCCGACCCCCGCCCGCCCCGGCACGCCGGCTGCGCCGTCGGCTGGCCCGTCCCCACTTCCGGGTGCGGCGGACTGGCCCGACCAGCCAGCGGACGCCGGGCCGAAGCCGGCAGCGGACCCCGGGCCAGAACTGGCAGCGGTGGCAGGGCTGGAGCCGGCAGCGGTGGAGGGGCCAGAGCCGGCAGCGGACCCCGGGCCAGAGCCGGCAGCGGTGGCAGGGCTGGAGCCGGCCGGTGGGCCGGGCCAGGCGGCAGCCTCGCCCGGACGCCCCGCGGTCGGGGAGGGACCGGCGGGCGGCTGGTCGACGCCGATCGCTCGGCCGAGCTGGTCGAGGCGCTGCCCCTGGGCGGTCAGCCGCTGGTGCAGGTAGTCGACGGCGGCGTGCAGGTCGCGACGGCGTTCGGACTCGGCGGCGGCGTGCTGCTTCCCCGCTCGGTGCTGCTCGGCGAACTGTTGGGCCAGCGCCGCGTACTCCTCGAAGGACACTGTCACCGCTCCCCGTCCGGCTCGTGCCCCTCGCCGGCGAACGGGACGATCAGTCGGGTGCGCTGGTCGTGCCGGTCGATCAGCAGCGCTCGGTCGGCGCGGGGTGTGTAGGCCAGGTCGTGCGTCCCGAGGTGCAGGGCCAGCTCGCTCCCCGGCACGTTGAGCGCCACCAGGCAGGCGACGTCGTCGCGGTTCTGGGTGCCGCCGAGGTCGTCGGCGAGCCGGCGCAGCCCACGCCACCAACCGAGCAGGTGCACCCCCTGCCCGGGGCCCTGGCGCAGAAGGGTACGCAGGTCGTCCAGGCCGGAGCGGAAGGTGCCCGGGTCGGTGGCCCCGAGGACCGGCGCGGCGGCGTCCATCCCGAACACCACCAGGTACTCCCGGCCGGTGGGCTCGGCGGCCAGCACGGCGATGCGCTCGCGCAGCCCGGCGGCGTCGAGGCGCCGCACCGCGTGGCCGGCGGCCCGCAGGGCGGTTTCGGTGTCGTCGGCGACATCGGCGGCGGCGCTGACCAGGGAGGCCACCTCGAACCGGACGTCGCCGGGGTGGTGCTGGCGGGCCAGGCTCAGCGTCGCGGCGCGCAGCACGTCCGCGCCGGCCGGTGCGGTGCCGACCACGGCGAGGTGCCGCCCGGGGGTGGCGTCCATCAGGAACAGCGCGGTGGTGCCGTGCACGTCGACAGTCCGGCCGACCAGGGCCATCGGACGCCGGCCACCGGGGCGCAGTCCGGCGAAGGTGGGGTCGTCCTCGACCCGCGCGGCCTCGTACCCCTTGAAGACCGCCGGTGCCCGTGAGCCCGCCGGCCGGGCCTGCCACAGTTCGTGGCGCAACGCGGCGAGGTCCGCCGCCGCGGCGTGCGCGTCGGGGAAGCGCAGCACCGTGTCGGCGCCGACCGCCCCGGCGGCGGTGTTGACCACGGCGGAGCCGATCGGCAGGGCCGCGGCGGCGGTGTTGAGCTGGTCGAGCACCCCGCCGCCGCCGGGCAGCGCCACCCGCAGCGCGAACTGCCCGAAGATCGCCTCGGCCCGTCCGTAGAGGGCCTCGATGCCGGTCATGCTCTGGCTGGCCAGCACCAGGTGGATGCCGTACGAGCGGCCCTTGCGGGCCAACTCCTCCAGCAGGTCCACTGATTCTCGGGCCAACGCGTCGTTGCCGGCGAGCAACACGTGGAACTCGTCGATGACCGCCACGATGCGCGGCAGCGGATTGTCTCGCGGCAGGTCGGCGAGTTTGGTGACGCCGTGCCGCTTCAGCGCGGTGGCCCGGCGTTGCGCCTCCCGGCGCAGCTCGCGCAGGACGGCGAGACCGTACTCGCGGTCGGATTCGATGCCGACGGCACGGGCGTGGGGCAGCCAGGATGGGTCCCGACTCGTGGGCACGAACTCGGTGAAGCTCACGCCCTCCTTGAAGTCGAGCAGGTAGAGCTGCAACTCGGCAGGCGAATACCGGGCGGCCAACCCGTAGAGGACGTCGAGCAGGAAGACGGTCTTGCCGGCGCCGGTGCGCCCACCGACCAGCCAGTGCGGGGTGGCGTCGTCGAACGCGAGCGTCAGCGGGGCGTCGACGGTCGGCGCCGCGCCGCCGGCCCGACCGATCACCGTGCGCAGGCCGTTGCCCGCGGACTCGACCCAGCGCCGCTCGGGCAGCAGGTCGGTGAAGGGCAGCGCGTCGGAGCGGCGGGCGGCGGCGGCCAGGTGGTCGGCGAGCGCGCGTACCGACGCGGACGGCGGATCACCATCGAGCAGCACGGGAGCGGCGAGACCGGTGCCGTCGGCGCTGAACGGGATGCCGGGCGGGTCGCTGACGTGGGCGTACCCCTGGTCGAGCCGGATCGCGGTGGTGCCGCCCAGCGGCGTCGGGGTCTCGCCGGGCAGCCGGGACGGGTGGCCGGCGAGCAGCACGCAGACGGCGGCGGCCGGGCCGGCATGGGTGAGCGCGGCGAGCCGGGCCAGCTCGCGCGGCGGTGGCGCGGCGGTGGCGACCACCACCAGCAGGTGCCGGGCGGCGGGCTGGGCGTGCTGCGCCGCGCGGGCGTGCCGCTCGGCGGCATCCAGCAGCGCGGCCACCTCGGCCTCGCCGGTCGCCGGCGGGTTCAGCACACCGGCGTCGAGCAACGGGCGCAGCGGACCGAAGGTGGCCCCCACCGCGGCGGTGTCGATGCCGGCGACCCGGACCTGACCGGGCGGCGCGGTGGCGACCAGCCGCAGCACCAGCGCCCGCAACAACCCGGCGACCTGCGGGTCCCGGACATCGGCGTCCAGCGCCAGGTGGTAGCCGCCGCCGAGCGGGACCAGCACCGGGAAGCCGCCGTCCGGGGTGGACGCCGCACCGATCCGTACCGCGGTCGGATGGTCGGTCAGCGGCGTGACGCCCGGCGCGGGAGTGGCCAGGGCGCCGCCAAGGTGGGCGAGGCGGGCCACCAACTCGGCGGCGCCGGTCGGCGCGCCGGGCGCCGGCGCCGCGCCGAGAGCACCGCGGGCGGCGTCCAGGTGCGCCCGAGCCGCCCGGTGGGAGTTGACCGCCTGCCCGTACGCCGACGCGAGCCTGCCCAACCTCTGCCCCCAACGCCAACGGCCGTCTGGTCTCAGGAACCCTAACGGACACCTGTGACAACCGGACAGTCCTACGCGGACGTGTCACGCCGGACCACACGCGGCGGGGGTGGACGCGTCGGCCACCCCACAGCGGAACACCTCCACCGGCGCCGTCGCCACGTCGGGCACCTGCTCCACCCGCATCAGGGCCAGCCGCTTGTCGACCGGCTCACCCGAGTCGGGGGTGAACCGGATCAGCCCGGCGACCCCCGGGTAGCCCTGGCCGGCGTTCTGCCGGAGCACCTCGGCGTGCACACCGACCGGGTTGACCGAGGTCGGCTCCCAGCGTTGCCGCGGGTCGGCGTGGTGTAGCCGGGCGGCGAGGCTCTCCACCGCCCGGATCAGCATCATCGCCGCGTCGTATGCGAGGCTGACCCGCTCGCCGACCTGCCGCTCGGAGCCCGGCCGGCAGCGCGGCGGGTCGAGCAGGTCGTCGGCCTGGATCCAGGACAGGAAGCTGGCTCGGGCGTCGTCGCGCCGGTCCTGCGCCGCCGCCCGCAGCGCGGCGCAGGTGGCCAGCGCGGCCTTGGAGACGTACGTGACCGGCAGGTTGCCGGGCGCGGCGGCACGCAGCCCGGGGTTGGCCATGTAGCGGTTCGCCGAATCGTCGGCGACCAGGTGTTGGGGCGGGTTGGCGCCGCACTCGCGCAGCGCCCGCAGGAAACCGTCGAACTCCGTCCACCGACCCGCGTAGAACAGCAGACCCGGGTAGCCGCACTCGCCGGTCAGCCGCTGACCGGTGCGCCACTCGTCGAGGCGCGTGATCCGGGCACCGAACCGTTGCCGAAGCCCGTCGACGAGGGTGTTCACGTACAGGTCCTCGGACAGCGAGCTGCCCTCCAGAGTCGTGTAGAAGACGTGCGCCTCGTCGACCTTCAGCACCTGTTGGGCGTACGCGTCGACCATCTTCACCTGATCGGCGTTGGGCGCGGAGATCTGTAGGTAGAGGCGGGAGTTGGCGTCCATCTTGTCCGCCGACAGCGTGGGCGCCAGCACCGGCAGCCCGACCCGGTTCAGCTCGCGCAACGCTCGGGCCGTGCTCGTCCGACTCTCCACCAGCCCGACCACCCCGAGCACCGTGGGGTCGTCCCGGGCCAGCTCGGCCAGCATCGCCACCGCCCGGTCGGCGTAGCTCATCTGCCGGCCACCGTTGGCCACCACGATCCGCAGCAGCGCGGCGCCGTCGGCACCGGCCGACTCCTTCAGCAACGCGTACTGGGCGGTCGCCATCCCCTCCAGTTCCTCCCGCTCGGAGACGTAGGACTCCTCGTCGGCGCGGGTCCGGTTGCCGGTCAGCGTGCCCAGGTAGACCAGGGTGAGGAAGGGTCGGCGTCGGTCGCTGCGCTGCCAGACCTCCTCGGCGGCCCGGTTCTGCGCGAAGATGCGCCGCTGGATGGTCCGCAGCCCATCCTGGCCGGGGTCGTTGTTGAACACCTGCGCCGCAGTGTCGCTGTAGCCGACGCACTCACCGCTGCCGACCACCTCGACCGAGACCCGGCCACCGGTCAGCGAGGGGTGGCAGCCCCGCCCCCACCGGCTGCCCACCCACACGCCACCGGCGGCCAGCAGCACCAGGCAGAGCGCAGCCGGCAGGAAGCGGCGCGACCACCAGGGCGGGTCGGGCGCGGAGAACGGTCGCATTCCGCCCCGCGACGGTGGGCCGGCGTCGGTCTCGTCGGGCCGCAACGCCACCAGCCAGGCGGCCGGGCGGCGCAGCCGCCGCATCTCCGGCAGCGCCTCGGCCCACTCGTCGTACGCCTCGTCGGCCTCGGTCAGTGGGTGCGGTTCGGGCAGTTCCGGTGGGGGTTGCCCGCCGGAGACGACGATGAGCAGCGGGTCGTTGCGGCCCGTCTCGGTGCGGACGTCGCCGATCAGGCGGACCAGTTCGCCGCAGACGTTGCCGGGGGCGACGTGATCGAGCAGCAGCGCCGGATACGCGGTGCGCCGCCAGTCCGACGGGCGCCACGGCCGACGCGGTACGCCTGCCGCAGGTCCTCCAGGAACGCGTGCAGCAGCAGTTTGTTGACCTGGTCGGGTTGCTCGCCGTCGCGCCACCCGGCGGTGAGGCGCTCGGCGAACCCGAGGAACGTGACCGACTGCCGGGGCGCGAGATACTGCTGGCGCATGAACCAGGTGTAGTGCCGCCCGAGCACCGGCACCCGGCCGGAGACGGCGGCCCGGAAGACCACGCTCGGCACGGCACGGCGGACCAGCCAGAGCAACACCTGCGAGACGATGCTGACCGCGTCACCACCGGAAGGCAGCGCCTCCGGGGTACGCGTCCCCCGGCGATCCCGCAGCCGGCGTACCAGGGCCGCCCGGCTGTCGTCGGCGTCGATGCCGAGGCTGAGGCTCTGGTGCATCAGCCAGTCGGCGAGCGGGTAGTGCCGGAAGCGCAGCCGCGCGGCGCCGAACGCCTCCAGGGAGAGCTGCCGGTGCAGCTCGCGCAGCAGCGCCGAAACGTCCCCGGCGCCCGGCGGCGCGTCGGCGTCCAGCACGGCGTGCGGCACCCGCCGCCGGGGCCCCTGGCCGAGGAATCGGCGCAGCGGCACCATCAGATCCGAGGTGTCGGAGCGGACCAGCCAGAGCAGCGGCAGTCTCCGGTCACCGCGGCGGGGTCGCCGCAGCAGCCGGGCGAGCAGCGCGAAGAACTCGAGCCCGCCGGCCGGCAGCCGGTCCCGGCCTCCGGCCGACTGTCGCTGGCCGATCAACTCCCGCTTGGGCACCTCGGATCGCGGCACGCGTCACCTCCGATCCACATAGTGTGACCTTGCGGCGCAAGGCACGCCAGGGGACCGGCGGCCGACCGTCCACCGGGGACGCTGACGACCGGCCGGGCGCGGCAGGCCGGCGACGCTCACCATTGTCGATTAGGTTGGCGTGGCGAACACCCGATGGAGGGAGTCCACCCCGTGCGACGAATGTTCACGGCGGCCACCGCCGCCCTGACCCTCACCACCGCCGGCACCATGCTCGCCGGCACGCCCGGCCAGGCCGCCCCGACAGGCTGGGGCCGACCCGTCGTCACCGCCGCGCCGCAACCCGGCGCACCCGGCCTGGGCGACAGCTACTTCCCCGACTACGGCAACGGTGGCTACGACGTCGAGCACTACGACGTCCGGCTGCGCTACGACCCGGCGTCCGACCAGCTCAGCGGCACCACCACGATCCTCGCCACCGCGACGCAGGACCTCTCGGCGTTCAACCTGGACTTCCTGCTCGACGTCGAGTCGGTGCGGGTCAACGGGTGGGTGGCGAGCACCAGCACCGCCGGTGTGCACGAGCTGGTGGTCACCCCGGCCCGCACGGTGACCCGGGGCCAGCAGCTCACCATCGTGGTGCGCTACGCCGGCATCCCGTCGGAGACCCTGGTCGGCGGCTACACCGGCTGGACCCGGACCGACGACGGGGCGATGGCGGTCAACGAGCCCGAGTCGGCGTGGTGGTGGTTCCCGAGCAACGACCACCCACTGGACAAGGCCACCTTCGACATCTCCGTCTCGGTGCCCACCGGCGTCGAGGTCATCAGCAACGGCGTGCAGCCGAGGCCACCGGTGGCCGAGGCCGGCAACCGCACCCGGTGGATCTGGCGAACCACCTCCCCCACCGCCCCCTACCTGGCCTTCATGGCCATCGGGCAGTACGACATCGTCACCGACACCACCCCCGGCGGCCAACCGGTGGTCAACGCGTACAGCACCTCACTGGGTGCGCTCGGGCCGGCCGCGCGGGCCAGCATCGAGCGGACCGCCGAGATCGTCGACTGGGAGAGCGGGATCTTCGGCCCGTACCCGTTCGAGGCGCAGGGCGGCGTGGCCGGCCCGGTCGACGGCATCGGCTTCGCGCTGGAGACGCAGACCCGACCGGTGTACGGGCCGGGCTTCTGGCGGCGCGGCGCCAACACGTACGTGGTGGCGCACGAGAACGCCCACCAGTGGTTCGGCGACTCGGTCTCGGTGGCCGAGTGGCGCAACATCTGGCTCAACGAGGGCTTCGCGTCGTATGCCGAGTGGCTCTGGTCCGAGGAACAGGGCGAGGGCACCGCGCAGGAGGTGTTCGACTTCACCTACGCCAGCTACCCGGCCGACAGCGAGTTCTGGCAGGTGTTGCCCGGTGAGCCGGGCGCGGACCGGATCTTCGACGATGCCGTCTACGACCGGGGCGCGATGACCCTGCACCAGCTGCGGCTGGCCGTCGGCGACGACGCGTTCTTCGAGATCCTGCCGGCGTGGACCGCCGAGCACCGGTACGGCAACGGCACCATCGAGCAGTTCCAGGCCCTCGCCGAAAAGATCTCCGGACTGGACCTGGACGACCTGTTCACCACCTGGCTGTTCACCGCCGGCCGACCCGACGTGGCCAGTGCCGCACGCAAGGCCGCCCCGCCGGCCGAGCCGAAGTCCTGGGCCAAGATCCGCGAGTCGCACCACCTGCTGTCGCACTAGGAGTCGGTGTCGACCGGAAGCGCCCACCGCCCACGCGGGGGGGCGCTTCCGGCCGCCCGGCGCCCCACCTCGCCCGGCCCCCTGCTTCCGGCCGCCCGGCGCCCCACCTCCCTCGGTGCCTGACCGTGCCAGCGCCCCACTCCCTCGGTGCCTGACCGTGCCAGCGCCCCACTCCCCCGGCGCCCGACCGTGCCAGCGCCCCACTCCCCCGGCGCCCTACCGCTCCAGCGCCCCACTCTCCCCGAGAGCCCGCTACCCCGAAGCCGAGCAGGCCCGACCACTCCGGTGCTTGCCTGTAGAGCTGCCCCAGCAATGGGGCACGCAGACAGCCGGCACGCAGACAGCCGGCACGCAGACAGCCGGCACGCAGACAGCCAGGCACGCAGACAACGGGCGAGCAGACAGCCGGGCACGCCGACAGTGGGGCACGCAGACAACGGGCGAGCAGACAGCCGGGCACGCCGACAGTGGGGCACGCAGACATTGGGCGAGCAGACAGCCGGGCGAGCAGGCAGCCGGGCATGGTCCGAGGCCCGCTGCCCCACATCTGGGGCAGCTCTACAGGGGATCGATGAGGTGTTACTGACCCACCCGACCAGCTACCCGGCGACTCCCGATCACGGAATGGCGGGGGCAGCTGTCGCGTCGGACGTGCTCGCCTCGATGGCGCGGATGTGCCGGTAGGCGAACCAGAGCGGCGGAAACGCCCCGACCGCGAAGGACAGGTCGATGAGCGTCCAGAACCAGGGGATGTCCCGGATCGGGCCGCAGATCAACGCCAGTGGGACGATGCCGGCGCAGGCGATCATGCCGACCTGGACGACCCAGACGTTGCGCACCGGGTCGCGCAGCGGCCCCCAGAACGCCACCGCCAGCACCAGGTGGGCGAAGGCCAACCAGTCGGTGCCGTAGAGCAGGAACGGGTAGTCCTCGCCGGCCGTCACCAGGCCGGTGTGCACCCGCTCGATCCAGTCGACCAGGGCGGGCAGTTGGCCGGCGAGCGGGTCCAGTGCACGCAGCAGCCAGCGCACCTCGATCTCCAGCGGAAAAGCGGTGGCACCGCTCAGGAAAAGCCCGATCAACACGATCCACAGCCACCGGCGGGTCCGCCGTAGGCGCTCCTCGATGTCCATGATCGCAGCGTAACGATGATCTTCGCGTCGTCCTGTCCCGTACGCCGGCCACCGGGGGTGACCGCTGTCTCAGCGACGCGCCGCTGGCCCGGCCGTGGCCAACTCCCCGAGCCGGGACGTGCCCAACCCCACTCCGGCGGGCGCGATGACACAGACCGCCCCGGCGGGCCGGACGATGCGGGCGGCCCGGAACGCCACTCGCCGTACCGGATGACGAGGCCGTGGCGCGACCAGGGCGAGGGCCGCGCGGGCGCGCTGGCGGTCCAGGGCGACGGCCGCCGCCGCCGTTGCTATCGCGGCGGTGGATCCGGCGAGCACGAGCGTCTGGCGCGGCCCGGCGTGTTCGGCGAGCCAGCCGAGCAGTGGAGCACCGACCGCGGCCGAGACCGAGCCGGTGACCTCCAGCGCGGCGAGCACCCGGCCGCGCATCGCGCCGTCGGTGTCGAGTTGGGCGCGGGTGCCGACGGTGGTGTCGATGACCACCGCGGCGGCGGCGATCGGCAGGATCATCGCGGCGAAGCTCCAGGTTCCCGGGGCCAGGCCGGCGACGATCTGCAGCCCGCTGGCGAGCAGACCCGCGGCGACCAGGGTCCGGTAGTCCAGGGAACGCCGGCGGGCCGCGACGAGCGCGCCCAGCACGGTACCGAGCGCGAACACGGTCGACAGGACGCCGTAGCCGGACGCGCCGGCGCGCAGCGGTCCGTCGCTCATCGCGGCCATCGTCACCTGGTAGTTGCGGCCCAGGCCGCCGAGCACGAACGACAGGGCGAGCGCGAGGAGCAGCACCGGCTGCCCGCGCAGGTAGGCGAAGCCGGCGCGGACGCCGTCGTGGGTCCGGCCGCCGTGCGGTGCCGTCACCACCGGCGGGGTTCCCGGACGTACGGCGAACAGCGCCACCACCACGGCGACGAAGCTCGCCGACAAGTCTTGCGGGGTCTAAACCTTTTTGCCCACCTCTGTGAGCTTCACCAGCGGGAATGCCCGGCCGGCGCGGCAGCAGACCTGCCGCACCGGCCGGACGCCCGCAACTCAGCGAGCGGCGAGAGCCTGCGCGGCCGGGCCCACCGGAGCCGGCAACGCACCAACACCGCCCAGATAGCCGTGGATGGCGGCGGCCGCCGCCCGCCCCTCGGCGATGGCCCAGACGATCAGCGAGGCGCCCCGGTGCATGTCACCGGCCACGAACACCCCGTCGGCGTCGGTCTGCCAGTCGTCGCGAGCGTCGACCGCCCCGCGGGGATTGCGGGTCACACCGAACTGGGCCAGCAACGGCTGCTGCTCGGTGCCCTCGAAGCCGATCGCCAGCAGCACCAGATCCGCCGGTAGCTCCCGCTCGGAGCCCGGCACCACGGTGACGACCCGCCGACCGTCGTGCTTCTCCACTGTCACCTCGGCGATCCGCACCGCCCGCACCTGCCCGGTGCCGTCGTCCACGAACTCCTGCACCGCCACGGCGAAGACCCGCTCGCCACCCTCCTCGTGCGCCGGGTAGCTGCGCAGGATCCACGGCCAGGTCGGCCACGGGTCCCGTGCCTCGTCGCGCTCCTGCGGCGGCTGCGGGTACAGGTCGAGCTGGTGCACGCCAGCGGCGCCCTGCCGGTGCGCCACGCCGAGACAGTCGGCCGCGGTGTCACCGCCACCGATGATCACCACGTGCTTGCCGGCCGCGTCGATCGGGGTGCCGTCCGGCAGCAGCGCACGCGCCGGCCGGCCCTCGCCGGTGGCTGGGACGCCCGGCTCGCCGGTGGCCGCGGTGGCGACCGCGCGATTCGCCGCGACCAGATGCGCCATCGCCTGGTGTACGCCCCGCAGCACCCGCCCCGGAGTCTCCGGGGTGTCCCGGCCCTGCAACGCGCCGCAGGCCAACAGCACCGCGTCATGCTCGGCGCGCAACTGCTCGGCGGTGACGTCCACCCCGACGTTGACCCCGGTGCGGAAGCGCACCCCCTCGGCGGTGAGCTGGGCCAGCCGGGCGTCGATGTGCCGCTTCTCCAACTTGAAGTCGGGGATGCCGTACCGGAGCAGGCCACCGATCGCGTCGTCCCGCTCGTACACCGTCACCGCGTGACCCGCGCGGGCCAGCTGCTGCGCGGCGGCCAGGCCGGCAGGCCCGGAGCCGACCACGGCGACCGACCGACCGGACGGCGCCGGCACCGGCCGAGGGGTGAGTCCGCGAGCCGCGGCGGCGTCGGCGATCTCCACCTCGACCTGCTTGATGGTCACCGGCTGGCCGCCGGAGATGCCGAGGACGCAGGCCGCCTCGCAGGGCGCCGGGCAGAGCCGGCCGGTGAACTCCGGGAAGTTGTTTGTGGCGTGCAGCGACTCCACAGCGGCGTCCCAGCTGCCGGTGCGGACCAGGTCGTTCCAGTCCGGGATGCGGTTGCCCAGCGGACAGCCGTCGTGGCAGAACGGGATGCCGCAGTCCATGCAGCGGGTGGCCTGCTCACGGACCAGCTCCTCGCCGGCCGGCGGGTACACCTCGCGCCAGTCGCTGATCCGCACCGGCACCGGGCGGCGGGCCGGCAGTCGCCGGTCGTAGCGCAGGAAACCGTTCGGGTCAGGCACGTGCCACCTCCTGGGCAGCCACCCGCGGGGCGGGCGGCACCGGCGCGGCGGGCGCGCTGAGCGCGCCCATCACCGCGTCGTCGACGTTGCGGCCGGCGGCTTCGGCGGCCTTCATGATCTCCATGACCCGGCGGTAGTCGCGGGGCACCACCGCGGTGAACTCGGCCACCGCCTCCGGCCAACGCTTGAGCAGCTCCTCGGCGACCGCCGACCCGGTCTCGGCCACGTGCCGTTGGACCAGCTCGTGCAACAGCGACTGCTCCTGCTCGCCCAGCGGCATCAGGTCGACCAGCTCCGCGTTGACCCGAGCCCGGTCCAGGTGGTGCACGAACGCGGTGCCGCCGGACATGCCGGCCGCGAAGTTACGGCCGGTCGCGCCGAGCACCACGACCGTGCCGCCAGTCATGTACTCGCAGCCGTGGTCACCGACGCCCTCGACAACGGCGATCGCGCCCGAGTTGCGGACCGCGAACCGCTCCCCCACCCGACCGCGCAGGAAGACCTCACCCGCCGTGGCCCCGTACAGGATGGTGTTGCCGGCGATGATCTGGTCCTCGGCCCGCTGCCCCGGCTCGGCGTCCGGGTCGAGGAACGGCGCGGCGGCGTCCGGACGGACGATGAGCCGCCCACCGGAGAGGCCCTTGCCCACGTAGTCGTTGGCGTCGCCGTGCAGCCGCAGGGTCACCCCGCGGGGCAGGAACGCGCCGAACGACTGCCCGGCCGTGCCATGCAGCACGAACTCGATGGTGTCCTCGGGAAGGCCGGCACCGCCGAAGCGACGGGTCACCTCGCCGCCGAGCATCGCGCCGACGCTGCGGTGCTCGTTGCGCACCGCCACCTCGACGCGCACCGGCGTCACCTGTGCGAAGTCCCGCGCCTCGGCGTTGGCCGCCTCCGCCCGAGACCCCGCATCGGACAGCGCCGGACCGGCCAGCGCGATCAACTCGTTGTCCAGGGCCTGCTCCAGGCCGTGATCCTGCGCGCGGACACCCCGTCGGGCCGCGCCGGCGGGCAACTCCGGCAGGTGCAGGACCGGCGCCAGGTCCAACCCGTGCGCCTTCCAGTGCGTCACCGCCGGGGCCACGTCGAGCAGCTCGGACTGCCCGATCGCCTCCTCGATCGACCGGAAACCCAGCTCGGCCAGGTAGCCCCGGACCTCCTCGGCGAGGAACAGGAAGAAGTTCTCCACGAACTCCGGGGTGCCGGTGAAACGCTCCCGCAGCACCGGGTTCTGGGTGGCGATGCCGACCGGGCAGGTGTCCAGGTGACAGACCCGCATCATCACGCAGCCGGCGACGATCAGCGGAGCGGTGGCGAAGCCGAACTCCTCCGCGCCGAGCAGCGCCGCGATCAGCACGTCCCGGCCGGTCTTGAGCTGACCGTCGACCTGCACGGTCACCCGGTCGCGCAGCTTGTTGAGCAGCAGCGTCTGCTGCGCCTCGGCCAGGCCCAGCTCCCACGGCGTACCGGCGTGCTTGAGCGAGTTCATCGGAGACGCGCCCGTGCCGCCGTCGTGGCCGGAGATCAGGATGACGTCCGCCTTGAGCTTTGCCACCCCTGCGGCGACGGTGCCGACACCGACCTCGCTGACCAGCTTGACGTGCACCCGGGCGGCCGGGTTGACGCACTTCAAATCGTGCACCAGCTGAGCGAGATCCTCGATGGAGTAGATGTCGTGGTGGGGCGGCGGAGAGATCAGGCCGACGCCGGGCGTGGCGTGCCGGGTCCGGGCGATCCACGGCCAGACCTTGTTGCCGGGCAGCTGACCGCCCTCGCCGGGCTTGGCGCCCTGGGCCATCTTGATCTGGAGGTCGTCCGCGTTGACCAGGTATTCGCTTGTCACGCCGAACCGACCGCTGGCGATCTGCTTCACCGCCGAGCGGCGCCTGGGGTCGTACAGCCGGTCGACGTCCTCGCCGCCCTCACCGGTGTTGGACTTGCCGCCGAGGCGGTTCATCGCGATGGCGAGCGTCTCGTGCGCCTCCGCCGAGATCGACCCGTACGACATGGCGCCGGTGGCGAAGCGCTTGACGATCTCGGTGGCCGGCTCGACCTCCTCGATCGGCACCGCCGGGCGGACCCCGGTACGCACTGTGAACAACCCCCGCAGCGAGCCGGCCTGCGCGGCGAGCGCGTCGACCTTCGCTGTGTACTGCCGGAAGACGTCGTACTGCCGGCTGCGGGTGGCGTGCTGCAAGAGGAAGACCGTCTCCGGGTTGAACAGGTGCAGCTCACCCTCGCGGCGCCACTGGTACTCGCCGCCGACCTCCAGTCGGGCGGAGGTCGCGGTGCCGGCCGGGGGCCAGGCCAGCGCGTGCCGGGCGGCCACCTCGGCGTGCACGCCCGCCAGGCCGATCCCGCCGATCCGGCTGGGCGTGCCCCGGAAGTAACGCTCGACCAGCCGGGTGTCCAGGCCGACCGCCTCGAAGACCTGCGCGCCGCAGTACGACGAGACCGTCGAGATGCCCATCTTCGACATGATCTTCAGAACGCCCTTGCCGAGCGCCTTGGCGTAGTTGCGCACCGCGGCGGCCGGCTCGATGCCGGGCAGCGCGCTGGTCGCGATCATGTCCTCCACCGACTCGAACGCCAGGTACGGGTTGACCGCCGCCGCGCCGTAACCGATCAGGACGGCCGCGTGGTGCACCTCCCGGCAGTCGCCGGACTCCACGATCAGCGCCGCCTGGGTGCGGGTCTGCTCCCGCACCAGGTGCTGGTGCACGGCGGCGGTGAGCAGCAACGACGGGATCGGCGCCAGGTCGGCGTTGGAGTCCCGGTCGGAGAGCACCAGGATGCGGACGCCGTCCTCGATGGCCTCGGAGACGTGCCGGCAGATCTCGGTCAGCCGTGTCTTGATCCCGGCGGCGCCCTCCCGGATGCGGTACAGCCCGGAGACCCGGACCGCCTTGAAGCCGGGCAGGTCGCCGTCCTCGTCGATGGAGAGGATCTTGGCCAGCTCGTCGTTGTCGATCACCGGATGCGGCAGCACGATCTGCCGACAGCTGGCCGCGCCCGGGTCGAGCAGGTTGCCCTCCGGCCCGATCGTCGACGCCAGGCTGGTCACCAACTCCTCGCGGATGGCGTCCAGTGGCGGGTTGGTGACCTGGGCGAAGAGCTGGTGGAAGTAGTCGTAGAGCAGCCGCGGCCGGGTCGACAACGGCGAGATCGGGGTGTCCGTGCCCATCGAGCCCAGCGGCTCGGCGCCGGTGCGGGCCATCGGCGCGAGCAGGATCTTCAGCTCCTCCTCGGTGTAACCGAAGGTCTGCTGCCGGCGGCGCACCGAGTCGTGCGTGTAGACGGTGTGCTCGCGGGCCGGCAGGTCACCCAGCTCGATCAGCCCGGCGTGCAGCCACTCACCGTACGGCTGGGCGGCGGCCAACTCGGACTTGATCTCCTCGTCGTGCACGATCCGGCCGGCCACGGTGTCGACCAGGAACATCTTGCCCGGCTGGAGCCGCCCCTTGGCGACCACGTGGGCCGGGTCGAGGTCGAGCACGCCCGCCTCGGAGCCGAGCACCACGAGCCCGTCGTCGGTCTGCCACCAGCGACCCGGGCGCAACCCGTTGCGGTCCAGCACCGCGCCGACGATTTCGCCGTCGGTGAAGGCCACCGACGCCGGCCCGTCCCACGGCTCCATCAGGCTGGCGTGGAAGCGGTAGAAGGCGCGCTTGGCCGGGTCCATCCCGGGGTCGTTCTCCCAGGCCTCGGGGATCATCATGAGCACCGCGTGCGGCAGGCTCCGCCCGGCCAGGTGCAGCAGCTCCAGGACCTCGTCGAAGTTCGCCGAGTCGGAGGCGGCGGGGGTGCAGACCGGGAAGACCCGCCGGATGTTGCCCGGCACGTTCGGCGAGCGCAGGAGCGCCTCGCGGGCCTGCATCCAGTTGCGGTTGCCCCGGATCGTGTTGATCTCGCCGTTGTGGGCGATGAACCGGTACGGGTGCGCCAGCGGCCAGGACGGGAAGGTGTTTGTGGAGAAGCGGGAGTGCACAAGCGCGATAGCGCTGTCCACCCGCTCGTCACGCAGGTCCGGGTAGAACGCCGGCAACTGGTCGGGGGTGAGCATGCCCTTGTAGACAATCGTCCGGCTGGACAGCGACGGGAAGTACGCCGGCACGCCCCGCTCGGCGGTCTCCCGCTCGGCCTGCTTGCGCAGGCAGAACGCCACCCGGTCCAGCTCGATGCCGCTCAGCGCGGAGCCGGCCGGGCCGGCGGGCGAGTCGGTGAGCCGGCGCGCGGCCACGAAGACCTGCCGGACCCGGGGCATCGCCGCCAGGGCGGTCTCGCCGAGCCCTTCCGGGGCGATCGGCACCTCCCGCCAGCCGAGCACCTCGGCACCCTCGACCAACGCGTACTTCTCGACCACCTGCCGGGCACGCGCCTCGCCGGCGTCGTCGTCAGGGAGGAAGACCAGCCCGGTGGCGTACTCGCCGGCCGGGGGTAGCGCGACGTCGGCCGCCGCGCGCAGGAACACGTCCGGAATCTGGATCATGATGCCCGCGCCGTCGCCGGTGTTGGGCTCCGCGCCCCGGGCGCCCCGGTGATCCAGGCGGCAGAGCGCGCCGAGCCCGTTGGCGACGACCGCGTGTGAACGGCGACCGTGCAGGTCCGCCACGAAGGCCACCCCGCAGGAGTCGTGCTCCTGCATGGGGTCGTAGAGGCCCTGGGCGGACGGGCGGCCGCCGGGCATCGGGGACGCCTGCGGGCTGTGCGGGTGCGGCTGTGTCATTTCCGCGTACGGCTGTGCCACCGGGCCTCCTGTCGTCACTCAGGTTGATCATGATGGGGGACGACGTCGGCCCGTGGGTCTATTGAGTCTACGTTAGGGCCAGGCTCGCACTGCCACCTGAGATTGATCACACCGTCCATAGTCTGGGACGTGTAGTCTCGCGCGGTGGATCCGCTACACAAGGACATCTTCGACCGGTTGGAACACTTCTACGACGCGGTGCCCCGCGACGTCGCCGGTGCGGAGGAGCATGGCGGGCTGGTGTTGTTCGTGCGCGAGGGTGCCGGCTGGCCGTTCTACGCCCGCCCCCGGATCGGCGCCACCAAGCCGCCGTCCCTGGCCGACGTGACCTCGGTACGCGAGCGGCAGCGCAAGCTGGGCCTGCCGGAAGCCTTCGAGTGGGTGCACGAGACCACCCCCGAACTGCTGGCGGTGGCCCGCTCGGCGGGGCTGCACGTGCTGGAGGCACCGCTGATGGTGCTCGACCCGGCCGCGCTGCCCGACCCGACGACGCTATCCGACGTGGCGGTGCGGGTGCTGGCGGCGGACTCCCCCGGCTTCGCCGCCGACGTCGCGGCCCGGCGCGCGGTGGCAGCGGTGTCGTTCGCCGCCGCCGGCACCGCGCCCGGTGACGCCGGCCCGGCCGAGCGGGACGCCGCCGTCACCGAACTCGAGTTGGCCGCGCTCGACGAGGAACGCACCCGGATCGCCGACGGCCGACGAATCTCCGCGCTCGCCGGGACGTCGACCGACGGCGCCCTGGCCAGCGGCATGGCCATGCGCGTGGGCGACGTGGCGGAGATCGCCGGCGTGGCCACGCTGCCGGCCGCCCGGCGACGCGGGCTGGGCGCCGCGCTCACCGCCACCCTCGCCTGGGAGTTGCACGCGGCCGGCACCGACCTGATCTTTCTCTCCGCGGGCAGCGACGACATCGCCCGGGTCTACCTACGGGTCGGCTTCCGCCGCATCGGCACCGCCTGCATCGCCGAACCCGCCGCGCTCATCGCCTGACCGCTCCCGCCGCCCAGGTCTCAGACCGGGGGACGCCACTGGGCTGCGGAGGCGGCGGCACTGGAGAGCAGCCGGGTGTTGATCGTGCCGAGTGCGGCGTCCCGGGCGCGCAACGCCAACCGGCCCCGGGCCTGGAGCACCGCCGACATCCGCCGGGTCTGCCGGACCACCGTCGCGGCCCGGGGGCGGCGCACCCGGTCGTACGCCTGCACCGCGTCGGGCAGCCGAGCCTCGCGCAGCAGCGAGGCGAGCGTGGCGGCGTCCTCGAACGCGAGGCAGGCGCCCTGCCCGAGGTGCGGCGGCATGGCGTGCGCCGCGTCGCCGAGCAGCACCACCCCGCCCGGCCCGACGGGGAAGCCGTACGAGCGGGGCAACGGACGCAGCTCGCGGACCTCCTGCTGGACCAGGTCGGCCGGTTCGGTGGCGTCGAGCAGCGCGCCGATCGGGGCGGGCCAGCCCGCGTACCAGCGGCGCAGCAGGGCGAGTTGGGTCTCCGGCGGTTCCGGGCGAGGGGCGCCGGCGGCAGTGGCCACCCAGTAGATCCCGCCCCGGGTGGACCCTCCCGAGGAGCCGCGATCACCCAACGACGCGGCCACGAACCGGTAACCGGCACCGAGGATCTCGCCGGCCAGCGGTTGGTCGTCGGCTAGCCGAGGCGCCTGGTACCAGGGGATGACAGCCCGCCAGGCGGCGCATCCGGAGCTGACCACCCGGGACTCGGGGGCGAGTTGACGGCGGATGCCGCTGTCCGTGCCATCGGCGGCGACCACCAGGTCGGCCTCGATGGTGTGCCGTCCGTCGCTGACCGCCGGCCGTTCCCCCGGCTCGACCCGGACGTGCCGCACTGTCACGCCGGTACGCAGCTCGACCCGCTCACCGAGGCCCGCGATCAGCGTGTCGTGCAGGTCCTCGCGGTGCACCACCACCGGCAGCCGGTCGGCTGGGATGGGCCGAGGCTGCACGAGCCAGTGCCCGTCCGGGCGACGGACCCCACCGTCGGCCAGCGGGGTGGCGATGGCGGCCAGGCCCGCGCCGAGGCCGAGGGCCTGCAACGCGCGGACGCCGTTGGGCCAGAGCACCACGGCGGTCGGCTCGGGGCGAACCCGTTCGGCGCGTTCCAACACGGTGACCTGCCAGCCGGAGCGGGCCAGCGCGCCGGCCACCGCGAGGCCACCGACCCCTGCGCCGACCACCACCGCGCTTCGCATCGGTGCCGCCTCCGCTCAGCTGTCCCGGTCGGCGGGCCGCACGCCCGCGGCGTCGGCCCGCTCGGCGCGGGGAGCCGAGCGGTCGTCCGCCGGCTCGTCGTCGCCCGACGGGTCGTCGGTCGGCTCGTGCTCGCTCGACGGGTCGTCGGTCGGCTGGTTGTCGTTCGACGGGCCGTCGACGGGTGCAGCGTCACCGAGCGGCTCGTCGCCCGGCCGGGAGTCCTGGTCGGTGGGCGGCTCCGGCGGGATGACGCCGGTGTCCCGCCAGGCGGCGTACTGCTCCGCGCTGACCACCCGGTACCCCTCCGGCGCGGCGGCCCGGGCGGGCGTCTCCCGCTCCGAGAGGTCGACCTGGGACAGGTCGGACGCGGGGGGCGGGGTCGGCGTCGCCACCGCGCCGAGCGGGATCAGGTAGTCCCGCGGGCCACGCACCCGGACGAAGTAGATAAGCGCGCCGAGGAAGACCAGGGCGGCGGTCCAGACGTTGAGCCGGACGCCCAGAATCTGGTTGGCCTCGTCGGTGCGCATCAGCTCGATCCAGAACCGGCCGACGGTGTAGCCCATCACGTAGAGGGCGAACGCCCGGCCGCGCCCCAGCTTCAACCGGCGGTCCAGGATGAGGACCAGGGCGACGACGCCGAGATTCCACAACGCCTCGTAGAGGAACGTCGGCTGGTAGAGGCCCGGTTCGAGGATCGGCTGCCCGGCGTCGTCACGCAGCGCGTGCCCCGGACTGTCCGGGTCCATCCGGTGGATCTGCAGGCCCCACGGCAGGTCGGTCCGGCCACCGAACAGCTCGTTGTTGAACCAGTTGCCGAGCCGGCCGACCGCCTGGGCCAGGGGCAGCCCGGGGGCCAGCGCGTCGGCCACCACGCCGAACGGGATGCCGAGCTGCCGGGCGGCGATCCACACGCCGACCGCGCCACCGGCGACGGCACCCCAGATGCCGAGACCGCCCTCCCAGATGGCGAATGCCTTCATCGGCTCACCGCCGGCGCCGAAATATTTCTCGGGTGAGGTGACGACGTGGTAGATCCGGGCACCGATGATGCCGGTCGGCACCGCCCAGACGGCGATGTCGAGCACCGCGCCGGGCGCGACGCCGCGCTGTCGCAGCCGACGCTCGGTCACCCAGCAGGCCAGCACGATGCCGGCGATGATGCAGAGCGCGTACGCCCGGATCGGCACCGGCCCGAGTTGCCAGACTGCGGTGCTGGGACTGGGCAGGGCCGCCTGGGGGGACAGCGAGGCGAGGGTCACGGGTGCACACGCTACCGCTGCACACCCCCGTAGCGGCACCCCGGGCGCGGGAGCGCGCATCTCGGTGACTTCTGGTTTGCGCCGCCGTACGCTCTTTGTCCATGAGCGCGCTCACCTGGGCGGTCGCCGCAGTCGTCAACGACGACACCGGCCGGGTGCTGCTCTGCCGGCAGGGCCGGGGTGAGCGCCGCCACGCGCTACCCGGCGGGCGGCTGCGCCCGACCGAGAGCCCGGTGCAGGCGGCCCTGCGGGACATCCGCGCGGAGACCGGGTGCGAGATCGAGCTCGTCGACCTGGTCGGCGTCTACCACCTGACCGGCCCCAGCGGGCAGACGTCGCCCGGACGCGCCGGGCCGCTGCCGGACGTCCTCGTGCACGTCTTCCGGGCCCGCGCCACCGGCCCACCGACGGCCGACCCGCTACCGGGCTGCCGGTTGTCCTGGCACTCCCCGGACGCGCTGCCGGAGGCCGTCACCCCGCTCACCCTGGCCGCCGTCACCGACGCTCGCGCCGGCCGCTCCGGCGTACTGCACGCTGTTCCCTGGACGCCCGACGCCGTCGACGCCGCGCCGCCGCCAGCGGCTCGCCCAGCCGAGGAGGACTGGCGGGCAACCGACCCGGGCGGACCGCCGGGGATCGGCCAGGACGGGCCGCCGGGGACCGGCCCGGGCGGACCGCCGGCGAACGACCCGGGCGGACCGCCAGCGAACGGCCAGGACGGACCGCCGGGAGCGGGGCGGCCACCGGAACAACGCGGCGAGCCCGCGGACCCGTCCCTGCGCTCCTGACGACCACGCGAGCATCCCGAGCTCCACCGCGTGGCCAACTCCTGGTGAGCGGTATACCTCTGAGTCATAAAAATGGGTCTTGTGACGTGTCTGTGGGTGGTTGGGCGCGTCGTTTTTGGCGCACGCCGTTGTCCTGCCTAGGTTCTGGCTTGTCGAAGGTCGGAACC
>NZ_JBEXHQ010000055.1:0-50793 GCF_040607915.1 Micromonospora sp. NPDC005215 | reverse complement strand
GATCTCTGTAAGTGTGACTGGAGTTCAGTCTTGTGATCTACCGATCGGGCGAGCGAGCACGGCGGGCACGGGCGAGCGGGCACGGCGGGCACGGGCGAGCGGGCACGGCGGGCACGGGCGAGCGGGCACAGCGGGCACGGCGGGCACGGGCGAGCGGGCACGGCGGGCACGGGCGAGCGGGCACTGGCACGGCACGGCGGGTGCGGTGGCGCCTATGGACAGCGCAAGGAGGCGGGGCCCCGATGGCTCACGCCACCGAGGCCCCGCCTCCTTGCTGCTGGTTGTGCTACTCGTCCGCGCCCGCGACGGCGGTGCCAGCGGCTGTGCCACCGAGGTCGGCCGGCACGGCGTCCGGAACTTCGACCGGCTTTTCCGCGCCCCGGAAGACGAGCTTGGACTTGTCGATGTCGTTCGGGTCGCCCTCGCAGTCCACCACAACGATCTGACCCGGGGTCAGCTCGTTGAACAGGATCCGCTCGGAGAGGTTGTCCTCGATGTCGCGCTGGATCGTGCGACGAAGCGGACGGGCACCGAGCACCGGGTCGAAGCCCTTCGCCGCCAGGTACTTCTTGGCGTTGTCGGTCAGCTCCAGACCCATGTCCTTGTTGCGCAGCTGGCCCTCGATCCGCTGGATCATGATGTCCACGATCGAGAGGATCTCGCTCTGACGCAGCTGGTGGAAGACGATGGTGTCGTCGATCCGGTTGAGGAACTCAGGCCGGAAGTGCTGCTTGAGCTCGTCGTTGACCTTCTGCTTCATCCGGTCGTAGTTGGACTCGGAGTCCTCCGACTGCTGGAAGCCCAGCGACACCGCCTTGGCGACGTCACGGGTGCCCAGGTTGGTGGTCAGGATGATGACCGTGTTCTTGAAGTCCACGATCCGACCCTGACCGTCGGTGAGCCGACCGTCCTCGAGGATCTGGAGCAGCGTGTTGAACACGTCCGGGTGGGCCTTCTCGATCTCGTCGAAGAGGACCACCGAGAACGGCCGACGCCGCACCTTCTCGGTCAGCTGCCCGCCCTCGTCGTAACCGACGTAGCCGGGAGGGGCACCCACGAGCCGGGAGACCGTGTAGCGGTCGTGGAACTCGGACATGTCCAGCTGGATGAGGGCATCCTCGCTGCCGAAGAGGAACTCGGCGAGCGCCTTGGACAGCTCGGTCTTACCGACACCGGACGGACCGGCGAAGATGAACGAGCCCGACGGGCGCTTCGGGTCCTTCAGGCCGGCCCGGGTACGCCGGATCGCCTTCGAGACCGCCTTGACCGCGTCCTCCTGGCCGATGACGCGCTTGTGCAGCTCGTCCTCCATGCGCAGCAGGCGCGAGGTCTCCTCCTCGGTCAGCTTGTAGACCGGGATGCCGGTCCAGTTGCCGAGCACCTCGGCGATCTGCTCGTCGTCGACCTCGCTGACGACGTCCAGGTCACCGGCCTTCCACTCCTTCTCCCGCTGAGCCTTCTGGCCGAGCAGCTGCTTCTCCTTGTCGCGCAGCTGGGCGGCGCGCTCGAAGTCCTGAGCGTCGATCGCGGACTCCTTGTCGCGACGCACCTGGGCGATGCGCTCGTCGAAGTCACGCAGGTCTGGCGGCGCGGTCATCCGACGGATCCGCATCCGGGCGCCGGCCTCGTCGATCAGGTCGATCGCCTTGTCCGGCAGGAAGCGGTCGGAGATGTACCGGTCGGCCAGCGTCGCGGCCGCCACCAGGGCGGCGTCGGTGATCGAGACCCGGTGGTGCGCCTCGTACCGGTCGCGCAGGCCCTTGAGGATCTCGATGGTGTGCGCCAGCGACGGCTCACCCACCTGGATCGGCTGGAACCGGCGCTCGAGAGCGGCGTCCTTCTCCAGGTGCTTGCGGTATTCGTCAAGCGTGGTGGCGCCGATGGTCTGCAGCTCACCACGGGCCAGCATCGGCTTCAGGATGCTCGCGGCGTCGATCGCGCCCTCGGCGGCACCCGCACCCACCAGGGTGTGGATCTCGTCGATGAACAGGATGATGTCGCCGCGGGTGCGGATCTCCTTGAGCACCTTCTTGAGGCGCTCCTCGAAGTCACCGCGGTAGCGGGAACCGGCGACCAGCGCACCCAGGTCGAGCGTGTAGAGCTGCTTGTCCTTGAGAGTCTCGGGCACCTCGCCCTTGATGATCTTCTGGGAAAGCCCCTCCACCACGGCGGTCTTACCGACGCCGGGCTCACCGATCAGGACCGGGTTGTTCTTTGTACGGCGGGAGAGCACCTGCATGACCCGCTCGATTTCCTTCTCGCGCCCGATGACCGGGTCGAGCTTGCCCTCGCGGGCGGCCTGAGTCAGGTTGCGACCGAACTGGTCCAGCACCAGGCTGGTCGACGGCGCGGCCTCACCCGGCGCGGCGCCCGCCGCGGCAGGCTCCTTGCCCTGGTAGCCGGAGAGCAGCTGGATCACCTGCTGGCGGACCCGGTTGAGGTCGGCGCCGAGCTTGACCAGCACCTGGGCGGCAACGCCCTCGCCCTCGCGGATCAGCCCGAGCAGGATGTGCTCGGTGCCGATGTAGTTGTGGCCGAGCTGCAGCGCCTCGCGCAGCGACAGCTCCAGCACCTTCTTGGCCCGCGGCGTGAACGGGATGTGCCCGCTCGGCGCCTGCTGACCCTGGCCGATGATCTCCTCGACCTGCTGACGGACACCCTCCAGGGAGATGCCGAGGCTCTCCAGGGCCTTCGCCGCGACGCCTTCACCTTCGTGGATCAGGCCCAGCAGGATGTGTTCCGTACCGATGTAGTTGTGGTTGAGCATCCGGGCCTCTTCTTGGGCCAGGACGACAACCCGTCGCGCTCGGTCGGTGAACCGCTCGAACATGCCCTCGTGCTCCTCACGTGCCGTGCGCCTTGATGGTCAAGATCTTGGCGGGGCCGGTGCACGAACGTCCGGGACGGGCGTCCGTGCCTCCTTACTCTATCGTCGCTGACCGACTCAGCTGAGGTCGTGTGTCTCTGGTCCGGGTCGGTTCCACGTCGTTTTGGACAACCGTCCGCGCTCAGGAGGTGTTCCGGTAGTCCTGTCGCTACGCGCAGAGCGAAATCCGACTGGCACGACCAGAGCCCGATCCGGGCCTCGGAAGCGCTCCGGAGGCCCTCAGGAGGGGGAACCGGGGGTCGCTTCGACCGCCGCACCCCGACCCTGGGGAAGGTTGTCCACAGGCTGTGGATAGTTGCTCCACTGGTTGTGGACAACGCCGGTGGGCACGAAATGCTTCCCCGCCCCTCAACTCCCGCCCGCACCCCCGGACACGGCGACGCCGGCCCGGAGAACTGCTCCGGCCCGGCGTCGGTGTCGCCTGCGGTGGCGACTAACCACCAACAGCTGATGGATCAGCGCTTCGCGTGGTACTCGTCAACGATCTCCTGCGGGATACGACCCCGGTCCGAGATGTCCTTGCCGGCCTTCTTGGCCCACTCCCGGATCGCCTTGTTCTGTTCCCGATCGGCGGTCGCGCCGCCCCGACCGCGGGCAGCCCGCCCACCGATCACCACGCCGCCCCGGCCGACCTTGGTGCCGGCACCCACGTACGAGGCAAAAGCGTCGCGCAATTTAGCGGCGTTGGCACTCGACAGGTCGATCTCGTACTGAACGCCGTCGAGGGCGAACTTGACGGTCTCCTCCGCGTCCCCGCCGTCCAGGTCATCGACCAGCTTGTGAATGATCTGCTTGGCCACGTCCCACATTCCTTTCGAGCAGGGCACTCCTGCTAACGAGAGAACAATAACCCCCGCACTGCTTGCCGCGTCAATAGGATGCCGTTACGGCGTGGGCGAGCCCGGGCGAGACTACTCCGGGCGGACCAACGGGAAGAGGATCGTTTCCCGAATTCCCAGGCCGGTCAGGGCCATCAACAGCCGGTCGATTCCCATTCCCATACCGCCGGCCGGCGGCATTCCGTACTCCATGGCCCGGAGAAAGTCCTCGTCGAGACGCATCGCCTCGTCGTCGCCACGGGCCGCGAGCTGCGCCTGGGCCACCAGCCGCTCCCGCTGCACGACCGGGTCGACCAGCTCGGAGTACGCGGTGCCCAGCTCGAAGCCGAGCACGTAGAGGTCCCACTTCTCGGCCAACCCCGGCTCACTGCGGTGGGCCCGGGTGAGCGGGCTGGTTTCCTCCGGGTAGTCCCGCACGAAGGTGGGTGCCACCAGGCCGGGGACGACCAGTTCCTCGAACAGTTCCTCGGCCAGCTTGCCCGGCCCCCACTTCGGATCTACCGCCAATCCCACCTTGTCCGCGTACTCCACCAGGCGGGATCGGTCGGTGCGGACCGTGACCTCCTCGCCGAGCGCTTCGGAAAGCACGCCGAAGAGTGTCACCGAGCGCCACTCGCCACCCAGGTCGAACTCCTGCCCGTCGGCGTGGGTCACCACCATCGAACCGCTGACCGCGATCGCCGCCTGTTGCACGAGATTACGGGTCAGCTCAGCCATCGTGTCGTAGTCGCCGTACGCCTGGTACGTCTCCAGCATCGCGAACTCGGGCGAGTGCGAAGAGTCGACACCCTCATTACGGAAGTTGCGGTTGATCTCGAAGACGCGGTCGACGCCGCCAACCACGGCGCGCTTGAGAAACAGTTCCGGAGCGATTCGCAGATACAGATCGGTGTTCAGCGCATTGCTGTGGGTCACGAACGGGCGGGCCGCCGCGCCACCATGCAGCAGTTGCAGCATCGGCGTTTCCACCTCGATGAAGCCCTGCCCGTGCAGTGAGTCGCGCAGACTGCGCACCGCGGCGGCTCGGGTACGGACCATCTCCCGTGCCTGCGGCCGGACGATCAGGTCGACGTAACGCTGCCGGACGCGGGCCTCCTCGGAGAGCGGCTTGTGCGCCACCGGCAACGGGCGCAGCGCCTTGGCGGTCATCTCCCACTGCTGTGCCAGGACCGACAACTCACCCCGGCGGCTGGTGATCACCTCACCGGTGACGCCGACATGGTCGCCGAGGTCGACAAGGCGCTTCCACGCCTCCAGCCGCTCCGGCCCCACCCGGTCCAGGGAGAGCATCGCCTGCAACTCGGTGCCGTCGCCGTCGCGCAGGGTCGCGAAGCACAGCTTGCCGGTGTTACGTACGAAGATCACGCGGCCGGTGACCGCTACCTGGTCGCCGGTCGCGGTGTCGGTCGGCAGGTCGGCGTAACGGGCCCGGACCTGCGCCAGGGTGGTCGTCCGGGGAAAGCCGACCGGGTAGGGCTCGACGCCCTCGGCGAGCATCCGGTCCCGCTTCTCCCGGCGGACCTTCATCTGCTCGGGAAGGTCATCGGCGGGGTCCACTGGCACGGCGTTCTGCTCGCTCACGGCACGCTTCCTCGTCACGAAGATTACGGGGGGTCAGGCCCGAGCGTACTCAAGCGCTCAGGTGGTCGTTATCGGATAACCTGCCCGCCATGGCGGATCACACTCAGGCGCTCTCGTTCGGCGCGGCCGCGGCCGACTACGACCGGTTTCGGCCCCGCTATCCGGTGGACGCCGTGCGGTGGGCGCTCGACGGGTTGGGCGGCTCCGCCCGGGTCGTCGACCTGGGCGCGGGCACCGGCATCCTCACTCGGGGGGTGCTCGCCCTCGGCCACCAGGTGACCTCGGTGGAGCCGGACCCCGAGATGCGCGCCCAACTGGACGCCGCCACCCCCGGCACCACCGCGCTGGCCGGCGGCGCCGAGACGCTGCCGCTGCCGGACGGGGTCGCGGACGCCGTGGTGGTGGGACAGGCGTACCACTGGTTCGACAGGGAGCCGGCGCACGCCGAGATCGCGCGGGTGCTCCGGCCGGGCGGGACGTTCGCCCCGATCTGGAACCTTCGGGACGATCGGATCGAGTGGGTCGCCGAACTGGGCCGGATCGCACACATGGGGGACAGCACCGGCAGCGTGCTGGACAAATACGCCGACTTCGGCCCCGCGTTCGAGCCGATCGAGCTGGGCGAGTTCACCCACCACACAGCGCTCACGTCGGACGAGCTCGTCTCGATGATGCACACCCGCTCGTACTGGCTCACCGCCCCGGCCGAACGGCGGGAAACGATCGACCAGGAGCTGCGGGAACTCCTCGCCACCCATCCGGACCTGGCCGGGCGCGCGACCGTGGACCTGCCGTACCGCACGATCGTGCTGCGGGCCCGGCGGCGCTGAAGCCCCGCCCGACGGCTGTCCCCCGGCGGCGGCCGGGGTTCACAGGTTGCGGTCGTAGACCATCCGGAGGCCGATCAGCGTGATCATCGGCTCGTGGTGGGTGATGGTGCGGCACTCGTTGATCACCAGGGAGGCCAGGCCGCCGGTGGCGATCACCGCCTTCACCTCGCCCAACTCCTCGGTCATCCGCTCGACGATGCGGTCCACCTGCCCGGCGAAACCGAAGTAGAGGCCGGCCTGGAGGCACTCGACGGTGTTCTTGCCGATCACCGAACGGGGCTTGGTGGCCTCGACCTTGCGCAGCTGGGCCGCCCGGGCGGCCAGTGCGTCGAAGGAGATCTCGATGCCCGGGGCGAACGCCCCGCCGAGGAACTCGCCCCGACCGCTGATCACGTCGAAGTTGGTGGTGGTGCCGAAGTCCACAACGATCGACGGCCCTCCGTAGAGGGCGTACGCGGCAAGCGTGTTCACCACCCGGTCGGCGCCCACCTCCTTCGGATTGTCGATCGCCAACTGCACCCCGGTCCGCACGCCCGGCTCGACGATCACGCTCGGCAGGTCGGCGTAGTAGCGACCGAGCATGGTGCGCAGCGAGCGCAGCGCGGCCGGCACTGTCGAGCAGGCGGCCACACCGGTGATCTCGACGTTGTCCCCGGCGAGCAGGCCCCGGAACATGAGGCCCAACTCGTCCGCCGTCGAGCGGGCATCGGTCTTGATCCGCCAGGAGTGCACCAGCTTGTCGCCGTCGAAGGTCGCCAGCACGGTGTTGGTGTTTCCGATGTCGATGCAGAGCAGCACGCACGCAGCCTAGACAACGACCGTACGGGCGGGTGCGGACCGGGCGACGGACCGTATCCTTGTCGTATCGCGACATGAGCATGGATCAATCCACGGCGCGGCCGGACGGGGAGCGGACATGTCGGGGACGTGGTGGGTGCGGGGCCGCAACACCCTGCGCCGGCGTCGACGACACGTGTTGGTGCTTGTCGCGTTGGCCGGCGGCGCCATCTGGATGATCGTGCAGGCCTGGCGGGCGTCCCTTCGGGAGAGCGGCAGCTTCGCCGGCGACCTCTACCTCAACATCGGCGCGGCTCTGATCATGACGCTGCTGACGTACGTGGTGCTCAACCCGCTCTTCCGCGAACTTCAGACGGTCAGCATCATCGAGCACCCCCGACTGGACCGGGACGCCCTGATCGAACGGGTCGCCCAGTCCCGGGAGATCGTGGCCATCCTGGAGACCTGGACCAGCATGTTGGAAGGTCCGTACGCGGCCCGGTTCGTAGCCGCGTTGCGCTCCGCGCTCGTCAACGGCGCCGTGGTCAAGGTGTTGCTGCTCGACCCGGACTCGCCGGCGGTCCGGCTGCGCGGCGAGGAGCTGCGCCGGCGGGACGCCTCGGTCGCCATCCTCAACAACCTGTGGCACCTCGCGCGGCTCAGCGAGGAGTTGCCCGAGTCGGCCCGCGCCCGGCTTCAGGTCCGGGTCTACAGCGCGGCCCCCTCCGTACAGATGTACCGCTGGGACGGGAAGGCCTTCATCTCGTTCTTCCCGGTGCAGGGCAGCACCTTCGACACCCAGCAGATCGAGGCGTTCGTCTCGACCCCGTTGGGCGAGTTCGTCGACGACCGGTTCGCCGAGCTCTGGGACACCGCTCCGCTGGAGGACCTGGCGGCCTGCCTCACGCTGCGGCTCTGCCTGCGCCAGGCCGGTCGGGACCTGGAAACCTGCGACGCCCTCTACGTACGCTCCGACGGCGACTGGTACATCGCCGGCACCGACCTGGTGCGCAACGTGGCCCGGCACGGCCTGGCCGGGCTCAGCGTCGTGCTGGACCGGCCCGAGGCGGCCGGCGAGATCTTCGCCATCGGTGAGGCCGACGAGCTGCCGCCGGAGATCTACAACCGGGTGCTGGAGCTGTTCCGCGCCAAATACGGTTTGGACGGCCGGCAGGACACCGAGAACCGGGTGATCTTCAACCTGGCCGCCAGCTCGCTCACCACCGTCTGAGACGCCGGTCTCAGCCCGCTACCCGGTCCGCAGGTCCATGGCGATGTCCAGGATCGGCGACGAGTGGGTCAACGCCCCCACCGAGAGGAAATCCACGCCGGTGGCCGCGTACCGCCCCGCCACCTCCAGGGTCAACCCCCCGGTCGCCTCCAACTCGGCCCGGTCACCCACCGCGGCCACCGCCTCGGCCAACACCTGCGGCGTCATGTTGTCGCAGAGCAGGAAGTCCGCCCCGGCCTCCACCGCCTCCACCGCCTCGTCGACTCCTGTCACCTCGACCTGCACCGGCACCTCCGGGAACGCCTCCCGGACCCGCCGGTACGCCGCCGTGATGCCCCCGGCGGCCAACTTGTGGTTGTCCTTGATCATGGCCACGTCGTAGAGGCCCATCCGCTTGTTGGTGCCCCCGCCGGCCCGCACCGCGTACTTCTCCAGCGCCCGCAGGCCCGGCGTCGTCTTGCGGGTGTCCAGCACCATCGCCTTCGTGCCGGCCAACGCGTCCGCCCAGGCACGCGTGTGGGTGGCCACCCCGGACATCCGGCAGAGCAGGTTCAGCGCCGTCCGCTCGGCCGTCAGCAGCAGCCGGGTCGGGCCGGTCACCGTCGCCAGCACCGCACCGCGGGCCACCCGCTCGCCGTCCCGGGCCAGCACCGACACCTCGACGGTACGACCGAAGCCGGTCACCTCACCCACCAGCTCGAACACGGCGGCCGCCACGGCCATCCCGGCCAGCACACCATCCGCGCGGGCCACCAGGTCGGCGGCGTCGGTCTGCTCCGCCGGAATGGTGGCCACGCTCGTGACGTCCAGGAAATCGGGGCCCAGATCCTCGACCAGCGCGGTTTCGATCACCTGCCGCACCTGCGCCGGATCCAGCCCGGCCGCCCGCAACGCCGCCTCTGTCGACCCCGTCATGAGTTTCCCTCCCACTGTTGGCCCACCCGGCCCTCCGCCCCGACCGACCCGACCAGGTGACCCAGCCACCGCTCGTCGGCCGTCGGGAAGTCCTCCCGCCAGTGGCAACCCCGGGTCTCACCGCGTGCGTACGCGGCGGCAACCAGCGTCGACGCCACGGTGAGCAGGTTGGTCGCCTCCCAGTCGGCGGTCCGGGGTCGGCCCCGGGCAACGCCCAACTCCCGCAGCGTCCCGGCCGCCTCGGCCAGCGTCGCCGCGGATCGGAGCACCCCGGCCCCCCGGGTCATCGCCCGTTGCAGGGTCGGCGTCGCCGCCGCGGGCAGCACCCAGCCGGCGCCCCCGCGCCAGGCACCGGTGTCCGCTGGCTGAACCTGCTCGGGCAGGCCGGCCGCGATGTCCTCGGCGATCCGCCGGGAGAAGACCAGACCTTCCAGCAGCGAGTTGCTGGCCAGCCGGTTCGCGCCGTGCACCCCCGTGCAGGCCACCTCGCCGCAGGCGTACAGGCCGGGAATCGAGGTGCGACCGCGCAGGTCGGTGCGGACACCGCCGGAGGCGTAGTGGGCGGCCGGCGCCACCGGGATCAGCTCCGTCGCCGGGTCCACGCCGATGGCCAGGCAGGACGCCACGATGGTGGGGAACCGGCCGGCCAGGAAGTCCCCGCCCAGGTGCCGCGCGTCGAGGAAGACGTGGTCCGCGCCGGTGGTCAGCAACACCCGGTGGATGCCCTTGGCCACCACGTCCCGGGGTGCCAGCTCCGCCAACTCGTGCTGGCCCACCATGAACCTCTTGCCGTCGGCGTCCACCAGGTACGCGCCCTCACCGCGCAGCGCCTCGGAGACCAGCGGCTGCTGCGCGTGGCCGGCACCGGGCACTCCCGCGCCGGGCGGGGTGATCAGGGCGGTCGGGTGGAACTGGACGAACTCCACGTCGGTCACCGCCGCGCCGGCCCGCATCGCCAGCGCCACCCCGTCGCCGGTGGAGACCGCGGGGTTGGTGGTGGCCGCGAAGGTCTGCCCCATGCCACCGGTGGCGAGCACCACCGCCCGGGCCAGCAGCGCGCCGACGCCGTCCTCGCTGCCCTCGCCCAGCACGTGCAGGGTGATTCCGCAGGCCGGGCCGAGCCCGTCCGGGCCGTCGCCCGGCGCTCGCAGCAGGTCCAGGACCAGGGCGTGGTCGACAAGTCGGATCCACGGGTCGCGCTGCACCGCGGCGTGCAGCGCCCGCTGCACCTCCGCGCCGGTGGCGTCACCGCCGGCGTGCACGATCCGGTCCGCCCGGTGCCCGCCCTCGCGGGTCAGCATCAACGAGCCGTCCGGGTGGCGATCGAATTCGGCACCGATGCGCATCAGCTCCCGCAGCCGGGTCGGGCCCTCCTCGACAAGCACCCGGACCGCCGCCGGGTCGCAGATTCCAACCCCGGCGATCTCGGTGTCGCGGGCGTGCGCCGCCGGGGTGTCCGTCGGGTCGAGCACGGCGGCGATGCCGCCCTGTGCCCACCGCGTCGAGCCGTCGTCGATGTTGACCTTGGTGACCACCGTGACGTGCAGGCCCGCCTCACGCAGGTGCAGCGCCGCGGTCAACCCGGCCACCCCGGAACCCACAACGATCACGTCGGTGGTCTCCACCCAGCCGGGTGCGGGCGCGGCCAGCAACGCGGGCAGGGCCGGCAGGTCGACGGTCGGAAGGTCCATCCCCCCAGTCAACCCGAACCGTCCTCGCTCGGGGCGGCGGGGGCGGGACGAGTGGTCTGGGCTACCCCGTCCGCGCCGTGCCGGCCGTCAGCCCGTTGTCACTTCGTCCGGACCGGAAGGCCGGCCGGGCCCGCGCCCTTCAGCGAGGCGGTCACCCTACGGTCGCTGAGCCACAGGTAGCAGCGGACACCCCGGTCACCGACCCGCCAGCGCCCCGCACCCGGCGGCCGGACCACCAACCCACTGCGAAAGCGCAGGTGGACGTCGTCCGGCACGCCCACGTACCGGCCGAGGACGGTGCGGCACCCGTTGTACAGCGGCGCCCAGTCGGCGTCCCGGGTCGGGTACGCCATGTCCGGCGCGCGCCACACCCCGACGAACTCGGCGTCGTGCTGTCGCGCGCACTCCACCGGGATCAGCGTCTGCACCCCCGCACCGGCCGCGGCGCGGGTCTGCTGGCAACCGAGCCGCAGCCCGGTCGCCCCCTTCAACGCGTCCCGCAGGCTGCCCGACCGGACCACCACTGTGGCCGCGGCCTCGACAGTGGTCAGCTCGGTGAGATCACACCGGAACCACCGGGAACCGGCCGCCCAGCCCGGCCCGGAGGGCAACGCCACCGACAGCCGCAGCCGGCCGGCCCGCCAGTCGTCGCCCACGTACCCGGTCGCCCGGGTGTCGCACTCGGTGAACGCGCCCCGCAACTCCGCCGAGCCACCCGCCGGCACACTCGCCCGTTCGACCGGAAACGCCCCCACATGCACCGTTTCCAGGCGGTGTGGGCCGGCACAGTCCACCGGCTCGTAGGCGGCCAGGGTGACCACATCGGTGAAGTCGGCGGCCTGGCAGACACCGGCGGCCGGGGTGAACGCCGACGGTGGCGGCAAGGCCGCCCAGTCGTCGGTCAGGTCACCGTCCAGGTCACCCGACCCGGCGCAGCCCACCAGCAGCACCGCCGTCACGGCAGCGGCGAACACGGTCGTCCTGGCACTGCGCATAGCGGCCTCCCCCAGCCACCGACCGGCTTTCGCCAGCGCGCCAAGGGTAACCGGAAATGACCTTCCGGTGACAGACCGGAATCGCCTCGCGCGGGATCAGACTCCGGACACGGCCAACGGGCTGGGCACCGGGTGGCCGGCCGTGCCGGGTGCCACCGCGGCCGGGTCGACACCCAACTCGAGCACCCGGTTGTCGGCGTCCACGTGCACCACCCGCGGACGGTACGACCGAGCCTCGGCATCGTCCATCTGGCCGTACGAGATCAGGATGACCAGGTCACCGGGGTGCACCAGGTGCGCTGCGGCACCGTTGATGCCGATCACGCCGCTGCCCCGCACGCCGGGAATCACGTACGTCTCCAGCCGTGCGCCGTTGGTGATGTCCACGATCGCCACCTGCTCGCCGGGGAGCAGGTCGGCGGCGTCGAGCAGGTCCTCGTCCACCGTCACCGAACCGACGTAGTGCAGGTCGGCCTGGGTCACCGTGGCCCGGTGGATCTTCGACTTGAGCATGGTCCGCAGCATCGGGGTGGCCTTTCACGAAAGTGGTGGAGGGTGGCGCGGCCCGGTCAGGGGCGGGGGGCGAGGTGGATCGCCGCGTTGTCGATCAAGCGGGTGGCGCCCACCCACGCGGCGATCACCAGCCGCGCCGGCCCGGTGATCGGCCCCGGCTCCAACTCGGGGTCGGTGAGCACCAGGTAGTCGAGGTGGGCACCCGGCGTACCGGCGCCGAACGCGGCGTGCGCGGCGGTCAGCACCGCACCCGCGTCCAGGCCGTCCTCGGCGGCCCGCGCACCGGCCCGCAACGCGGCGGACAGACTCAGCGCCGCCGCCCGCTCCGACTCGCTCAGGTAGCGGTTGCGGCTGGACAGCGCCAACCCGTCCGGCTCCCGGACGGTCGGCACGCCGACCACCTCGACCGGCACGTCCAGGTCCCGGGTCATCCGCCGGACCAGGGTCAGCTGCTGGTAGTCCTTCTCGCCGAAGAACGTCAGGTCCGCCCGGGTGAGCTGAAGCAACTTCAGCACCACGGTGAGCACCCCGTGGAAGAAGCCGGGGCGGCTCGCGCCCTCCAACTCCGCGCCGAGCGGGCCCGGGTCGAGGCGTACGCGGGGCTGGCCGTCCGGGTACATGTCCGCCACCGACGGGGCGAAGACGAGATCCACGCCCGCCCGCCGGCACACCTCCAGATCGGCGTCGAGGGTGCGCGGATAGCGGTCGAAGTCCTCGTTCGGCCCGAACTGCAACGGGTTCACGAAGATCGTCACCAGCACGTGGTCGGCCTGTTTCCGGGCCGCGCGCAGCAACGTCTCGTGCCCGGAGTGCAGCGCGCCCATCGTCATCACCACACCGACAGTGCCCTTCAGCCCGGCCCGAGCCTCGGCCAGCTCGGCGCGCGAGTGTACGAGCTGTGTCATGCGGCCACCTCCCGGGCGGTGTCGGCGAGCACGCCGAGCAGCGACTGCGCGTCCACCGGCCGTAGCCGGCCGGCGGCGATCGCCCGATCGGCGGTACGCCGGGCCAACGCGAGATAGGCGGGGACGGATTCCGGCGCGGTGGCGGCCAACCGGGCCAGGTGCTGCTGGACGGTGCCCGCGTCGCCCCGGGAGACCGGGCCGGTCAACGCGTCGTCACCGAGCCGCAGCGCGTTTTCCAGGGCGGCCCGCAGCAGCGGGGCGAGCACCTTCTCCGGCCGGGCCACCCCGGCGTCGCGCAGCCGGTCGGTCGCCTCGTTGACGAGGGTCACCAGGTGGTTCGCGCCGTGGGCCAGCGCGGCGTGGTACAGCGGGCGGTCCGACTCGGCCACCCACTCGGGCACGCCACCCAGGTCGGCGACCAGCCGGGCAGCCAGCGGGCGCAGCTCCGCCGGGGCGGTCACCCCGTACGAGATGCCGGCCAACCGGGCCAGGTCGTCCGGCGTACCGGTGAAGGTCATGGCGGGATGCAGGGCCAGCGGCCGGGCGCCGACCGCGGCGGCCGGCGCCAGCACGGTCAGGCCGTGCGCGCCGGAGGTGTGCGCGACCACCTGGCCGGGACGCAGCGCGCCCCGGTCGGCGAGGTCGGTCACCACGCCGGCCAGCGCGTCGTCCGGCACCGCGATCAGCAGCAGGTCGGCGGCAGCGTGGGCGACAGCGGCGGCCGGGCGGCGCGGCACCTCGGGCAGCAGCAGGGCGAGGCGAGCCCGGCTGGCCCCGGAGTCGCCGGTGACGGCGACCACGCGGTGCCCGGCGGCGACGAGCGCGGCGCCCAGGACGGCGCCGACCCGACCGGCGCCAACAACGCCGACGGTGAGAAGACGGGAAGGAGGGGCGCCGGTGACGGCGCGGTCCCGTGGTGTGGCAGGCCCAAACTGGGCGGCCGGGCGCGGGCGCAGCGGTGCGCTCATGACGACGATCCAGTCCTCGAGAAGGGGTACCGGTCGATCGCAAGTATGCGCCCGCGTCACGGGGCCGAAACAGGAGGTGTGAAAACGTTCACCACCGAAGGAAGTGCCCGGTAGTGACCGGTCGGCCTCAGCCCGGGGCCGTCGTGAGCGTGCGTAGTTCGGTGGCCACCTCGGCGATCAGGTCGGCGAACGAGCCGCCATCGCTCTCGGGTGCGACCCAGCGGGCGAGCGCCACCCGGAAGACCATCACACCGGACTCGGTCGCCAGGGCGGCGGTCGTCTCGCTGAGGCCCTTGGCACGCAGAGCGGCGGCGACCGCGGCCGTCAGCGAGCTCGTCTTGCGCAGCTCACGCTCCTGCAACTCGGGACTACTGACAATGATCGACTGGCGCATCCGGACCAGCTCGAGGCGGTCGGTGAAGATCTGCTCCGCCACCTGGCGGAAGGCGGCGACGACCGCCTCGAACGGCCCGACGTCCGTCTCGGCCACCGCCTTGACCAGAACCCCCTCCAACTGCTCGCCGCCGCTGAAGAGCGCCTCGCGTTTGTCGCCGAAGAGCCGGTAGAAGGTGCGCTTGTCGAGCCCGGCCCGGGCGGCGATGTCGGCGACCGTCGTCTGCTCGAAGCCGCGCTCGCGGAACAGCTCGAAGGCGGCCGCCTCCAGGCGGCCACGCGCGTCGGGTTGCCAGCGGGCCATGCGGCGATGGTATCCGATGTCACGCTGCGACATTCTTTCCGGCCGAGCTATGTCACATCGCGACATCGTGCGATACGGTGATGTCACAAGGCGACATGACCATCTCACAAAGGACTCGCCATGCGCGTATTCGTCACCGGCGCCTCCGGCCACCTCGGCTCCGCGGTCGTACCGAAACTGATCTCCGCCGGACACGACGTCGTCGGCCTGGCCCGCTCCGACACGTCCACCGCCGCGATCGAGAAGCTCGGCGCCGAGGTACGCCGTGGCGACCTCTCCGACCTCGACGCGCTTCGGGAGGAGGCGGCCGGCTCCGACGGGGTGGTCCACCTGGCGTTCCGCCACGACCTCCTGGTCACCGGCGACCTGGCCGGCGCCGCCGAGGTCGACCTGGCGGCTCTCACGGCACTCGCCGACGGTCTGGCCGGCTCCGGCAAGCCCCTGGTCGGCACGGGCGGGACGGCCATGCTCGTGATGAGCGGCATCGTCGGCCGACCCGGCACCGAACACGACACCTTCCCCAGCGGCGGCTACCGGATCGACGCGGACAACCTCGTGACCGGCCTCGCCGCCCTCGGCGTGCGCTCCTCCGTCGTCCGGCTCCCCATCGTGCACAGCTCGCTGGACCACGTCGGCTTCATCACCACCATCATCGCGGCGGCCCGGCAGCACGGGTACGCCGCGTACGTCGGCGAGGGGGCCAACCGCTGGCCGGCGGTGCACACGCTCGACGCGGCCGAGCTCTACCGACTCGCCCTGGAAAAGGCCCCGGCCGGTGCGCGCCTGCACGCTGTCGGCGACGCGGGAGTCCCCTTCCGGCAGATCGCCGAGGCCGTCGGCCGCAACCTCGACATCCCGGTCCGGAGCATCAGTCCCGACGAGGCGAACGGGTACTTCGGCTTCCTCGGGACGTTCGCGCAGCTGGACAACCCGACGTCGTCCGCCGTCACGCGCGAGCTGCTGGGCTGGACCCCCGCCCACCCCGACCTGATCGCCGACCTGGATGCGGGGCACTACTTCCAAGCGTGAACCACGACCGCGCGGCCGGGGATCACGAGTCGCGCCGGAACCGGTGACCGTAGGGTCGGCACGGTGACACACCCTGAACTCGAAGTGAACTGATGTCGATCCGGTGGCGGGACGCGATGAGCCGGGCCCTCTACGGGCCGCACGGCTTCTTCGTTGCCGGCGCCGGGCCGGCCGACCACTTCCGAACCAGCGTGCACGCCTCCCCGGCCTTCGCCACCGCGCTGCTACGGCTGGTCTCTCAGGTCGACGCGACCCTCGGCCACCCTGACCGACTCGATGTTGTCGACGTCGGTGCGGGTCGGGGTGAGCTGTTGCTCACCCTGCTCAGGCTCGTCGCGTCGGACAGCGCCGTCGAGGTTGCGGTGGGGGTTTCCGGGGAGCCCACCCGCTCCGGGCGGTCAGGCTTGATCCCTCCGCGGGCGGGCTCCCCGGAAACCCTGACTCCCACGGCCTCCGCCCGCCGGTCGCTCGACGAGCCGTCGTCCGGCACCGCCCGTCCGTCGCTCGCGGAACGCGTGCGCTTCACAGCCGTCGAGTACGCCCACCGCCCCGAGAACCTGCCCGAGGAGATCAACTGGACGTCCGAGATCCCCGCCGAGATCACCGGAGTGCTGCTCGCCACCGAGTGGCTGGACAACGTCCCACTCGACGTGGCAGTGCACACCGAAGACGGCTGGCGATACGTGCTGGTCGACCCGGAGAGCGGCGCGGAAACGCGCGGTGATCTGGTCAGCCCTGACGATCTTGATTGGCTGACAGAGTGGTGGCCCAGCCCCGGGACCTTGCCCAGCACGGACTGTGACCCGAATCCGGGGGTGACCTCGACGGACGCGACAAGCGGAAGCGAGTCGGGCTTCGGGGCAGCCCGGCCGGCGGAGGGATCAAGCCTGACCGCCCGGAGCCGGCCGGGCTGCCCCGAAACCCCCCACAGCGACTACCCACGAGCCGAAGTCGGTCGGACCAGGGACGAAGCCTGGGTCAACGCGGTGCGGAAGATCGAACGCGGGCTCGCGGTGGCTGTCGACTACGGACACTTGCGGGACAGCAGGCCGACGAACGGGACGTTGACGGGTTACCGGGGTGGGCGGCAGGTGCCTCCGGTGCCGGACGGGTCGAGTGACGTGACCGCGCACGTGGCCATGGACTCGGTCGCCTCCGCTGGTGCGGCGGTCGCCCGGTGTGCGTACTCCCTGGTCCCGCAGCGGGAGGCGCTGCGGGCGCTCGGGGCCGACGGCGGCCGACCGCCGCTGAGCCTGGCCGGCACCGACCCGGCGGGGTACGTGCGGGCGCTGGCCGCCGCGTCGGCGGTGGCCGAGCTGACCGATCCGGCCGGGCTCGGCGGGCACTGGTGGCTGCGGCAACCGGTCGGCATCCCGCTCGGCCCGGCCGTGGCACGATGACGGGCATGACCACCGACGCCGGGGACCTCCGTGAACTGACCGTCGGCACCGGGGCCGGCCTGGTCGCCGGCACCGGCGACCAGCAGCTCGGCACCGACATGGTGTTGAACATCGGCCCGCAGCACCCCTCCACGCACGGCGTGCTGCGACTCAAGCTGGTGCTCGACGGTGAGCGGGTGGTCGCCTGCGAACCGATCATCGGCTACATGCACCGGGGCGCGGAGAAGCTGTTCGAGGTGCGCGACTACCGGCAGATCATCGTGCTCGCCAACCGGCACGACTGGCTCTCGGCGTTCTCCAACGAGCTGGGTGTGGTGCTCGCTGTGGAACGCCTGATGGGCATGGAGGTGCCGGAGCGGGCCACCTGGCTGCGGATGGCCCTCGCCGAGCTGAACCGGGTGCTCAACCACCTGATGTTCCTCGGCTCGTACCCGTTGGAGATCGGGGCGATCACGCCGATCTTCTACGCCTTCCGGGAACGGGAGACCATCCAGGCGGTGATGGAGGAGGTCTCCGGCGGCCGGATCCACTACATGTTCAACCGGGTGGGCGGCCTCAAGGAAGAGGTGCCGTACGGGTGGACCGGCCGGGCCCGCGCGGCGATCGGCGAGGTACGCCGGCGGCTGCCCGACCTGGACCACCTGATCCGGCGCAACGAGATCTTCCTGGCCCGCACCGTCGGCGTGGGGGTGCTCTCCGCCGCCGACGCCGCCGCGTTCGGCGCGTCCGGGCCGGTGGCCCGCGCCTCCGGGCTCGACCTGGACCTGCGCCGCGACGACCCCTACCTGGCCTACGACGAGCTGGACGTGCCGGTGGTCACCAAGACCGCCGGCGACTGCCACGCGCGTTTCGAGGTGCTGCTCGACCAGGTGTACGCGTCGTTGGACCTCGCCGAGCAGTGCCTGGACCGGGTGGACCAGCTGACCGGGCCGATCAACACTCGACTGCCGAAGGTGCTCAAGGCGCCGGAGGGGCACACGTACGCCTGGACGGAGAACCCGCTCGGCATCAACGGCTACTACCTGGTGTCCCGGGGTGAGAAGACGCCGTGGCGGTTGAAGCTGCGGACCGCCTCCTACGCGAACGTGCAGGCGCTGGCCACCCTGCTGCCCGGCTGCCTGGTCCCGGACCTGATCGCGATCCTCGGTTCGATGTTCTTCGTGGTCGGCGACATCGACAAGTGACGCGGCCCGGCTGACCGGTCAGCGCCAGCGGTCGCCGGGCGGGGCACCGCCGGCGCGCGGTGCGTCGTCCTGCGGCGGGTAGCCGTAGCGCTCGTCGACCCGACGCCGACCGGTCCGCTCCGGCGCGGGTTCGGCCTGGTGACCGCGCGGGCGCGGCGGGCGCCACTCGTCGGGAACCGGGACGCCGCCCACCGGCAGCGCCGGCCGGTCCGCCGGCTCGGCCCGGTGGTACGACTCGCGCTCCTCGTGCCGACGCGGCTCCCCGTAGCGGCGCGGCTCGTCATGCTGGCGCGGCTCGCCGTGCTGGCGCGGCTCCCCGTGCTGGCGCGGCTCGTCATGCTGGCGCGGCTCGCCGTGCTGGCGCGGCTCGTCATGCTGGCGCGGCTCGTCATGCTGGCGCGGCTCCCCGTAGCGGCGCGGCTGCTCGTGTTGGCGGGGTTCCTCATGGCGGACCTCGGCCCAGCGGTCGGCCACCCGGTACTCGGTGCCGGTGGCGTCGGCGCGTACCTCGGCCCGGCGTTCGCCGACCCGCAGCTCACGGCCGTTCTCGTCGTCGCGGACGGCCGCCCACCGGTCCCCGGCCCGCAGCTGCGACCAGTACTCGCCCGTGTCGTCGGCCCGCAGGGCCGGACCGGGCTGCGGGGCGACCGCACTCGCCCGCTCGCGCTGGTCCGACCAACCGCGATCGTCCGGGCTGTCCCAGGAGCCCGAGGTCGGCCGCTCCGGCGCGTGGTGCGACCTGGGGGCCGGGCCAGGCTCGTCGGGCTGGGCGTACGTGTCGCGCGGATCGGTCCACTCCGGCTCGTCGCGGCGACCTGTCCAGCCCGGCTCGTGGCCGTCAGGGTCGGGCCCGTTCCGGTCGGCACCCCAACCCGACGCCTCCCGCGCGCCGCTCCACTCGGGCTCCCCAGCGGTCGAGGGCTGCGCCCCCCACGCCCGGTTGTCGCCAGGGCGGGCCCGGTCGTCGCCAGGGCGGGCCCGGTCGTCGCCAGGGCGCCGGTCGTCGCCGTACTCGGCTCGGGGGCGCTCCCCCGGCTCGCTCCTCGCTCGGCCGGCCGAGCGGGCACGCTCGTCCGCGCCGCCACCCCGGGTCCACTCCTGCGCCGGCGCGGTCCACCGGCCGGGGTATTCGCCGTCGTAGCGCCCAGTCGGCTCGGCCGGCCCGCCGTCCACCACTGTGTGGCGGGTGGTGACGTGCACGGTTTCGGTGTGCCGGACCACGCCGACCGGCCGGTGCGCCGGCTCGGGGCGGTCGTGCTCCCGGGGACGGGCTGAGCCGTACGCGGTGTCGGCCGGCCGCGCTGCGCCGTACGTTCTGGCGGTCGCCCGCGGCTCGGCGGCCTCCCGTGGGTAGACCGGCTCGTCGTCGTCCGGGTGCGGGGAACGGCCCCGCCGGGACACGTCGTCCGGGCCGGACACCCGGGCCCGGCCCGGCGGTGCGTCACCCGGCACCGAGACGCGGCTGCGGGCCACCGGCGCGTTCTCCAGCGGCGGCTCGACGCTCGGCACCCGCGCCCGGCCGGGACCCGGCGGCTCCGCAACGGGGGCGGCAGCGCCAGCGCCGACGGGGGCGGTACCGGCGAGTGCGGCACCACTGGCGTCCAGCCGGCGACGGACCGCGGCGATCCCCTCCTGTGCCCGGTGCGCCTGGTCGAGCGCCTGGCTACCGCGCTGCGTGGCGGTCGCGATCTCGGTACGCAACTCCCGGCGAAGTTCCTCGATCTCATCCAGCAGCTCGTCGGCTCGCGCACCCTCGCCGTCGGGCCGCAGCGCGATGGAGAGGCCGATCAGCACCACCGCGACGATGGCGAGCACCGCGGCGAAGCGCAGCGGGCCGTTACCGTCGGCGACCAGCAGGATCAGCGCCGCCACCGGCGCGAGAGCGACCCCCGCCCAGAAGAGCACGGTCAGCAGCTGTGGTCGACGCCGGGCGTCAGAGGTGGCCGGGGCTGGCATGGATGTGCAGCCTACCGACGAGTTTCGCTGGAGGGAACGGGGTCCCGGGACGCGCGGACGCCCCCGCCCGGTCGGGGCGGGGGCGTCCTCAGCACGCGCGGAGAGGGCTCAGCTGGTGGCGAACGCGCCGTCCGAGGAGAAGATCAGGCCCACGCTGATCGAGCCGTCGCGCAGACCGCTCTTGGTCAGCGGCCCGCCCTGGTCCAGCGAGGAGAACTTGCCCACCGACAGCCCGTACGTCTTCTCCAGACCCGGCTTGCAGAACGGACGCTGCTCGCACTCCGGCGGCCCACCCAGCACTGTCGCGCTGCCGGAGCACTTCGCGGCCAACTCGGAGAGGGTCCGCACGCCGTACTTGTCGGCGAACGCCTGGGTGACGGCGAAGGCGTTCTGGTCCTGGGCGGCGGCCGGGGCGCCGAAGGTGATGCCAGCCTTGTCGCCCTGGGCCTTGAGCGCGGTCACCGTGGTGTTGATGTCGGGCGAGGAGACCGGCGGAGGAGTGCCGCCCTTGTCCTTGGTGTTGAGGAACTCGGCCATTGTCGCCGCGTACTCCGGGACGACCTGGATCTCGCCCTTCTGCAGCGCCGGCTCGTACAGCTCGCGGTTGCCGATCTGCTGCACCTTGACCTGGTAGCCGGCGGCAGTGAGCGCGATCCGGTACAGCTCGCCCAGGATCTGACTCTCGGCGAAGTTGGCGGCGCCCACCACGATGTCGCCGCCCGGCCCCTTGGCGATGCCAGCGGTGATGTTGTTGGCGCTGGCGAACTCCTCGGCCGCCACCTTGGCGGTCTTGCGGTCCTCGTTGACTGCCTTGTTGAGCTGGATCAGCTTCGGGGTGTCGAGCGTGGCGGAGACCTTGTCCAGTGCGGCGATCAGCTGCGGGTTGGCCGCCTTGCTGTTGACCGCGGGGATGACGTTGTCGGAGTTCTGGAGCTTCTTGTCGTCCTGCAACGCGATGAGCTGCTTGCCAGCGACCGGGGCGCACCCGGCGCCGGAGGCGCTCGTTGCGGGTGCGTCGGTGCCAGAGGAGCCGGCGTCACCGCAGCCGGTGAGGAGCGCTGCCCCGGCGACGGCGCCGATCGCGCCGATCGCCAGACGTGTACGTGCGCGCATGTGCCCGCCTTCCGTGTCCCGGCGCGGCCCGTCCCGGGCCGGCCGCGTGTCCGACGGGCGATCCTGACTGTCGGCCGCCCGCGAATGTCCACCCAACATGCTCCGCGACCGACCGACAACTTGGGATGGACTTCGTCACCTCATCGTCACCGATCAAACGAGCGTCGGTAGCCGGCTCGACGCCTGGCTCACCCGGACGAGTCAGGCGCTTCCGGTGGCGTCGGCGGGCCGGGGCCGACCCGTCCGTTGCCGTCCGCGCCGCAGCGGACGGGGGGTGACAAGGCGTTCGACCCCGCCGAGGACCACCTCGGCCAGCAGCGCGAGCCCGGCCACCAGCACACCGCCGGCGACGATCTGCCCGCCGCCGGCCGCGATACCGATGCCGAAGCCGGTCCGGATGATCTGGCCGAGGCCGCCGCCGTTGACGAACGAGGCCAGTGCGGCGGTCGCGATCACCTGGACCGCTGCGGTCCGGAAACCGGCGGCCAGGTAGGGCACCGCGAGTGGCAACTCGACGCGGCGCAGCAACTGCCCGCCGGACAGGCCCATCCCGCGGGCCGCGTCGCGGGCCTCCGGGTCGACCTGGCGCACCCCGGTGTACGCGTTGGCCAGCAGCGGCGGCACGGCGAAGACGGCCAGCGCCACCACGACCGGCGTCTGCCCGAAGCCGCTGGCGAAGACCACCGGCAGGATGGTGAGCAGCGCCAGGGTGGGGATGGCCAGGGTGGCGTTGGACACCAGCACCACGAGGCCGCCGCCTCGGCCGAGGTGCCCCAGCCAGAGCCCCAGCGGCCAGGCCACCAGGCAGCCGAGCGCCACCGCCAGGGCCGAGATCGTCAGGTGCTCACCGAGCCGGTCCAGCATGCCGCCCGGGTTGGTCCAGTTCAGCGGGTCGTTGATCCAGGTGATCGCCTGGCCGATCGGATTTTCCGCGACGGTCACCGTGCCCTCCGGGCGGACCAGGGGGTCACCAGCCGGGCGACCAGGACGAGCAGGAGGTCGAGCACGACCGCGAGCGCCACGCAGAGCAGCGCGGCGGTCATGATCTCGGCCTTGTAGAGGTTGTTCTGGAAGCCCGCGAAGATCAACTGCCCGAGGCCGCCATGCCCGACCAGCACACCGACCGTGACCAACGCCACAGTCGAGACGGTCGCCAACCGCACGCCGGTCACGATGCCCGGAAGCGCCAACGGCAGGTCGATCCGGAACAGCCGTCCCCACCGGCCGTACCCCATCCCCTCGGCGGCCTCGCCGACCTCCGGGGGCACCTGGTTGAGGCCGGCCACCACGTTGCGCACGATCAACAGCAGCGCGTAGAGGACCAGCCCGACCAGCACGGTGGTGGTCCCGGTGCCCAGGTAGGGCGCGATGAACGCGAAGAGCGCCAACGACGGAATGGTGTAGACGACCCCGCTGACGGCCAGGATCGGACCGGCGAGCGGCCGGAACCAGTACGCCAGCACGGACAACGGCAGCGCGATCAACACCGCCAGCAGCACCGCCCGCCCGGTGAGGGAGGCGTGTTCGCGCACGGCGGCGAGGATCGTGTCAGAGTTGTCCCGCACGTACTGCCAGGAGAACCAGGGGTTACCCGGGTCGGCCCGGTAGCTCAGGCGGAAGGACATACGTGGACGTTACCCCGGAGGCTGCCGGCGCGGCCCGATCCCCTCGCGCGGCGTCGATCTCCCTACAGGGCATCCAGAAGCGCTACCCGAACGGCACCGAGGCCGTCCGGGAACTCAGCCTGGACGTCCGGGCCGGCGAGCTGGTGGTGCTGATCGGCCCGTCGGGGTGCGGTAAATCGACAGTACTGCGCATGATCAATCGCCTGATCGAGCCGACCGCCGGCCGGATCACGCTCGGCGACGAGGACGTCACCGACGTCGACCCGGTGCGGCTGCGCCGCCGAATCGGGTACGTGATCCAGAACGTCGGCCTCTTTCCACACCAGACGGTCCGGGCCAACGTGGCCACCGTGCCGGGCCTGCTCCGGTGGCCCAAGCGCCAGACCCGGGCCCGGGTCGACGAGTTGCTCGACCTGGTCGGCCTGGACCCGGCCCAGTTCGGCGCCCGCTACCCGCACGAGCTCTCCGGTGGCCAGCGGCAACGGGTCGGGGTGGCCCGCGCGCTCGCCGCCGACCCGGTGGTGCTGCTGATGGACGAGCCGTTCTCGGCCGTCGACCCGATCGTCCGGACCCACCTGCAGGAGGAGTTCCTCCGCCTTCAGGCCGAGGTCCGCAAGACGACGGTCCTGGTCACCCACGACCTCGACGAGGCGGTCCGGCTCGGCGACCGCATCGCGGTCCTCTCCGAGGGCGGGCACCTGGAGCAGTACGACACCCCTGCCGCACTGCTCGGCGCACCCGCCACCCCGTTCGTCCGCGAGTTCGTCGGAGCCGACCGGGGCATCCGCCGGCTGGCGGTGACCCCACTCGACCGGGAGTCACTGGAGCCCGTACCCGGCGACGCCGCCGCGGACCTGCCCACCGTGGCACTGGACGGCACCGCGTACGACGCGCTGGCGGTGCTGCTCACCTCGGGACGGGACCAGCTCGTGGTGACCGACGCCGGCCGCCCGGTGGGCGCGCTCAGCCGACACCGCCTGCTCGACCTGGGCCGACCGGCGAACTGACCTGACGGCGACCGGGCTGCCGCAGTCGGCGGCCCGGCTCCGGCCGCCTCCGGACGACCGCGCCGGGTTAGCTCAGGCGCGACCGCCGAGGCTGGCGGTGCCGATGATCCACCCGGTGAGGAAGCCGTAGCCGGCGCCGGTGCTGGCGTCCTGGAGGGCACCCAGCAGCGACGGATCCGGGCTGAGCAGCGCCGCCAGCACGGCGGCGAGCCCGCCGGCGAGCACGTACGCGGCCCAGCCGGAGAGGAACTGGCTGACCGAGCCGGGCACCCGGGCCACCTGCGCGGCCGGCAACAGGTAGAGCAGGGCAACCGCGAGGACCACCAGCAGCACGGCCCGCAGGTCGGCGGCGAACAAACCGCCGGCCTGCCCGTCCGCGTCGAGCCGCCAGGCCGGCCACGCGAGCAGGCGCAGATAGAAGGCGCCGGCCGACTCCGGGTCGGTCTGGGAGGCGGCCCAACCGGTGTACGCCGGACTGCCACAGATCCCGACCAGCAACAACACGGCGAGCGCGCCGGTGCCGGCGGCCGTACCGTAGCGGCTGACCCGGCCGGAGCGGTGCATGAGCGACGCCATCCGCCCAGGCCCCGAACCGGTCGTTCGGGCGGACCTGGGCTGCCCCGAGCGGTTCAGTGCTTCAGCAGGTAGTCGATGAAGGCGGCCCGCAGCAGCGGCGCGGACTCCTCGTAACCGTGACCGGTCAGCTCCCGCCACAGCGCGTTGGCCTCGTCGATGGTCGGGCCGATCGAGTTCGGCGCGCCGTCCAGCACCGTGGCCTCGTCCGCGTTCGGCAGGTGCCGCAGCACCGACCAGTAGAACTTGACGTCGCGACGCTCCCGGGCCAGGGCGAACGCCCGCTCCCGCAGCTCCTCGGTGGACAACGCGTCAAGCTCGGCGAACGAGGTTCCGCCGGGGGTGGCGGCAGGTGTGTCGGTCATGTCGCCGAGCCTAACGGTCGAGATCAGCTCCGGCTCGGCGGACGCCACCCTGATCACCGCTCGTCGGCGTCCCACCGACGCGGGCTGTCCTCCCAACGCGGATCCCGCCACGGGTCGACCGGTTGCGGCGCGGCCGGCGTCGGCAGCGTCGGCGGCCAGTTGTCCACCGACTGCGACTGCGGCATGGTCCAACCCGTGCTGATCGTGCCGTCGGTGACCGGTTCGGGTATGTCGGGGCTGCCCGGTCGGGGCCGACCGAACGTCTCGACCAGCCGGGTGACAAGCAACCCGACGCCGAGCGCGGCGCCACCCACCGCCCAGGTGCTCAGCGTCCAACCACGCTCCGGCGCGTACGCCTGGAAGACGGTGACCAGGCTGACCGCCAGCACCATGCCGAACACACCGCCGCGACGGCCGTACGCGCTGGTGCCGGCGAGCAGGGCCACCCCGATCGCCAGGACCGTCCAGTCCAGCCCCGAGGTGGGCGCGACCGACCCGGGATCCGTGGCCGACCCGGGGTTGTTGGCGGCGATGAGGACACCGGCGAGGGCGGCCAGCACGGTGGAGCAGACCAGCGCGACAGCGGTGACCACGGCGGCCACCACGCCCCGCCGGCGAGCCGGGTCGGCGATCGGGCGGTACCGGCCGACCAGCCGGCGGATCGCCCGGATCGCGCCGAACAACCCGCCGAGGACGGCCACCGCCGCGAAGCCGGCGAACAGGTATCCGGCGCTGCGCCCCGGGTCGTAGTCGCCCTGCACCAGCACGGGCGCCGAACGGCGTTCGATGAACACCACCACACCGGCCGCGCCGGCCAGGCTGGCAGCCCAGCCCGGCACGTGCAGCACCACCACGATCAACGCCAACGCGAGCCCGCCCAGCGCGGCGACCGCAACGGCCGGGCCGAGCGACGCCGGCAGGCCCCGATCACCCTGCTCGGCGTAGTGCAGGGCGGCGGCGACCGCGACCGGCCCGACGGCCAGGTTCGGTGCCGCCGTACGCAGGCTCAGACCGGCGGCCAGGGCGAGCAACCCCAACCCGACCGCGTCGACGAGCAACGAGCGCAGGTTGTCGGCGCGCAGGGCGGCCTGATCCTCCTGCCAGAGCAGCCAGCCCATCGCCGCCACCCCGGCCAGCAGCACAAGCTCCCAGCCCAGCTGCACGCCGATCCGATCCCGGCCGGGGTCTCCGTGCGTGGGGTCGTCGAAGACGTTCTCCAGAACGGCGGCGGGCACCCCGGACGAGGGCTCGGCCGAGCGGTCCCGGCCCGCTTCTTCGTAACCCATCACGCCGCCTCCCCAGTGGCCGGCCGTCCCCGGTCCGGCGCGCGGACGGACCGTGGGCGGCCCTTGCTCTCCGATCGCAGGCACCGTACCCGCGCTCGGAGCCGGGCGTAACCCCCTGCTCAGCGCTGGCCGGGACGGCTCTCCCGTGGGTCCTGCTCGCGTTCGTCGTCCGGGCGTTCCGGCACCCGACACGAGCGCTCCAGCCACAGCGCGGCACCAATCAGAGCCAGCGAGGCGAGCAGACCCCCGCCCGCCGCCGGTCGATCGTCGAGGGCCGCGCGGGTGGTCTCCATGAAGAGCCAGCCGGTGAGCCCCGCGTAGAAGCCGGCGAAGATGGCCGCGGCCAACGCCGACGCCTTGGCCAGCACCACGAGGCGGGCAACCAGCAGTGGGTCGACGGGTTCCCGGCCGGGCTTGCGCTCGATTCGGCCCCGGGTGTTTATCGCGGCGTACGCCTCGAGGACGGCGAGCCCGGCCAGCGTCACCACTGGCAGCCAGGGCAGCCGGGGGACGCCGCTGTAGTAGAGGCTGCTGATCAGCAGCCAGGCCACCGCCGCCGCGGCCAGCGCGGCCACGACCAGTGTCGAAATCCGGGTGGGACCCATCCGGGACCGGTCCGGGCCTGACCCGCCCGGTGGTGGGGACTTCGCCTGCGTCATGCCGGCCGGCTCCGCTCGGTCATGCCGTCGACTCTAACGCCAACTCCGGCCGGGGACGCAGTTCCAGCGCGTCGTCCGCCGCCGGGCCGGCGGTGAGCAGGTCGGTGAGCCAGCCGTGGCCGGGCAGCCGACCGTACGGCTGGATGTCGATCCACGGCCGCAGCACGAAGGCCCGCAGGTGCGCCCGGGGGTGCGGCAGGGTCAGCTCCTCGTCGTCGCTGAACACCGGCTCGTCGTCGTCGCCCCAGACCGCGATCACGTCCACGTCGAGGGTGCGCGGCCCGAACCGCCGCTGCGGGTCACGGACCCGGCCGGCCGCCCGCTCCGCGTCGCGAGCCCGCTCCAGCCAGTCGCGGGGAGTGGCGGTCGCGTCCTGGGCGAGCAACACCGCGTTCAGGTACGCGGGCTGGTCGGCGTCGCCCCACGGTGGAGTCTCGTACACCCCGGAAAGCACGAGTACGGCGTCGCCGAACGTCGCGACGGCAGTGCGCAGGTGGCCCAGCCGGTCGCCCAGGTTGCTGCCGAGTGACAGCACGGCCCTGGTCACCGGTCCCGCGTCCGGGTCATGGTGACGGCCACGTCGGTGAAGGTGTGCGGCACCGGGGCCTCCGGTTTGTGCACGGTGATGGTGGCGGTACGCACCCGCTCGTCGGCCAGGCAGACCCCGAGGAGACGATCGGCGAGGGTCTCGATCAGGTTCACCGGCTCGCCGGTCACCACCGCGACCAGGCTTTCGGCCAGCTCGCCGTAGTGGACGGTGTCCGTGACGTCGTCACTGGCCGCCGCCGGGGCCAGGTCCATCTCGAGGACGGCGTCGACCACGAAGTCCTGCCCCTGTTCGCGTTCGAAGTCGTACACCCCGTGCCGGCCGCGGGCCCGCAGGCCGGTCAGGTGGATCCGGTCTGGCGTCATCGCCGCCCCTCCCGCTCGTGATCGTGTTGCGCCAGCTCCTTGTCGTACGACGGCACGGCCAGGCGCGGACTGCCGGTCGCGGCCCAGACGGCCAGCGCGTCGACGGTGGCCCGCACGTCGTGTACGCGTACGCCCCAGGCGCCCGCGGCGACCGCCAGCAGGCTGGTGGCCACCGTGGCCGCCTCCCGCTGGGCGGTCGGTCGCGGGGTGCCGTCCGGGGCGGCGAGCAACCCGCCGAGGTACGACTTGCGGCTGGCCCCGAAGAGCAGCGGACAGCCGAGGTCCAGCAGCTCCGGCAGACGGGCGCTGAGTTCCCAGTTGTGCGCGGCGGTCTTGGCGAAACCGAGTCCCGGGTCGACGATGAGGCGGTCGGCGGCCACCCCGGCGGCCAGCGCCGCGTCGATCCGTTGGGCCAGCTCGGCCCGGACGTCGGCCACCACGTCGCCGTAGCTGGCCAGCTCGCGCATCGCGCGGGAGTGGCCACGCCAGTGCATCAACACCCAGGGGCAGTGCGCGTCGCGAACCACGCGGGCCATGTCCGGGTCGGCCAGCCCGCCGGAGACGTCGTTGACCACCGCCGCCCCGGCGGACAGGGCGGCCTCCGCGACCCGTGCGCGACTGGTGTCGATGCTGACCACCACGCCAGCGGCCGTCAGCTCGCGGATGACCGGCAACACCCGCGCGACCTCGGTCGCCGCGTCGATCCGTTCAGCGCCGGGACGGGTCGACTCACCGCCGATGTCGATCAGGTGTGCGCCGGCGTCGCGCAGACGGACGCCGTGTCCGACGGCCGAGTCGAGGTCCGCGTACCGTCCGCCGTCGGAGAAGGAGTCCGGTGTGACGTTGAGGACGCCCATCACCACCGGGCCCGAGGCCCGCACCAGATCGGTCACGGCTAGACGGTACCGGTCGCGGCAGCGGCGCCAACCGACCCGGGTCGGCTCAACCGACCACCCCTGACGTGCTCGTTAGAACAGGTGTACGATCGGTCATCCGGGCAGCATCGGGCAGTCCCTTCGCGGCTTGTCGCAATCCGGGGCGGCCCGTACGCTTTGGAATTGGCCAGCATCGAGATGGCGAAGCTTGGAGGGAGGGCCGAAGCGGGGAAAATCCGCCCAAACCTCGCCACCCTCTGTGGTGAGTAACGAACGCAGGGTCAAGAACGCCATGCCCTGTGGAGCAGATTTCCCGCCAGGCTTGCCTATCGCACCGCCGCGGCACCGCCGGCCGCGCTATGGGGAGGTTCCAGTGATCGCCTTCGAGCTCATGGAGACGACGTCGTCCGGCGTCGCCCACGCGCTCTCCACCCTGGCGTCGACTCCGCTCGCGGAGCCGGCACCGAAGGGGATCGACACCAACAGTGTGGTCACCTTCTTCGCCAGCAAGATCGCGCCGATCCTGCTCGCCGTCCTGGGCGTCATCTTCATCGGCCGAGCCAGCCGGGGCGAGATCTCCAAGGTGTTGACCAGCTCCGCGATCGCGATCGTCGGGCTGGCCTTCATCGCCGGCGCGGCAACACTCTTCTTCGTCGGCGATTACCTGATCGACCTGATCTTCGAATAGGCGCGTTCACCAGATGCGGCTGCGCACCGACGACGACATCTACCGGGCCCGCCTGGTCTACCTCGGGCCGCCCGGTTACACCCTTCCGGTCCACCTGCCCTACGCCCAGTACGGGCTCTTCATCCTGCTGGTCCCCCTCTACATGTTCATCCACTGGCTGTTCACGTTTACGGTCGAGCTCTTCCCGGCCTGGGAGATCGCGCTCGCCATCGTGACCACGTCGTTCATCTTCCGGCACGTCGACCCCGATCGGCCGGCGCGGGTGGTCATCCGCACCGCACTGACCGACTGGCGACGCACCCGGGAGCCGGCGATCGAGCAGCGCGATCCGCGCCTGGTCGGCAGCCGGATCAGGATCCGGGAGGAGCTGGCATGACCGGGCGTACGCCGATCGGTTCGTCACACGACGCGGGTGAGAGCCTGCCGCCACTCCCGAAGGCGGTCGCATGAGTCGCTCGTCCACGCCGGGCTCCCCGGCCGGCCACCCGGCCGTGCCGGCCGGTCACCGTGCGCAATCGTTCGACTACGCCGACGACGAGGACGAGGTGGCGCTCGATCCTGCGCTGGTGACGTCGCCCGGCCACGGTGCGGTGGGCGTGTTCCAGGCACCCCGGCCGATCCCCCGCCGGACGCCACCCGCCGAGCCCAGCGCGGTGTCGGCCGGCGAGAACGCCGACATCGACTCCCCCTTCCTGGACCTCTTCGGTGGGGCACGGCCCAGCGCCGAGCGAGCTGTTTCGGCCGGCCCGAGCACCCAGGAGCAGCCGGCGATCCCACCGCAGGCGCCGCCGACAGCCGGCCCGGCGCCGGCCCGTCCGATTCCCGAGCTGGAACCACCATGGACGCCCGACGACCAGTCCCGCAGCGGTCGCCGGTCCACCGAGCCACGGCACGGCGGTGGCCACCCGGCCAGCGAGTCGCGGGTGCCGCACCAGGCCGGCGACCGACTGCCGATGCTCCGTCCATCGGGTGAGCCCGACCCGACCCCCACCACACCACCGGCAAGCACCGGTCCCGTCAGCGGGCCAGTGAGCACCACGTCGGACAGCCGCGCGACGGCCACGCCGTCGAATCGGCAAGCGACTCGGGCAGACCGTCCGGCTGCTCAGACGGCCCGGCCGACGGTCCCGGCTGAGCAGCCGGCCAGCACCGGGCCGACGAATCGGCCGGCGCTGGAGCGCACGCCGCGGCGCGCCGCCGACTCGGATCGACCCAGGAGCTCGGGCACCGAGCCGACCGGACGCGAGATCGCCCCGTCCCGACAGCGTGCCGCGAGCCGACCGGACCGACCGACCAAACCGACCCGGGTCCGCGCTCCGAAGATCAAGTTTGGCGATCGGGACCCGTCGGTCGAGCTGGCCATCACCGAGATCGCCGGTCACCTGACCTTCACCCCCAACACCGTGACGGCCTGGTACTGGCTGCCCGAGGTCCGCTGGGCATTCCGGCCGGACGCCGAACGCGAAGCGCTGTTGTCAGCCATCTCCGAGCAGTACGCCGGCCTGGCCGGCTTCCGGCTGCACCTGCGCCGCACCACCCGGCCGTTCCCCGCCGACGAGTGGGCGCGCACCATCGACGCCCACACCGCCGCACCGCTCGCCGACGTTCCCGGCACCACCGGCTGGGCCGATCACCTGGTCGCCGCCCAGCGGCACCTGATGGCGGTCAACCACGCCGAAGGCCAGACCTACCTGGGTGTCACCTTCGCCCGCCGCTCCCTCGGCGACTCGCTCACCGAGCGGTTGCTGCGCACCTTCGGCCGGGGCACCGCCGAGGGCGAACGCCGCAAGCTGGGCCGCACCGTGGAGCAGTTCGACGAGGTGCTCGGCGCGTTCGGCATGCGCGGCCGGCGGGTCACCGCCCAGGAGTTGGAGTGGCTGCTCTACCGCTCGGTGGCGCTGTGCATGGCCCCGCCCGGCACGCTCTCCCCGGTCACCGACGGGCGCTGGGAACGCGGTGACCTGCTCGCCCTGACCGAACAGGTGGAGCGCTACCGCACCCCGTACGGCTCGACTGTGAAACTCGTCAACCGGATGACCGGCGAGGAACGGCACGTCGCCGTGCTCGCCGTCGGCCGGATGGAGCCGCTGGAGATCCCCGAGCGGCACGAGCCCTGGCTGCACTTCCACGAACGGCTGCCGTGGCCGATGGAAATCTCCACCCGCGTCGACATCCTCGGCTCCGGTGACTCCTTCCGCAATCTCGAACACCGGCTGCGGATGATCCGCTCGCAGCAGCTCGACTACGCCGAGCACGGCATCGACGCACCCCCGGAGCTGGAGCGACTGGCCAAGCGCGCGCTGGTGATCGGCGACGAGATGACCACCGGCCTGCCTGTCGACTCGGCCCGCGCACACGGCTGGCACCGGATCGCCGTCGGCGGCCGGACCAGGGAGGAATGCCTGGAGCGCGCCCGGCGGCTCATCCAGCTCTACTCCCGGGAACTGCGCATCTCCCTGCAACACCCGAAGAACCAGGACTGGCTGGCCCGCGAGTTCATCCCCGGCGAGCCCATCGCCAACACCGGCTACGTCCGCCGCATGCCGGTGCCGTTGCTCGCCGCCGCGCTCCCCCAGGCCGCCTCGAACGTGGGCGACCGGCGGGGCGACCTGATCGGCCGGACCGCCGGCACCTGCCGCCGGCCGGTCTTCCTCGACCTGCACTTCCCCATGGAGGTCCGGGAACGCTCCGGGCTGGCGGTCTTCGTCGCCGAACCGGGAGGTGGCAAGTCGACGCTGCTCGGCGCGCTGGGCTACCTGGCAGCCCGCAGAGGTGTCCAGGTGACCCTGCTCGACCCGTCCGGGCCGCTGGCCCGGCTCTGCGCGATGCCCGAGCTGCGACCGTACTCCCGGGTGTTGAACCTGACCGGCTCGGAGCACGGCACCCTGGCGCCCTACTCACTCATTCCCACACCACTGCGTACCGAGTTCGCTGCCGGTGCGCCTGGTGACCGTGAGTTCGAGATCGCCGTCTCCAACGCCCGGGCCGAGCGACGGATGCTCGTCCAGGACATCTGCATGATGCTCGTTCCGCCGCAGGTGGCCCGTGAGGCGTCGACCGCCACCCTGTTCCGGCACGCGGTCCGGCAGGTCCCCGCCGAGGAGACGTCCACCCTGGACGACGTGGTGAGCTGCCTCGGTCGCCTCGACGCCGACGCCGGCAAGGAATTGGCGAACCTCCTGCTGGACACCGCCGAGATGCCACTGGCCATGCTCTTCTTCGGCCGGCCACCGGAAGGGTTGCTCGGTGCCGATGCCGCACTCACCGTGATCACCATGGCTGGGCTGCGGTTGCCCGACCTCAAGATCGAACGAGAGTACTGGTCAGCCGAGGAGGCACTGGCCCTGCCGATGCTGCACACCGCGCACCGGCTCGCCGTCCGCCGCTGCTACGGCGGGTCGATGTCGTCACGCAAGCTCGTCGGCCTCGACGAGGCGCACTTCATGGAGGGCTGGCGGTCCGGGCGTTCGTTCCTGGTCCGGCTCGCCCGGGACTCCCGCAAGTGGAACCTCGCGGCCCTGGTCGCCTCGCAGAACCCGCGCGACATCCTCGGCCTCGACGTGCAGAACCTGGTCTCCACCGTCTTCGTCGGCCGGATCGCCGAAGACGCCGAGATCGCCTCCGAAGCGCTACGGCTGCTGCGGGTGCCGGTCAACGACGGGTACGAAGCCACCCTCGCCTCGCTCTCCGCCGCCGACACCAGCTCGGCCAGCCGCCTCGGCTTCCGTGAGTTCGTGATGCGCGACGTCGACGGCCGCGTGCAGAAGATCCGGGTCGACGTCTCATACGTCGAAGGGCTGTTGGACCACCTCGACACCACGCCCGCCGCGATAGCCGCGGCGGCCGGCGTGCTGCCGAGCATCTCCCTGCCGGATCTGGAGGCGTGACATGGCGAGGGCCTGGGCAAGGATCGCGTCGTTCCTGCTCGCCCTCGGCGTACTGGCCGGGGCCACCCTCACCTGGCCGCTGATCGGCGCGGGGGCCGCAGCCGCCGCACCGCCCGTCGCCCAGGCCCGCGCCGACCTCTGCACGACCCAGGAATGGCAGGCAGACTTCCGTGCCTGCGTGGGGAAACTGCAAGCGGTCAGCGAGGACGAGGTCAAATGCCGTAACGCGCCGACCCCGGGTACGCCGGACTCCGGACTCGCCGGCTGGTTCGCCGGTCGCCCAGACTCCGCCAAGGAGCTTGGGCCGAAAGGCCTCTACAGCGACTACGGCTACGCCGGCTACAGCTACCCAACGTACGACATTCCGGGCGGCTGCGCATCGTCTGTCCTGCATCCGGACTACAAGTTCACCACGACCGTGGCGAACGGGGAGTTCATGATGGCCACCGCAATCGTGGGGGCGTCCAACGCGCTGCGCGAGCGGGCCTGGGATCCCCGATCGATGTGGGGTTGGGCCGACCCGCTGGTGGAGCAGGCGACCAAGGCCGTGTACCAGAAGGTGTTCAGCGTCTTCGGCATCGTCACCTTGTGTGTTGTGGGGCTGTACCTCCTCTGGCGGTCCCGCCAGTCGGACATGAGTAACGCAATGACCACCGCAGGCTGGGCACTGCTGGTGATGGTCGCGGTCACGGCACTGGCCGCTTGGCCGGTCAAGTCGGCGAATATCGCAGACGGCACCCTGGTCACCAGCCTGGGCGTGGTGCACGATGCTGTGGGTCCCGCAGCCCGAGACACCCCCCCTGATCGTTGCGCCGTCCCCAATCCGGACGCTTGTGTGGACAAACGGCCACCCGCCGTACGAGCCAGTGACACGGCCACTGAGACGATGCTCTATCGGAACTGGCTGCGGGGGGTGCTCGGATCAGCCGACAGCGAGACCGCCCGCAAGTACGGCCCCGCGCTCTACGACGCCAAGGCGCTGTCCTGGGACGAAGCCGAAAAACTGCGCGCCAACCCGGCTACCCGGGAAGCGACGATCACGGCGAAGCAGCAGCAGTGGGCGCGGGTGGCCCAGCAGATCCAGACCGAGGACCCGGAGGCCTACGAATACCTCCAGGGAGTGCGGGACATGGACCGGGTCGGCGCCGGGTTCATTGCCGTGCTCGCCTCGGTGCTCTTCGCCATGTTCGACCTGACCGCGTCGCTGCTGGTCCTGCTGGGCTTCCTGATCTTCCGGTGGGCGGTGATCGCGGCACCAATCCTGGGCACGGTCGGCCTACTCCGGCCGGCCAGCGCCGGGTTGCGCCGCTTGGCGAACGCCGTGGTCGCCGCGGTCTTCAACATCGCCATCTTCGGCACCGGGGCCGCGATCTATCTGTTTGCGGTCGATCTGATCATGAGCACGCCGACCCTGCCCGGCTGGCTTCAGGTGGTGCTGGTCTGGCTCTGCGGGGTGGTCGGCTGGCTGTTGCTGCGCCCGTACCGGCGGATAACCCAGCTCGGCGGCAAGGACAGCAGCGAGGCGGTCAGCTCGGCCGGCTCCTGGCACCGTCGGTTCTTCCGGGACATGCGGGTCGCGGCGCGGCTCGACGTGGTGGAGCCCGGCGGCACGGCTGAGCCGGTGGGTGGACGTCGCCGGTCGCCGGACGCCGAGCAGACCCGGCTGCGCCCAGAGGCGCGCAGGGAGGACCCGGTGCCGACGCCAACGGCTCCGGTCGGGGCCCAACGGACCGGCAGCGCGCGACCGGACGGTCAGGAACGCGCCGATGAGGCCACGAAGGAGGAGACCGGTGGCGGGGGCCGTAAGGTTCCGCCCCAGCCTCGGCGGCGGCAGCCGGCGACCTGGACCGAACCCGACGTGCCGGCCGAGAACCCGTCGTTCGTGGTCTACCGCCCGGGCTCCACGGAGCGTGTGCCGGACCGTACCGGACCGCGGGTGCGCTCAGAGGCCCGGTGACGGCAATGCGACGGGCCCTGGAGTTCCTCTTCACCCGGGCGCTGCGGTCTCGACTGGGGGTGGCGCTGGTGATCGCGGTGCTCATCTTCGGTGTGATCGGGGCCGCCCGCCTGGTCTCCGGTCCGTCCGACCCGGCGGACGGACTGAGTAGCCGGCCGGACCGGCCGATCACCACCGTGGACCCGACGGCCGGTGACGATGGCGTGAAGTCCACCGAGGCTCCGCCGTCGCCGGTCACTCCGGCGGGTGCCCGCACACCCGAGCAGACCGCCGACCGGTTCGCCAAGGCCTGGCTCGGCCGGCCCGGGATGGCCGCCGACCAGTGGCAGGCCGGCCTGCGTCCGTTGTCGACATCGGCGTTGACCGAGAAGCTGTCCGGCGCCGACCCCGGCGGGGTTCCGGCCGAGGAGGTCACCGGGCCACCGGAGGTGCGGGCACGCACCCAGACGTTCGTCGAGGTGCTGCTGCCGCTCGACAGCGGTCGGCTCCGGCTGGAGTTGGTCGCCGACGACGACGGCTGGCTGGTCGACGTGGTGGATTGGGAACGGCAATGACCGTCGGCGGTGAAGCGGTCCCGCTGCGCCGGCGCCTGCGGATCGGGGTGATCACCACGATCCTCACCGGGGTGCTGCTCCTGCTCTGTTGCACCGGCGGCACCGCCGCGTTCTTTCTCAGTGGGCTCGGTGGCGACGCGGAGAACGGGGACACTCTGGCCGGTTGGGGCTGCGGCCCGGTCCGTCCGGTGGACATCGCCGGCGAGTTGCCAAGGTTCACCGAGTACGGCGACCCACAGATCCGCAACGCCGCGATCATCATCAAAATCGGTCAAGATCTGGGGGTGCCCTCGCGGGGCTGGGTGATCGCCCTGGCCACCGCGATGCAGGAGTCCGCCCTGCGCAACCTGGCGAACAGCGACGTTCCCGCGTCTCTGGCCCTGCCGCACGAGGGAGTCGGGGCCGACCACGACTCGCTGGGCCTTTTTCAGCAGCGGCCGGGCTGGGGATCGGTCGCCGAGCGGATGACACCCGCGTACACCGCTCGCAAGTTCTACGAGAAACTCATCAAGGTGCGGAGCTGGCAACGCCGGCCACTGACCGTGGTGGCGCAGCAGGTGCAGGTCAGCGCCTATCCAGACGCGTACGCCAAGCACGAGGAGTTGGCCAGCAAAATCGTTGACGCCCTTGCTGGCGGGGCGGCCCGTACCGTCGAGATCAACGGCAAGGCCGTGTGCAACGCGGCCGAGCACGGCGAGATTGCCGCCTCCGGTTGGACCGCCCCGATCCCTGGCGACGTCGGTTCCGGCTTCCGGACCGGCGACCGTCCCAGCCACAACGGGGTCGACATCGGGGCGGCCAAGGGCACCGAGATCCGAGCCGCAGCCGCCGGGCGGGTGTTGGTGGCCCGTTGCGACCCGGACAATCAGGGACGGCGGAACTGCGACGTGGACGGGTACCCCGGCAAGGGTGGCTGCGGGTGGTTCGTCGACCTGCTGCACGCCGGCGGCAACATCACCCGGTACTGCCACATGGTGGTCCGTCCCCGGGTCGCACCGGACCAGATCGTGCCCGCCGGCGAGGTCATCGGGCAGGTCGGCAGCAGCGGAAACTCGTCGGGCCCACACCTGCATTTCGAGGTACACCTGCGCGGCGACCGATCCAGCCGCGGTGCGATCGATCCGATCCCGTTCATGCGCGAGCGGGGTGCCCCGCTGCGCGCTGCCGAGTGAGGCCACCAGGGGCATGACCGGACCGTTGCCGGACCCGTTCGCCGACCAGCCCGACTGGGCGCCCCGGCCACCCCGCCCGCTGGCTATGGTTCCCGCCACCGAGCGGGTGGAGCTACGCGGGCGACGGGTGCTGGTCGGTCTGCCGGGGTTGGGTTGGCGAGGAGACCTGCGGGCGGACGACCGGGTGGTGCAGAGCGCCCGGACCTATGTGCCGGTGATTCCCGAGCACGAGTGGTACCGGGCCGAGGCCGACCAGGTCGAGGTGTTCGCGCCGCTGGTGCCGGTGGAACGGGTCTGGGTCGAGACCGTTGGCAGCCGGCCGGCGTCGGAGATTCCCCGCGAAACCGGCATCCGGTTGGTCTCGCTGGACGGCCCGGCACACCGGGCCCCCACACCCGTCTTCGAGGCCGACGCCGTCACCGGCCGCCGGGTGGTGCACGTCGAGGGCGGTCTGGAGCACCGGGATCTGCGAGCGGTCACCGAGACCTACTCGGGTGCCGAGGGGGACATCTGCGTCCGGATCACTCCGGAGGTGGAGTGGTACCGCTGGGCCTGGCGCGGCCAGTCACCGACCACTTTGGAGGTTCCGGTCCACCTGCTGTGGATTGAATGACGTCAGCTGGCCCGCGCGCCGCCGCAAACTCGCCAGCCGTCGTCGAGCTGAGCGTCAAATCGCCAGGGCTGACGGTCGCTTTGATTCAAACCGTCTACTCGAGCAGAGATGATTAGCGTGACTTCGACGGCTGCGGCATCGTCATGCTTCTGCACGCTGAGGCTCCCCCAGCTGACAGCCATGGTGACGCCAAAACGCTTCTCACGCTCGAGCAGATCGGTCCGCAAGGACCGTAGCGCCTCCAACTGCGACCCACCCTCGCAGGTGAAGAGGTCTGCTCTCGCGTCGTTGCGATCGACGAGAAACGCACGCAGATAGTTGTCCACCACCACGTCGGGCGCGCTGCGGTCCGGGGCGGACGCGCGGTGGTACAGCACAAGCCCCGTGGCGAGCCCGCCGAGGCAGAGCAGCGCAAGCACCCCCGCGACGACAGTGAGCACCGTCCGCATTCGGCGGCGCGGCGGCTGCGGCTCCGGCGGCACCGGGGCAGGTGGTAGCTGCTCGGATGGTGTCCGTTGGGCCGGTACGTGGGAGACCTGGGAACCGGCGGGGGGCTGCACTGATTCCACCTCCTGACGCTATCGGCTGGACGCCCCGGAGCCAATGCCTCAGATCCAGCGGATCGTGACGGACCCCTACCCATCGGTGAGATCCACGACATCACCGGCGCAGCACCGTGCCACCTCCCGGAGGAGCAGCGTCGGCTGGGATACCGTCTCTGCTCGGGAGGGGTTGCCAACCTCGGGCAGAGGGGGTGGACGCGGTGGCCGGTCCGAAGGCACGCACGAACCGCGCCGCTGCCCTGCATCGCCGGGCAGCGGCCGTCGCGACCGCTGCCGCCGGAATCCTGGACGAGACCCGGCCGGCCCCTGCCGACCAGCGCCGCCAGTACGAGCTGGCCGATCGCCTCCGGGCGGTCGCGGCGCGGTTGGCCCCGGGCTGGTCGGGCGCTGCGTTGGACTCGCTCACCGTGGACTCTCCGGCGGGTGACGGCCCGCCGCCGTTCGTCCGGGTCGGCACGGCGGCGCCGTTGGACGATGCCCGCTTTCCCGCGTTGGTGCCACTGGTTGGCACCGGTCATCTGAGCGTGGACGCTGACGCTCGGGAGCCTCGGGTCGCGGGGTTGCTCCGGGCCGTACTCCTGCGATTGTTGGCGGCGACGCCGGCGGGTGCGCTGTTGATTCGCGCGGTGGATGCCACGGGTGCGGCGCTGACCCCGTTCGGAGCGCTCGCCGATGCTGGCCTGTTGCCGCCGCCGGCGGTGGACGTGGCGGGTCTGCGCGCGGTGCTGACCGAGGCGGAGCAGTGGGTCACTCCTGGGGCTAGTGGGCGACGTCGGCACGACCGCACGCTGTTGCTCGTCGTCGCCGCTCTGCCGGAGTCGACCGGTCCGACCGATCTGGCACGGATCGAGGCGCTTGCCGAGCAGGGGCCCGCCGCCGGCCTGCATCTGGTGGTGGCCGGCTGGCCCCCGGCCGGCCCGTACGCGACCAGAGCCGCGCTGCCGCACAGCACACCGCTGGCGATGCGCAACGCGTACGCGTTGCTCGGTGACCCACCGAGCGCCTCCTTCGCGAGTCCGGGCGCGGATCCCCCGGGCGGATTGAACTCGCCGGTCTTCGTCGAGGCGGACCCACCGGTCGAGTTGGTCGACGCGGTGTGTCGACGGCTGGCCGAGCAGGTGGAGGCCGGCTCGCGGTTGGGGTTGGCGGCTCTGCTGCCGCCGACGGGTGAGCGTCTGTGGGAGTCGGATTCCGCGGACGGGCTCACCACCACGGTCGGTGATGCCGGGGGCCGGTCGGTGCCGTTGGGTTTCACCGAGCTGACGCCGCACTGGCTGGTCAGTGGGCGGTCCACGGCGGGTCGCGCGGCGTTCCTGACCACCGCGTTGCTGGGGTTGGCCGCCCGGTACGGCCCGGACGAGTTGGCGCTCTACCTGGTGGATCTCGGCGATGGCGAGTCGTTCGTGGAGTTTCTGCAGACCGAGCGGGACCGGTCGTGGATTCCGCAGGTGCGCGCTGCCGCGATGGCCGCCGATCGGGAGTACGTCCGGGACCTGCTCGACGAGTTGACGGCCGAGGTGCAGCGTAGGACGGAGGCTGGGGCGCGGGCTGGCGGCCAACGCTTCGCCGAGTTGCGTCAGCACCAGAAGCTGCCCCGGATCGTCTGTGTGTTGGAGAATGTGCCGTTGCTCTTCGCCGAGCGGGACCGGCTGGCCGCGGAGGTGGCCGCCCAGTTGGACGGGCTGGCTCGGGCCGGTCGGGCGTACGGCGTGCACCTGGTGTTGGCCGGTGCGGGCGAGCTGGGGTTGAGTGCCCGCGCGGATGCGGGTCATCGGGATTCGGTGCTCGGGCAGTTTCCGGTGCGGGTGGCGCTGCCGGGCGGTAGTCCAGTGCTGGAGCCGACGAACGACTCGGCCGCCGGGCTGCCGGTGGGCAGTGCGGTGGTGAACACCGCGGGCGGGCTCGGTGGCCCCCGGGGCGCGATCCGAGGTCATGAACGGCTGATCCGGCACCCTGATCCGCAGGACCACCCGGCGGTGGTGGAGGGGCTGCGGCGCGAGCTGTGGGCGGCTCGGCCGGCCGGGTCGGTGCCACCGGTCGTCTTCGCCGGGTATGCCCGCCCTCTGCTCGGGAACGATCCACGGCACCGGGCGGCGTTGGCGGGGCAGTCGCACGGGCCGGCTGCCCTGCTGGGCCGCGCGGTGGACGTGGCCCGCTCGACGGTCGCCGTACCGTTGGGGCCGGCTGCGGGCCGCAACCTCGCGGTGCTCGGATCGGGTGCCGCGGCGGGTGGGTTGCTGGCGACGGCAGCCCGGAGCACCGCCGACCATCATGCGCCGGGCACCGCCCGTTTCCTGGTGGCGGTGCCGGACCCGGGCGCTCGGGCGCTGGCGGAGGCGTTGACGGCGGAGTTGGCCACCCGGCATTCGGCCGAGCTGGTGGATCTGCCGACGCTGCTCGCGGCCCCGGCCGACGAACTGCCGACGTACCTGGTGGCCTTCGGGCTGGACCGGCCGGGCCCCCGGGAGCTGCCGGTGGACCGGATGCGTGCGCTGCTGCGCAACGGGCCGCCGACGGGGAGACACCTGTTGGGTTGGTGGCGTGCGGTACCCCCGTTCGCGGCGCTGTTCGAGCCGGCGGGCGAGGTCGACAAGTTGGCCGCCGTGGTTGTGCTGGACGTGCCGGTCGCGCAGCTCACCGCGGTCTTCGGTCGGGCGGTGGAGTGGCGGGTTCGCCCTGACCGGGCGGTGCTCTGGGACGGTCCGGACGAGCGGGGCACGGTCCTGGTGCCGTTCGCCGACGAGGCCGGGTGATCCGGTGGCGCGGGCAGGGGATGTCGAGATGAGTCCGGAGGCGACGGTGACCGGGCCGGGGCGGCAGCGGATCGCCGCGGCGAACGGGGACGCCACGCAGGCTGTGGTCGAGCCCGGCACGGCTTGGGCGGAATACCTGGCCGCGGCCCGCCAGCTGGACGGGGTACGCCGTAGTGCGGCTGCCGCCGCCGGTGAGCAGGCCCGGTCGGCGGAGACCGCCCGGGAGGAGCTGACGGTGGTCCGTACCGGGCTGGCGAGCCAGCAGGAACAGCTGCGCGAGTTGGGCGTACCAGCGATCTCCCTGGTGCCGTCGCCGCCGGAGCTGACCGAGGCGTCCCGGTCGATGGCGGGTGGTCCGGCGGCCGTGCTGGCGGCGCTGCGGGCCGCGCGGGGCCGGGCCGAGGCGGCGGACGCGGCCCTGACGGCGCGGCGCCGGTTCCGGCCGGGGTCCTGGCCGGCGCGGGCGCGCAACCTTCTGGTGTACGGGCCGTTGGCGCTGGTGGTGCCGCTGATCCAGGTCGCGGTGTACGCGGCGACGGGGGTGGGACCCGCAAGTGTGGCCGCGTTGATCTGTGGGCTGCCGATGCCGGCGGTCGCGTTCGTCGCCGGTTGGGTGGGCATTGGGCGGTTGTTCCGGGTGAGTCCCGCCGAGCGACTGGACCGGACGGTGCGCTTCGGCGCGCTGGTGTGCCTGGTGCCGGCGGTGCTGGTGACGGCGGGCCTGCTGCTGGTCCTACTCGCCGGCTGACCTGCCCGGCTGGTCGGCGCCGGGCAGGAGAGCGGACGGGCGGGAAGGCGACGGCCGGCCGTCCCCGCAAGGGTCGGCCGGCCGGGATGCGTCGGACTGTCAGCGCGGGATGATCAGCGCCATTGCCTCGGCACGGGACTTGGAGTCCGTCTGCAGGATGCCGCGCACCGCCGACGTGATGGTCTTGGCACCGGATTTCTGGATGCCGCGCATCGCCATGCACATGTGCTCGCATTCGAGCACGACGACGACGCCGCGTGGGGCGAGTTTGCTCATCAGCAGGTCGGCGACCTGCGAGGTGAGCCGCTCCTGTACCTGGGGCCGGCGGGCGAAGACCTCGACGAGTCGGGCCAGCTTGGAGAGGCCGGTGATCCGCCCGTCCGGGCCGGGGATGTAGCCGATGTGCGCGCTGCCGCGGAACGGCAGCAGGTGGTGCTCGCAGAGGCTCATCACGTCGATGTCCCGGACGATCACCAGCTCTTCGTGGTTGGCCTCGAAGGTGGTGCTGAGCACCTGGGCCGGGTCGACCCGCAGGCCGGCGAAGAGTTCGGCGTACGCGCGGGCGACCCGGGCCGGGGTCTGCTGGAGCCCGTCGCGGTCCGGGTCCTCGCCGACCGCGATGAGGATCTCCCGGACGGCCTTCTCGATGCGGCCCAGGTCGACGGCGTCCTCGACGGGCCGGCCGGTGAGCCGGCCGCTGATCAGTCGGGCGGCAACGTAGTCCAGCCCGTCGTCGCCGTCGGGCTCGGTCGCGGAGACGGCCAGCTCCCGGTGGGGGGAGCTGGCCGTCGGGTCGTTGCTCAGTGCGTACCGTCCGAGTTGTTGGACGGTGCCCCACCGCCAACCGACGCCTGCGCGCCGTCGGCCTGGGCCTGCGCCTTGAGCTTGTCCTTCTCCGCGGGGGTGAGCACGGGCGGCTCGGTGGAGGGCTGACGCTTACCGAAGCCGTTGTAGGGCGCCAGCGGCGGGCGCTTGACCACCCGGGAACCGATCCGCGCCATGTCGGCAGTGGAAAGGGTCTCCTTCTCGATCAGCTCGAGCACGATGTTGTCCAGGACGTCCCGGTATTCCACCAGGATCTCCCAGGCCTCGTCGTGCGCCAGCTCGACAAGTGCCCGCATCTCGCCGTCGATCTCGGCGGCCACCGAGTCCGAGTAGTCCCGCTCGTGGCCCATGTTGCGGCCGAGGAACGGCTCGTCTCCGCTGGTGCCGTACTTGATGGCGCCGAGCTTCGAGCTCATGCCGTACTGGGTGATCATCGCGCGGGCCAGTTGGGTGGCCTTCTCGATGTCGTTGCCGGCGCCGGTGGTGGGCTCGTGGAAGACCAGCTCCTCAGCGGCCCGACCGCCCAGCGCGTACGCCAGGGTGTCGATCATCTCGGCGCGGGTCTGGGTGTACTTGTCCTCGGTCGGAAGCACCAGGGTGTGGCCCAGCGAGCGACCACGGGACAGGATCGTCACCTTGTGCACCGGCGCGGCGTGCGGCAGCGCCCAGGCGACCAGCGCGTGTCCAGCCTCGTGGTACGCGGTGATCTTCTTTTCCTGGTCGCCCATCACGCGGGTCCGCCGCTGTGGACCAGCGATCACCCGGTCGATCGACTCTTCGAGCGCGTCGTTGTCGATCGCCCGCTGGTCCTTGCGGGCGGTGAGCAGGGCCGACTCGTTGATCACGTTGGCCAGGTCGGCGCCGCTGAAGCCCGGGGTACGCCGTGCCACCGCGTCGAGGTCGACGTCGGGGGCGAACGGCTTGCCCTTGGCGTGGACCCGCAGGATGGCCTTGCGGCCCTCCATGTCGGGGGCGTCCACCGGGATCTGCCTGTCGAACCGGCCCGGGCGCAGCAGCGCGGGGTCGAGGATGTCCGGCCGGTTGGTGGCCGCGATCAGGATGACTCCACCCTTGGTGTCGAAGCCGTCCATCTCGACGAGCAACTGGTTGAGCGTCTGCTCACGCTCGTCGTGACCGCCGCCCATGCCGGCGCCGCGGTGTCGACCGACGGCGTCGATCTCGTCGACGAAGACGATCGCCGGGGCGTTGGTCTTGGCCTGCTCGAAGAGGTCGCGGACCCGGCTGGCGCCGACACCGACGAACATCTCCACGAAGTCGGAGCCGGAGATGGAGTAGAACGGCACCCCGGCCTCGCCGGCGACCGCGCGGGCCAGCAGCGTCTTGCCCGTGCCGGGCGGCCCGAAGAGCAGCACGCCCTTGGGGATCTTGGCGCCCAGGGCCTGGTACTTCGCGGGGTTCTGGAGAAAGTCCTTGATCTCGTACAGTTCCTCGACGGCCTCGTCGGCACCCGCGACGTCCGCGAAGGTCGTCTTCGGAGTGTCCTTGGTGATCATCTTCGCCTTGGACTTGCCGAAGTTGAGCACCCGGGAGCCGCCACCCTGCATCTGCGACATGAAGAACAGCAGCAGGAGTACGAGCAACGCGATCGGCAGCAGGTTGACGAGCAGGCTCACCCAGATGCTGTCCGACGAGACCTTGGCGTCGGCCGGGCCGGTGACCCGGTTGGCCGCCTTGGCGTCCAGCACCTCGTTCCAGATCTCGTCACCGACCTGGTACGGGAATTGAGCCTCGATCTTGTTGGTCTCGGTCTTGCCGAACTTGGTCTTCTGGGCCAGGTCCAGTTGGAGCGTCTGCTCCTTGTCCTGGAAGACCACCTTGTTGATCTTGGCGGTGTGGAGCTGATCGAGCGCAACGGAAGTGTCCACGCGGTGGTAACTGGGACCAGCGGTGAACAGCTGACTGAGCACAACTGCGCCGAGGATGACCAGGATGATCCAGACCACCGGTCGGCGGAAGAAACGCGTACGTTCCATACTGTTGTCGAGCGCCGGAGCGCCCGCATCCTCCTGATCGACGTCCTGACCATCTGATTGGTGTCGCCGCGGTGAGCGGCGGTCGGAGCTGCCATGCGGGGCGGCCTCGACCCCGAGACGCGAAAACTGCCGCGCCGCGGTCATTCGACGGTACACCGTGTACGCGAGGAGCGAGCTCGCGAGCCCCGCACTGGGCGCACCTTTCATATCGATGGCGCGCACCGTGGGCAGGCCCACCAGCCCCGCGACCCGCGTACGGCGGGTCCGGCTGGAAACCGGCGTGGCGGGGAGTCCGGCCCGGCCACCCGACGACCAGATCGCGCGGCCGAGGGGGGTCGGGCACGGAGTAACCTCCGGGCCACCGGGTCCACGGTAGCCGCAAGAGCTGAGAGCGCGCTGAACGTCGGCTCGATGAATGCCGATGCGAGTCGACCTCACGCCACTCCGGGTCACCCCGACAGCGTCGCGGCCGGCGTCAGGAGCGGGCGTAGACCTCGGGCTTGAGCACCCCGACGTACGGCAGCTCCCGGTAGCGCTCACCGAAGTCCAGGCCGTAGCCGACCACGAACTCGGTGGGGATGTCGAAGCCGACGTACTTGACCGGGACCGGCACCTTGACCGCGTCCGGCTTGCGGAACAGCGCGACGACCTCCACGCTCGCCGCCGAGCGGGACTCCAGGTAGCGCAGCAGCCAGGAGAGGGTGAGCCCGGAGTCGACGATGTCCTCGACGACCATCACGTGCCGACCGGCGATGTCCCGGTCCAGGTCCTTGAGGATGCGGACCACCCCGGAGGAGGTGGTGCCCTGGCCGTAGGAGGAGATGGCCATGAAGTCGAGTTCGGCCGGGGGGCCGTTGCGGCCCAGCGCCCGGGCGAAGTCCGCCATGAACATCACCGCACCCTTGAGCACGCACACGAGCAGCAGCCCGTCGTTCACGTGGGAGTAGTCGGCGGAGACCTGCTTGGCCAGCTCCGCCGTCTTCTCGCGAATCTGCGCCTCGGAGATGATCACGTGGTCGATGTCGGCGTCGTACCAGGAGCCGTCAGCCATGACTCCTAGCCTGCCGTACGTCCGATGGCCTCCGTCGGCGGGGCCGCACCTTTTGGCGCGGTCCCGCCGGGGATTTTCTGGGCAAACGATGCTAATCACATCAGTTGGTACGTGACCGCCAGCGGCGGCCGTCGTCACTGGGCTTCCAGTCCGCCGAATCGTGACTGTCGACGGTCAGCCCGGCCGCCGAGGCGGCGACGAGCAGGACAAGGAAGAGGAGGAAGAGCAGGAACTCCATGGCGGCGCTCACTTTCGCATGGTTGCTGTCGGTTTCGCCGCCGGTGCGCACCGGACTGAGACCAGTCTGCGACCACTCGCGCCGACCGGACAGTGGCAGCAATGCCATTGGTCATCGATTTACTGCCACCTGTCGGGTTACCCTCGTCACATGCTCCGGTCCATCGCCGTTCTCGCGCTCGACCAGGTCGCCCCCTTCGAACTCGGCGTGCTCGCCGAGGTGTTCGGCACCGACCGCACCGCCGACGGTTTCCCCGGCTACCGCTTCCAGGTGTGCAGCCCCGACGGCGCTCCGGTGCGTACCTCGTCCGGTTTCCACCTCACCCCGCACGCCGACCTCGTCCCGCTCGACGAGGCCGACCTGGTGGCCGTCCCCGCGCACACCCATGGCGCCAAAGTTCCCGACGCGGTGCTCGACGCTCTACGCCGGGCCGATGCACGCGGCGCACACCTGCTCAGCGTCTGCTCCGGCGCCTTCCTGCTCGGCGAGGCCGGCCTGCTCGACGACCGGGAATGCACGACCCACTGGCGCTTCGTGGACGAACTGCAACGCCGGCACCCACGTGCCCGGGTGCGCTGCAACTCGCTCTACGTCCAGGACGGCCAGCTGCTGACCAGCGCCGGCACGGCGGCCGGCATCGACGCCTGCCTGCACCTGATCCGCCAGGAGCACGGCTCGGCCACCGCGACCCGGCTGGCCCGGCGGATGGTGGTCCCGCCGCACCGCGACGGCGGCCAGTCACAGTACGTCGAGGCGCCCATCCCGAAGGCGCCCGAGGCGCCCACTCTGGAACCGGTGCTGGAGTGGCTGATGGGTCACCTGGACCGGACGACCACCGTGGAGGAGTTGGCCGCCCGCGCCGGCATGGCGCCACGCACGTTCGCCCGCCGGTTCCGCGCCGAGACGGGCACCACCCCACACGACTGGCTCACCAACCAACGGGTGCTGCTCGCCCGGCGACTGCTGGAGGAGACCCCGTTGAGCGTGGAGGCCGTCGCCGACCAGTCCGGCTTCGGCGACGCCGCGGCGCTACGCCACCACTTCAGCCGGCGGGTCGGCGCCACCCCACACAGCTACCGGACCACCTTCCGGGACCGGACGCACAACGACTGACCAGGTCTCTCACCCCGGGAGGACGGGTGCCAACCGGTCGGCGCGACGGAGCACCCGGACACCTCCGGGCAGGTCGGTCGGACCCTGACCACGCCAAGCGGTGACCAGCGCGTCCAGGGCGTTGACGTGCCGGTGCGACAACGCACCGGGCAGGGCACCCAACTCCCGCGCCCAGGTGTGCAGCACCCGGCCCCGCACCGCGGGAACCAGACCGACAAGCGCCGACACCCGGAGCCCTCCTTCGGGACAACGAGCAGCCGCCAGCGCCGTCGCCGCCAACTCGTCGAGCGCGGCGTTGTCGGCCGCCAGCAGACCGGCGGTACGCGCCAGGTTGCCCACCACGCCGGGCCCGAGCACCCGTACCAGCGCCGGCAGCAGGTCGACCCGCACCCGGGAGCGGGCGTACGACGGGTCGGTGTTGTGCGGGTCCTGCCACGGGCTCAGCCCGAGCACGGCACACGCGGCGCGCGTCTGCTCCCGACCGATCTCCAGCAGCGGACGCAGCAGCGGCACCCCGTTCAGGTCCCGCCTGGCCGGCATCCCGGCCAGCCCGCGCGGACCGGAGCCCCGGGCGAGCGCGAGCAGCACCGTCTCCGCCTGGTCGTCGCGGGTGTGCCCGGTCAGCACCGCTACCGCGTCCTGCTCCCGGGCCACCTCGGTCAACGCCTGGTAACGGGCCTCCCGGGCGGCCGCCTCCGGCCCGCCTGGACGCCCAGCCACCTCCACCCGCACCACTGTCGACGACGCGAACCCGAACCCACCGGCCCAGGTGGCCACCGCCTCGGCACGCTCCGCGGAGCCGTCCTGCAAACCGTGGTCGACAGTGACCAGCACGGCGGCGCGGCCCAGTCGAGGCGCCACGAACGCGGTGGCCGCCGCGAGGGCGAGCGAGTCGGCTCCGCCGGAGCAGGCGACCAGCACCGGCCCACCGGCCGGCAGACCGGTCAGGGCGCGACGGACCGCCACCCGGATCGCGGCCAACGGTGGGGCGAGCGCGGCCACCGGCGGGCGGTCAGCCAGCGGCCGGAATGGTGCCGGCCGGGCCGTGCACCCGGGCCACCCAGGCATCCGGGTCACCCAACTCGGACAACCGGGGCAGCGTGAGCGGCGAGTTGAAGATCGAGTTGAACCCCTCCATGCCGACCCGCTCCACCACGCCGTGCACGAACTTGCGCCCCTCGGCGTACTGGCGCATCTTGACGTCCACCCCGAGCAGCCGGCGGATCGCCTTCTCCAGCGGGTTGCCCGCCTCCCGGCGCCGGTTGAACGACGCCCGGATCCGCTCCACGCTCGGGATCACCTGCGGACCGACGCCGTCCATCACGAACTCGGCGTGCCCCTCCAGCAGGGTCATCAACGCGGTGAGCCGGTCGAGCACCGCCCGCTGCGCCGGGGTCTGCACGATGTCCAGCACGCTGGTGCGGCTCTCCGGGTCACGGACCGCCTCGGACAGCGTGGCCACCCCGCGCCGCAGCCGCTCGACGAGGTGCTCGCTCCCGCTGGACGAGGCGTCGACGAACGCCTGCACCTCGCCGAGGAAGTAGCCCCGCATCCACGGGACGGCGGTGAACTGGGTGCGGTGGGTGACCTCGTGCAGGCACACCCAGAGCCGGAAGTCGCGTGGGTCCGCGCCGAGCTTGCGCTCCACCTCGACGATGTTCGGCGCGACAAGCAGCAGTTGGCCCGGGTCGGCCGAGAAGACCTCGTACTGCCCGAGCACCCGACCGGAGAGGTAGGCCAGCACCGTGCCGGCCTGCACCCCGGTCAGCCGGGACCCGACCGCCTCGGTCAACGCACTCGGCTGTTTGTCGCCGGACAGCCGGCTCACCAGCGGAGTGATCACCTCGCGAAGACCGGCGATGTTTGTCGCGGCCCAGTCGCGCCGGTCGACCACCCGGACCGGCGGATGCGCCACCTGCGCCCGCAGCCCCGTGTAGTCGGCCACGTGCCCGGCCGCCTCGTCGGTCAGCCGGCGCAGGTCGCCGACCACGTCGGTGGCCTCGGTATACGACACCCGGGGGCCCGACTTGCTCAACGCCCCCGCGGTGGCGGCGGCCAGATCCCAGTCCACGAACTGCGCCATGGACCCACCGTACCCGCGCCGCGACACCCCGGCCCGGGCTCGCGTCCCCGATCGACGGCGATGGCGGCCCCGGTCGGGGCCGGAGACCCCGACCGGTGACGGTCAGCGGCAGCCGCAGCCGGCCAGCGCGGCGGTGATCCGGTCCAGCGCCGGTTGGGCGGTTTCCTTCCCGCCAGGCACCCGATCCGTGAGCACCGCGAAGGTGAGTAGCCGCCCATCGGCGGTGGTGACCAGGCCCGCAATGGAGTGCACAGCGGTCAGGGTGCCGGTCTTCGCCCGAACACTGCCCGCCCCAGCGGCGGTGCCGGCGGCGGTGCGGTAGCGCTGATCCAGGGTCCCGGACCAGCCGCCCACCGGCAGACCGCCGAAGACACCGGCCAACTCCGGATGGTCCGGGCTGGCGGCCAGTCGGATCAGGTCGGTCAGCAACGACGGGCTGATCCGGTTGTTGCGGGACAGCCCGCTGCCGTCGGAAAGGGTGATCTCCTCGGCGGGCAGGCCCAACTCGGCCACCTCCGCGTCCATCGCGGCAGCGCCGCCGTCGAACGAGGCCGGTTGGTTGCGGGCCAACGCGACCTGACGGGCCAGCGCCTCGGCCACCAGGTTGTCACTCTCGCTGATCATGATGTCGACCAGCCGGATCATCGGCGGAGACTGCACCAAACCCAGCTCGGTGCCCGGCGCCGGGGTGCCACCGGCTGCGGCGGGCGCCGGTGCCGTACCGCGCTTCACGGCGTCGCCCGGCACACCGAGCAGCCGGGCGAACGACCTGCCGGCGGCCAGGTCCGGCTCGGCGAACCGCGCCGCGGCCCCGTGCGGGACGCTCGGGTCCCGGCGAGCGCCGTCGGTCATCAACGCCGTCACCGCGCCGCCAGACCCACCGGTGGGGATGTCGTCGTCCCAACCCGGGCCGTAGACCGGCCCGGAGTAGACCGATCCGTCGACTGTGACACTCGTCGGGGTGGCGCTGCCGAGCGCCGTACGCACCTGGGCGGCCAGCTCGTCGAGCCGCGCCGCTCCCGGGTAGTAGCCCTTCTTGTCGATCGCGAGGGTGGGATCGCCACCACCGATGATCACCACCTCGCCGGCCTTCGCACCGGCCACCGCGCGGGTGGGGATCCGGTAGCCCGGTCCTCGGGCTGCCAGCGCCGTCACCGCGGTCGCCAGCTTGGTCACCGAGGCGGGCACTGTGCCGTCGTCCGCCCCCTTGTCGAACAGCGTCTGGCCGGAGATGACATCGGCCACCGAGACGTTCACCCGATCGCCCAGGGCTGCGACCCCGACCAGCGGGTCGAGCGCGGCACGCACCCCGTCCGGGGTGGGTGTCGGAGCGTTCGGGTCCGGGCCGGTCAGCACGTCCGACGGGTCCGGCTCCGGGGTCACGCCAACGGCGTTCGGCGCGGACCCGGCGTCGTCGCCCAGCCATCCGGCGACCGGGCCGGGTCGGACGACGACGACTCCGACGCCGGCGAGCACCAGCAGCAGCACGACGGCCAGCACCACCGGCAGCCGCCGCCGGCGGGGCGGTGCGACGGGCGTGGGTGCCGGCGCGGCACCGGCGGGCGACGGCAGCGCGGAGATCGGCGGACCCAGCGGTGGGACGTCACCGGGGGTGGCGCTCGGTCCGGGCCACGGGCCGGGCGGGGCGCCGACAGCAAGCAGCTCGTCGAGGCGTACCTGCGCGATCAGCAGGTCCGGGCGACCGTCCTCGGGCCCGTGTACTTCATGGAGAACGCGCTCA
>NZ_JBEXHQ010000054.1:0-50889 GCF_040607915.1 Micromonospora sp. NPDC005215 | reverse complement strand
GATCTTCACCGAGCGCGCCGAGGATCTGGTCGGACTGCTTCACGGGGAGGAGAACACACCCCCCGGGGCCGACCGGCTGCACCACCCCCCCGGGTCGACCGCTTGCCGGCCGGCCACCCGGGGTGGGGCGGATCTGATGAAACGCGCCCCCGCGCTCCGCCACCCCCACGGGGCGGAGCGCGGGGACCCCCCGTCCCGGCTACTGCAGAAACGCTCCCAGGGGAGAGAGCAGTAGCCGGCCGAGCGCCGCGGCGTTGTCGTCCAACCGCGTGCGCTCACACTCGCGGGCGTCCGGGTCGTGCCGGCACCGCCAGATCTTCTGCGCGTTACGCCAGGCGACATCGCGGGTGTACTCGACCAGCTCCCCCTGGTACCAGTCGTCGATGTCGCCGTTGAGCATGTCGATGAGCAGCTGCCACCGCTCCAGATAGCCCCGGCGCAGGCCGGGGATCTTGTCCGCGAAGATCTTGTTGATCTCCAGATAGTCGTGGTGCTGGTCACTGCCGTCGACCGGCTCCGACTCCAGGTGGTCGAACGTGGTCACCAGCGCGAAGGGCAGGTCGAAGTTGATGTGCGCGTTGACCCCGGCCGCCGCCGACGGCAGTGGGCGGGCGTCCGGCCCACGCATCCGCTCGAAGAGGCACGACCACGCCTTCGGAGTGCCCGGACTGGAGTCGGTCCAGAGCCGCATCGCGTCGAAATACCGCGCCGCGAACTCCACGTCGAGCCGGGAGAGAAACGCCGGGTCGACGAAGCGGTCGTCGTACAACCCGTCCAACACGCTGCTGGTGATGGTCAGGTAGAGCCTGTTGAAGTCCGCCAGCGGGCAGCTGGCCTCCAACGGAGGCAACCGCACCAGCATGTCCTGAAGCTTGGTGAGGTGATCGACAACGGCCGGCACGTCCGCGGGATGGTCGGCGAGCAGATCGACGATGTCCCGGTGCACGGGCCCCCAGACCGGTTCGGTCATCTCTCCTCCATAGTGGTCGGCGGCATCCCCCGTGCCGTCGTCGACGCGGCCCAGCCTCTCAGCCGACACCCACCCGCCGAATCAGTAGAACGACGTATCCCGGCGCGCACACGCGGCGCGGTGCGGTACGTCAGCTTCGGAGGTTGCGCAGTTGGATCGCGCTGGCCTGGACGCGGGTACGGACCTGGAGCTTGTCGAAGATGTGCGACACGTGCACCCCGATGGTCCGCTCGCTGATGAACAGCCGCTGCCCGATCTCCTTGTTGGTCAGCCCCTCCGCGACGAGCGCGAGCACCTCCCGCTCCCGTGCGGTGAGCGCCGCCAACTCGTCGTCGGACGCCTCGGCCGGTGCGCTCCGCGTACCGCTGAGGGCCTCGCGCTCCTCCAGCGACACCCGGGCCCGCCCGGCCAGCTCGCGGATCTCCGAGGTCAGCGGCACCGCGCCCAACCCCTGCGCCACCCGGTACGCCTCCCGCAACAGCTTGCCGGCGGTGGCCAGCCGGCTGCGGCGGGCCAGCAGCGCCTCGGCCTGCCGCAGCCGCGAGTACGCCGCCGGGTAGGGGTGGTGGCGTCGATCCCACTCGGCGACCGACGCGGCCCACAGGTCCGGGTCACTGCTGTCGAGGCGGCTCACCTCGGCGGCGCAGAGGGCCAGGAACCCCTCCACCACCGACCGCACCGGACGGGCCGCGCCGACGCTCTTGCGGGCCACCCGGTCCGCGACGTCGCGCAGCCGGCGTACCACCGTCGGATCCACGGCCACGGTACGGCTGGTGTGCGCCTCAGCCTCGGCCCGCAGGCCGTGCCAGATGAGCGCCGACAGGATCGTCACGTCGTCGGAACGGCTCTCGGTGAGGCCGCGTTGCACCGCCAACCGCGCCACATCGTGCCGGCCCTCCCACATGGCCAGCCCGGCGCGCAGGGTGAGCAGCGGAATGACGTGCCGCGCCCCGCCGCCGGCGAGCAGAGTCGCCACCGCGTCGAGGTCCCGGCTGGCGGCGTCGATGTCGCCGTAACCCACCGAGAGCCGGCACCGGGCTAGCAGCAGCTCGACGGCGTCCGCACCGGACGGTCGGTGCCGCAGCGCGGCGGCAACCACCTTCTCCGCCTCGGCCCACTGACCCACCCGGAACAGCCCGTTGATGGCGACGGCCAGCAGCCGGGTCTCCCAGGTGCGGCCCAACCCCAGCTCGGCGACCCGCTCGGCGCCACGCCGGGCCACCACCACACCCTCTTCGAGGATGTTCAGTGGCCCGGTCAACAGCTCCGCCAGGTGCAGGTACGCGCAGGCCACATCCTCGGGCTGGCCGGCGCGCTCGGCGGTGTCGAGGGCGTCGCGCATCACCGCCAGCCCCGCGTCCGGGTCCTCCAGGTAGGCGTCACTGAAGCCCAGCGCCGAGCTGGCCAGCACCACCTCGGTGGCGGAGCCCTCCACGTCGGCGGCCAACGCCAGCGCCTCCCGGGCCCGCTGGCCGGCGTCGGCGTAGCGGCCCAGATGCAGGAGCAGCTCGGCGAGGCGGGCGGCGGCGGCGGCCCGGTCACGCGGGGAACAGTCGGCCGCCTCCAGCGCCCGCTGGTACTCCTCCTCGGCCAGCGCCGAGCGACCGGCGGCGGCCAGGTAGCGGGCCCGGCGGATGTGCAGCGCGCAGCTCGGCTCGCCACCACGTACGGCGGCCAACTCCTCCAGCAGGGCCAGCGCGCGGGCGTGCTCCCCGCAGTGGTGGGCCGCCTCGGCGGCGTTGCCGAGCAACTCGACCCGGTCCACTGCCAGCGAGCCGGAGTCGCCGGCCAGCTGCAACGCCGCCGACCAGTGCCGGTGCGCCTCGGCGTAACCGTGCAGCCGCTCGGCCTCCTGCGCCGCCGCCACCGTTGCCGGCAACGCGCGCGCCGGCTCACCGGCCAACCGCCAGTGGTGCGCCAGCCGGGCCTGGTGCAGCTCACCCGGCGCGGCGGTCAGCGCCTCGGCGTAGCGGCGGTGCAGCCCGGAACGCTCGGCCGGCAGCAGCTCGTGCGCGAGCACCTCGGCGACGAGGCGGTGCCGCAGCCGGTAACCGTCGTCGGCACCGACAAGCAGCCGGTGGGCCACCGCCGCGCGGGCCGCGTCGATCAGCTCGTCCTCGGGCAACCGCAGCACCTGGGCCAGCAGCCAGTGCTGTACCGGCTCGACACCGGCGGCGACCGCGTGCACCACCGCGTGCGCGTGCTGGGGCAGCGCGTCGACCCGGTCGAGGAAGATCTCCCGCACCGTCTCGGACAGACCGTCGCGGCCGTCGCGGAGATCGCGAGCCAGCTCCTCGATGACGAACGGGTTGCCGCCGCTGCGCTGCCAGACCTGCTCGGCCGCCTCGGCGGGCAGCGTCCGGCCGACCACGGCGGCAGCGAGCTTCTCGGTGTCGACCCGGTCCAGCGGCGCCAGGTCGAGCACCCGCACCGTCCGCAGCCGACGCAGCTCGGTCAGCACCCGGCGCAGCGGGTGCACGCCCTGCAACGACTCGGCGCGCACCGCCGCCAGCACGGAGAGCTGGAGGTCGCCGAGCCCGGCCAACAGGTAGAGCAGCAACTGTCGGGTGCTCCGGTCGACCCACTGCAGGTCGTCGAGGATCAACACCAGTGGTCTGCCCTCGGCGATCAGGTGCAGCCCGCGGCTGACCCGCTCCAGCAACGCGCCCGCGCCGTCCGGAGCGGCGGTCTCGTCGGCGAACATCTGCAGCAACCCACGCACCGCGGAGGAGGTGCGCGCGTGCGAGGTGGACAGATCGGCGTCGAAGCGGCGCAGGGCCTGCAACAGCGGGTGCAGCGGGGAGGCGTCGCCGATGTCCAGGCAGCTGCCGGTGAGCACCACGGCGCCCTGCGCACGCAGCCGGTCGCCGACCTCACCCAACAGCCGGGTCTTGCCCACACCGCTCTCACCGGTCAGGAAGACGGCGGCGGTCTGCCCGTGCGCGGCGTCACCGAGCAACGCGGACCGAACCGTCTGCACCAGCTCGGTCCGGCCCACGAGCGGTGCGGTGTCCACATCGCTGGCCATGGCACGCAGCCTAATCACAGGTGCCCGAACCGTTCTACGGCCATCTGCCGCTTGTGGTACTCCTCGCGTCGACTTTGCGACTAAAGGTTGCAGGTGGCCGACATACGTCGTTCTGCAGATCCCCCGTCAGCCCAGGAATGCCAATCTCCGGAGGTCACCAGGCATCAGCGGGGAGAAGGGTTGGTGCGAAACCATGACCACCACCACGACCAGCATCACCATCGGCGACGCGCGGCGGACCGTGACCCCGCACTGGCCCGTGCCGGAGGAGAGACGCACAGTGACGGTGCTCTTCGCCGACATCGTCGGCTCCACGGCGTTGGTGAACCGACTCGATCCGGAGGACGTCCGCGCGTTGCAGCGGGTCTACTTCGACACCGTCGCCGGCGTGCTGCACCGGTGGCAGGGCGTGGTGGAGAAGTACGTCGGCGACGCGGTGATGGCACTCTTCGGCGCCCGGCACTCCGACGGCTTCGACGCGTACCGGGCGGTGCGCGCCGGACTCGAGATCCAGGCCGCGCTGGACTGCCGGCCGATGGTCGGCGACATCCGGCTCCGGGTGCGCGTCGGTGTCGCCACCGGTGAGGTCGTTGTCGACCTGGGCGGCGCGGTCAGCGGCGGGCACGGCGTGGCCAGCGGCGCGGTGATCACCACCGCGGCCCGCCTGCAGGAGTACGCGCCACCGGGCGCCGTCGCGCTCTGCGCGGCCACCACGCGGGCCACCGCTGGCCTGATCACCCAGCGTCAGCTGCCGCCGGTTCCGGTCGCCGGCCGGGTGCCGCCGATGCCGGTCTGGCACGCCGTCGGTCCGGTGCGTCCCGGCGTCGACCGACACGACGGCCCGCTGATCGGTCGCCGCCGCGAGCTGGCCACCATCCGCGACCAGCTGACCGTGGCCATCCGGGAGCAGAACCCGTGCTGGGTCTCCCTGGTCGGGCCCACCGGCAGTGGCCGCAGCCGGTTGCTGCACGAGCTGACCCGTGGATTGACCACCGTGGACGGGGCCGCCGTGCGGTGGTGTGTGACGGCCTGCCAGCCGTACCCCGATCAGGTCCTGGAGCCGGTCGCCGAGCTGCTCCGCGGTTTCGCCGGGGTGCGTCGCGGCGACGGCCCGGCGGCGGTCCACGACCGGCTCGTCGCCACACTGACCGCCTTGTTCCCACCGGCTCGGGTCGCCACGGCGGTCCCGGCGCTTGAGCGGATGCTGTCCAACCCGGACGGCTCGGCCGCGGCGATGGCCGGCGCGGCGATCTGCCGGGAGGTCCTGCTGCGCCTGGCCACCCAGGCGCCGCTGATCGTCGCCGTGGACGACGTGGACCGCGCGGCGCCCGTGGTGAGCGGATTCCTGCACGCGCTGTTCGGCGCGGCAACGGCACGGGGGCTACCACTGGCCGTGGTCACCCTGCACCAACCGCAGTGGGCCGACACCCGGCCCGGCTCGGCCCGTCGGGTGGCGATCCGACCGCTTGCCACTGTGCAGTCCGGGCGGCTGCTGCGCCACCTGCTGACCCGGGCCGGTCAGCCGGTGGCCCTGGTGGACCGGCTGCTGCCACTGATGGGCGGTCGGCCCGGGCACGCGGCGGCGTACGTCGCGTCGATAGTGGCCGGGGCCGACCCGGCGGCGCTCCCGCTGCCCGAGGCGGTACGCCGAGCCGTCGGCGCCGAGCTGGACCACCTCGATGGTGAGCGGCGAGCGGTCCTGATGGCCGCCGGTGTCCTCGGCGGCGTGATCTCCGGCGCGGCGGTCGACCGGGCGCTCGGCTGGACGCCCGGCCGGTCCGCGCCGGCACTACGCCGGCTGGTCGCCGCCGGCCTACTGCTCCTCCACCACGCCAACGGGTACGCGTTCGCCGCGCCCGCGCTGCGCCAGGTCGCCGCCGAGCGGCTGCCCCGCGCGCTGCGGGCCCTCTTCGCCCGCCGGGCCGCCGACGCCCCACGCCACGACACCACCCGCTCCGACGCCCTCCGGCCAGATCACGCTGCCGCGAACTCCACAGGTGCCGCTCGTGCGGTCGGCGGTGGCGCGACCACCCGGCCCGCCGAGATCGTGCGCCTCGATGCCGTTCGCTCCCGGGTCGGTCGCGACACCCCGCTCGTGGCGTTGGCCCCCGCGCCAGGATCCGGCCCGCCGCGCCTTTCCACCCCGACGATGGCGACCCCGCCGGCCGCGCTGCCCCGGGCAACCAATCGGGCGCCGGGCGCCAACCGGCTCCGACCCGTCGCGCCGGCCGGTGACGTGCCGCCGACCCCGGCGGTGACGGCGCCCGCGACACGGGCCAACACGGGCGGTCACTGGCCCTCGAACGTCGACCGGACCCCGGTGGTGATCCGTGCCGTGCCGGCCGTGCCGGAGTCAGCCGGTCCGGATGCGCTCACCGGTGTCGGCGCTCCGCCCGGCGGGATCCGCGCCGTACCCGGTCCGCCGTTGATCCGCCGGACGGACGGCCTGGCCGCCTCCGCCTGAGCGTCCGCCCAGCGGTCGCGGATGGCCGGGCTCGCGCCGACGGGCCGGTCGCCCAGCCCGGCTACGGCACGGACGCCGAGGCCAGCAGCGCCGCGGTCGGCAGAACGAGCAGGCCGTCCGTGTCGCGGTAGGCGGCGGTCAGCTCGTCGTACGCGGCACGAATCCGGGTGATCACGTGCGGCGGCTGGGCCTCCATCAGCAGACCCGGCTTGCTGATGCCGTTGGCCGGGCCACTCCACCAGGCCTCGGGGTGGGTGCGATGCGCCCAGGTGATCGTGTCGCAGCGCGCGTCGGCCAGACCGGCGGCGTCGAGCAGGCCCGCGAACCCGTCGGGGGTACGCGGGAAGTCCCGCTCCGCGTCCACCCTCGGCACGGAGATCGGCCGGTCGACCCCAGCGGCGTCGAAGACCGCACCCCACAGCCGCTGCGCCTCGGGCGGCGGGTCGGGCCAGATCGTCACCGCGATCCGACCAGTTGGCCGGACGACCCGTCGCAGTTCGCTGATCGCGGCCAGCGGATCGCCGACATGGTTGATCACGAAGTTCGCCACGGCCGCGTCGAAGTGCCCGGTGGGAAACGGCAGGTGGGGCAGGGCCGCGAGGCGAACCTCGGCGGCGGACGGGACGCGGCTGCGTACCAGCTCGACCATGCTGGGTTCGGCGTCGACGGCCACGACGGTGGCGCCACGAGCGCTGGCCAGCCCGGCCACGGTCCCGGAGCCGGTGCCGGCATCGAGCACCCGCATGCCCGCGGTGACGTGGGCGGCGTCCAGCAACGACGGCGCGGGATGGGCACAGAGGGCGGCGAGACTGCTGTCGAACGCCGCCGCGCGCCCGGCCCAGCGCGACCGTTCGTGCTCGTCGAAAGCTGTCGTCGTCACTGCCACATCCCGCTCAAGGATCTTGGTGGTGGCGCCACGATATCGAACGAGAGGTGTCCGGGGGTGCCCCGCGTTGGCGGGACGCCGCCGTTCGGGGAGCTGTTCCGGTTGCTGGGCGTTGACGTCCACCGCGCGACCCGGCTCAGGACGCGGCCAGGAAGGCCAGCACCCGTGGCCAGGTCCCCGCGGTGGCGTCCGGGGAATGCTCGGCCAGGTCCGGGTCGGTGAACAGGTGCCCCGCACCGGGATAGCGGAAGACCGTCAGGTCGGCGCCGGCGTCGGTGAGCGCCTGCTGCCACTCGTCGACCTCGTCCGGCGCGTCGTACGGGTCGGGATCGGCGAGGTGCAGCTGCACCGGCAACCCGGGCCGGACCGCGTTCGGCGCGCCACCGGTGCCGTGCAGCAGGAGCAGGCCGGCGGCGTCGGGGCGCTCGGCCAGCAGCGCCCCGGCCACACCGGCGCCCATCGAGAAACCGGCGAGCACCGTCTCCGGTGGCAGGTCACGCAGCGCTGTCCGGGCCCGGTCGAGCACCACCTCCTGGCCGATCTTGTCGAGCAGCGCGAAGCCCTCCTCGACGGTGTCGGTGGCGGGTACGCCGTACAGGTCGGGGGTGCTGACCTGATGCCCGGCGGCGCGCAACCGGTCGGCGGCGGCGCGCACGGCGGGCCGCAGCCCGTACACGGAGTGGAACAGCACGACGTGTCGCATCACGTCATCCTGCCGCAGCCGAGGGTCCCGCCGGTGTGGGCACGCGGGACGGACGTCAGACCAACGCCGCCAGCCGCGCGACGAGGTCGCTCGGCGGCGGCATCGCGGCGATCTCCCGGCTGACCTGCCCCGCGGTGGTGCGCAGGCGCTCGTCGGTGAGCAGCTGGGTCAGCGCCCGCGCGGTGATGTCCCGGGGTCGCAGCGCCAGGCCGGCACCCCGGCGGGCCACCAGCTCGGCGTTGTGCCGCCGGTCCCCCGGACCCACTGTGGCGAGCTGGGGCAGCCCGGCGGCGAGGGCGCCAAAGGCGCTGCCCGCCCCGCCGTGGTGGACCAGCGCCGCGCTCGCCGGTAACGCCTCGTCGAGCGGAATCCAGTCGACCACCCGCACGTTCCCGGGCAGCGAACGAGCCGACCGCTCATCCGGGCGGACGAGCACGATCTCGGCGTCCACCTGGGCGGCGGCGGCCACCACGGCGGGCATCGGCCCCCGGTCGCCGGGGCCGGTCAGGGTGCTCCGGGTGACGATGATCCGGGGCCGTTCACCGGGCTCGCGCAGCCACGCGGGCAGCTCGCCGCCGCCGACGTAGGAGTCGTACCGCATCGGCCACCCATCCTGCGCGGCCACACTCGGCGGGGCCACGGCGAGGGCCGCTGCGGGCGGCGGCAGCTCGGTCAGGCCGTGCCGCCGCAGGGCGGCACCGAGTCGGGCGCTGCTGGCACGGACCAGGTCCCGGCCATCGAAGAGGGAGTTCTCCTGGCGTACGGCCGGCACCCCCAGCCGGGCGGCGGCGATCGCGCCGGCGACCGCGAACGGCTCGTGGAGCACCAGATCCGGCCGCCACTGGGTGGCCAACGTGACGACCGGGTCGGTGAGCTGGTCGTTGAGCGCGCCGAAGAGCAGGCCGGCGCCCCGGGTGCCGGCGGTGCCGGCCAACTCGGCGCGCGCGACCAGGGGGTGCCGGGGAAAGACCCGCAGCGCGATCCGGCCGAAGTCGAAGCCCGGTGCGATGTCGTGCACCGGCAGACCCGCGTTGGCGGCGGCCAGGCCACCACCGCCGGTGGCCAGCAGCACGTCGTGGCCGGCGTCGCGCAGCGCGACGGCGAGCGGCACCAGCGGAAAGACGTGCCCGACCAGCGGGGCGGAGACCACCAGTACTCGCATGACCAGCATCCTAAGTCGACGACGGCACCTGGATCACCCCGCGCCTGACCCGGCCGACGCCGAGGTCAGCATCGCGCGGGACACCCCTACGACGCGGGACGAAGCCCGGCTGCCCCACACCCGGGGCAGCTCTACAGGAGACAGCACCGACAAGGTGGCGGGCGGCGGACCAGGACGAGACCGGCTGCTCGGCCGGCGTTCAGACGGGTCGTCGCTGGTCGACGATGCGGCGCATCTTGCCCACCGACCGCTCCACCGCGTCCGGGGCGAGCACGTCGACCGCCACGCTCACGCCGATGGTGTTCTTCACCAGCTCCACCAGCGCCGCGCCGGCCCGCTCGGCGGCGTCCACTGCGACGCCGGCCCGCCGCTCCACCCGTACCGTGAGGGTGTCCAACCGGCCCTGCCGATCGAGTACGCACTGGAAGTGCGGCGACAGCTGCGGGGTCCGCAGGATCAGCTCCTCGATCTGGGTCGGGAAGATGTTCACCCCGCGCACGATCATCATGTCGTCCGTCCGACCGGTGATCTTCTCGATCCGGCGCATCGGACGGGCGGTGCCGGGCAGCAGTCGGGTCAGGTCGCGGGTGCGGTAGCGCACCACCGGCATCGCCTCCTTGGTCAGCGAGGTCAACACCAGCTCGCCCCGCTCACCGTCGGGCAGCACCGCCCCGGTCACCGGGTCGACGATCTCCGGGTAGAAGTGGTCCTCCCAGACGTGCAGCCCGTCCTTGGTCTCGACGCACTCGGTCGCCACGCCGGGGCCCATCACCTCGGAGAGCCCGTAGATGTCCACCGCGTGGATGTCCAACCGCTGCTCCACCTCCCGGCGCATGTCCTCGGTCCACGGCTCCGCCCCGAAGATGCCCACCCGCAGCGAGGTGGCGCGCGGGTCGACGCCCTGGCGCCGCATCTCGTCCACGATGGCGAGCATGTAGCTGGGGGTGACCATGATGACCTCGGGTTCGAAGTCGCGGATCAGCATGACCTGACGCTCGGTCATGCCACCGGAGACCGGGATGACAGTGCAGCCCAGCTCCTCCGCGCCGTAGTGCGCGCCCAGGCCGCCGGTGAAGAGCCCGTAGCCGTACGCGACGTGCACCCGGTCGCCGGGACGACCGCCGGAGGCGCGGATCGACCGGGCCATCAGGCGCGCCCAGGTGCGCAGGTCGTCGCGGGTGTAGCCGACCACCGTCGGCCGGCCGGTGGTGCCGGAGGAGGCGTGCAGACGGGCGACCCGCTCCCGGGGTACGGCGAACATCCCGAACGGGTAGTTGGCCCGCAGCTCGGCCTTGCCGGTGAACGGGAAGCGGGCCAGGTCGTCGAGGTCGCGGCAGTCGTCGGGGTGCACCCCGGCCGCGTCGAACGCCCGGCGGTAGTGCGGCACGTTGTCGTACGCGTGCCGCAGCGACCAGCGCAGCCGTTCACGTTGCAGGGCACGCAGCTCGTCGACGCCGGCGCGTTCGATCGGGTCCAGCTCCTCGGGACGAGGGGTGCGGTCCTGCATCGCGTGTCTCCCTTGGCGCGGCCGGTCCCGGTGCGGGCTGCGGGTACCGTACGCCGGCCGTCGCCCGGCCTGGTGGCGCGGTCAGCGGGCGGCCGGCAGCCGGTGCAGGGCGTCGACCAGCGGGGCCAGCTCGGGGGTGGCCTCGGCCTCGGCGAGCGCCGCGGTGAGCACCCGGTCGTGGGTGGGGCGGGTCTGGGCGAGCAACTCGGAGCCGGCCGGGGTCAGCTCGGTGTAGATGCCGCGCCGGTCGTCGGCGCAGAGGATGCGGGTGAGCAGGCCGCGCTGCTCCAGGCGGGTGACCAGGCGGGTGGTGGCGCTGCCGGAGAGCGCGGCGGCGCGGGCGAGCTGGCTCATCCGCATGTGCCAGCCGTCCTGGCGGGAGAGCGCGTCGAGCACCGTGTATTCGACAACGGACAGGTCGTGGTCGGCCTGCAACGCCCGTTCCAGCGACGTCTCGATCAGCCCGTGCAGGGCGGCGAGGGTACGCCAGCCCTGCGCGCGGATCTCGACCGCGTCGTCGGCGATGCCCATGCCGGCCCTCCTCGGGTGTGATCTCGACGGCCCCAGGCTACCACGCTTGCGCCCATATAAAGCGTGTGCAAGTATTTCGTTGCCGGCGCGTGTAGTTGCATGCGCCGCATATCTGCCCCCTCCCCGATGGGAACGCCATGTCCGTACGCCAGAAGTCACTGCCGCCCGGCCTGATCGCGCTGGCGATCGGCGCCTTCGGCATCGGGCTCACCGAGTTCGTGATCATGGGGCTGCTGCCCGAGGTGGCGGCCGACTTCGCGGTCACCGAGCCGGTCGCCGGCTGGCTGATCTCCGGCTACGCGCTCAGCGTGGCCGTCGGCGGGGTGGCCCTCACCGCGGCGGTCACCCGACTGCCGCGCAAGCCGGTGCTCCTGGGCCTGATGGTGCTCTTCATCATCGGCAACCTGCTCTCCGCGGTCGCCGGCGACTACGCCGTGCTGATGGCCGGCCGGATCGTCGCCGCGCTCTGCCACGGCGCGTTCTTCGGCATCGGCGCCGTGGTCGCCGCCGGCCTGGTGGCACCGGCCCGCCGGGCGGGCGCCATCGCCATGATGTTCGCCGGCCTGACCATCGCGAACGTGCTCGGCGTGCCCTTCGGCACCTTCCTCGGGCAGCACTTCGGCTGGCGGTCGACGTTCTGGGCGATCACCGCCATCGGGGTGGTCGCGCTGATCGGGCTGGCCCTGCTCGTCCCGGCCGGCGACACCGCGAACGCCGACCGGCCGGCCGGTGGGCTACGCGGCGAGCTGCGGGCCTTCACCCACGCACAGGTCTGGCTGTCGCTGGTCATCACGGTCCTGGGCTTCGGTGGCATGTTCGGCGCGTTCACCTACATCGCGTACACGCTCACCGAGGTCAGCGGCTTCGCCACCAGCACCGTGCCGTGGCTGCTCGTCCTCTTCGGAGTGGGGCTCTTCGCCGGCAACCTGCTCGGCGGCCGGGCCGCGGACAGGTCGCTGTCGCGCACCCTGGTCACCGTCCTGGCGGTGCTCACCGTGGTGCTCGTCGGGTTCGCGCTGACCGCGTCGAGCCCGGTGCTGACCGTCGTCTCACTGGTGCTGATGGGCGGGTTCGGGTTCGCCACCGTACCGCCGTTGCAGATGCGGATCATGCACTACGCCAACCAGGCGCCGACCCTGGCGTCCGGGGCGAACATCGCGGCGTTCAACCTCGGCAACGCGTTGGGCGCCTGGATCGGCGGGGTGACCATCGCCGCGGGGCTCGGCTACACCTCGCCGATCTGGGCCGGCGCGGCGCTCACCCTGGCCGGCCTGGGCGTCCTGGGCGGAGCGCTGCGGCTGGCCCGCCGCCGCGAACCGGTGGAGGCCGAGGCAATCCCGGTGGACACGACCGTCTGACCCCGCCGGAAGTGAGGACGCCGGGCCGAGTGGAGGCCCGACCCGGCATCGCTCTGATCATCGCCCTGCCATCTTCTCGCAATTGCAAAAGATGTGCAACAAGCTCTGGACAACGCGCTCGTATCGTAACTAGCCTGATCGCCATGAGTCCTTACATCACGGAGCCCTGGGCCTGGCAGGAGAGCTGGGACCGTCAGCAGGAGGCCTACCTACCGGACCGGGAACACCGGTTCACCGCCATGCTCGACACCGTCGACGCGGTCCTCGACGGTCAGCCGCCACGCGTGCTCGACCTGGCCGGTGGCACCGGCACCATCTCGCTGCGGACGCTCGCGCGCTTCCCCGACGCCGAAACGACAGTGGTGGACCTCGACCCGGCACTACTCGCCATTGCCGACGCCTCGCTGGCCGGCCGGGCCACCCTCGTCCGGGCCGATCTCGGCACCCCCGAGTGGCGCGCCCCGCTCCCCCACCGCGAATACGACGCCGTGCTCACCGCCACCGCCCTGCACTGGCTGCCGGCCGACCGGCTCGGCCAGCTCTACGCCGAACTGCGCGACGTGCTGCGACCGGGCGGGGTCTTCGTCAACGCCGACCACATGCCGGACGACACAGTGCCGGAGCTGACCAAGCGGTTGCTGGACCGGGCCCGGGACCGGCGCAACGCCCGGTACGCCGCCGGCTCGATGCTGTCCTGGTCGGACTGGTGGGAGCGGGCCGGCGCCGACCCGGCGCTCGCGCCACTTGTCGCCGAGCGACAGACGATCTACCCCACCGGGCACAGCCCCGAGTGGAACCCGCCGGTCTCCTGGCACCTCGCCGCCCTCACCGCAGCCGGGTTCAGCGAGGTCGGCACGGTGTGGCGGGGCGGCACGGACGCCGCCGTCGCGGCAGTACGCTGACGACCCGTGTCCGAGCCACCCGAACCCCCCAACCCGCGCACCGATCCCGACGTCGACCTGCGCGTCCCCGCCGACCGCCGCGAGCTGACCGTTCGTCCCGTGACGGTTCTCGGCACGATCGCGGCCGGCGGGGTGCTCGGGGCGCTGACCCGGGCGGGCCTGCAACACGCCATCCCGCACCCGCCGACCGGTTTCCCGTGGGCCACGTTCGCCATCAACACCTCCGGCTGCCTGCTGATCGGCATGCTGATGGCGACCCTCGGGCACCTCGGTGGCGGGCACCCCCTGGCTCGCCCGTTCCTCGGGGTCGGGGTGCTCGGCGGGTTCACCACGTTCTCCGCCTACGCGGTGGACGTCCAGCAGGCGATTGTCGCGGGCGCGCCGGGCACCGCGCTGGCGTACCTGGCCGCGACGGTGCTCGGTGCGCTCGTCGCGGTCGGGCTGGGTGACGCCGTCACGGCTGCACTGCTGAGACGGGGGTCGGCCCGATGACCGTGCTGCTGATCGCCCTGGGCGCGGCCGTCGGCGCTCCGCTGCGCTACCTCACCGACCGGGCCGTGCAGTCCCGGCACGCCTCGGCATTCCCGTGGGGCACGCTGACCGTCAACGCGATCGGGTCGTTGCTGCTCGGCGTACTCGTCGGGTGGCCGGCCGGTCCGGAGGTCACCGCGTTGCTCGGCACCGGGTTCTGTGGCGCGCTGACCACCTACTCCACGTTCAGCTACGAGACCCTGCGGTTGGCCCGGGGCGGTCACCGCTTTCTGGCACTGGCAAATGTGCTGGGCAGCGTCGTCGTCGGACTCGCCGCGGCCACCGCCGGCTACGCCCTGGCCCGCGCTCTGGTGGGCTGAAAGTCCACAGATACGGGGGGTATATACGCGAGGTATACCCTCGGTGTAGTCTCCTTCCATGAGCGTGCCACTGACCCTTCTCGGCCTCCTCGAACGGGAGCCCAGCCACGGCTACGACCTGAAGCGCGACTACGACGCCTTCTTCGGCCGGGGCAAGCCACTGCCGTTCGGCCAGGTCTACTCCACCCTCAGCCGGCTGGCCCGCGACGGCAAGGTGGTGATCAGCGACGTCGCCCCCGGCTCCGGCCCGGACCGCAAGCGCTACATCATCACCGACGTCGGCGCGACCGAGGTCGAGCAGTGGCTGACCCAGCCGGTCGACCCGGAACCGCACCTGCAGACGGTGCTCTTCGCCAAGGTCGTGCTCGCGCTGATGCTGGACCGTCCGGCCGACGAATACCTCGACACCCAGCGCAGCGCGCACCTGCACCGGATGCGCGAGCTGACCGAGATCAAGCGCGCGGGCAGCCTGGTCGACGCGCTGCTGGCCGACCACGGCCTCTACCACCTGGAGGCGGACCTCCGGTGGATCGAGATGACCGGCGCCCGACTGGACGCCCTACGGAAAGCGGTGCGGCCATGAGCGTCATGATCGAGGCACGCGACGTGACGTTCTCCTTCAGCCAGACACCCGCCCTGCGCGGCGCCAGCGTCGCCGTGGAGGCCGGCGAGGTCCTCGCCGTCATGGGCCCCAGCGGCTCCGGCAAGTCCACCCTGTTGCACTGCCTGGCCGGCATCCTCGTGCCCGACTCCGGCGAGATCCTCCTCGACGGCGTCCGGGTCGACACCATGGCCGAGGCCGGGCGCAGCAGCCTGCGCCGGGACCGGTTCGGCTTCGTGTTCCAGTTCGGTCAACTCGTTCCCGAGCTCACCGCGGTGGAGAACGTCGCCCTGCCGTTGCTGCTCAGCGGCGTACGCCGGACCCAGGCGCTGCCGAAGGCGAGAGCCTGGTTCGCGCGCCTCGGCCTGGACGGCCTGGAGCAGCGGCGCTCGGGTGAGCTGTCCGGCGGGCAGGCGCAACGGGTCGCCCTCGCCCGGGGCCTGGTCGCCGAGCCGCAGGTGCTCTTCGCCGACGAACCGACCGGCGCGCTCGACTCGCTCACCGGCGAGCAGGTGATGGACCTGCTGGTCGGCGCCGCCCGCGAGCAGGGCACCACTGTCATCCTGGTGACCCACGAGGCCAGGATCGCGGCGTACGCCGACCGCGAGGTCATGGTCCGCGACGGGCGCGTCAACGCGCCGGACCGGGTCGCCTCATGATCCGCTTCGGGCTCCGCCTCGCCCTGGCCGGCGGTCGTGAGGCGCTCACCCGCCTGGTCGTCATCGCCGCCGCCGTCGCGATCGGCAGTGGGCTGCTGCTGACCACCCTCGCCGGGGTCAACGCGGTCAACGCCCAGCTCACCCGGTACGCGTCAATCTATCCCCAGGCCTCCACCGCCGGTGCCGCCGACCCGCTGTGGTGGTCGACCCGGGACGACTACTTCCACGGCGAGCAGATCATCCGGATCGACGTCGCCGCCACCGGATCGACCGCGCCCACCCCGGCCGGCATCCCGACCACTCCGGGCCCCGGCGAGTTCTACGTCTCGCCGGCGCTGCGGGACCTGTTCGCGGCACAGCCGGCCGACCACCTGGCCGACCGATACCCGGGGCGTGACCTGGGCACCGTCGGACCGTCCGGGTTGACCTCACCGGACACACTGCTCGCCATCGTGGGCGGCACGCCGGACAGCGTCGGCACGCTGCCCAACTCCCGTCAGGTCGACAACCTCGATGACAAGCCCGCCCTTCCCGAGACCACTGTGAACCTCATCCTGGGCGTGATCGCCGGCGGGCTGCTCTTCCCGGTGCTGATCTTCATCGGCACCGCCACCCGGCTCAGCGCCGCCCGCCGGGAGCAGCGCTTCGCCGCGATGCGCCTGGTCGGCGCGACACCCCGGCAGATCTCGACGGTAGCCGCGGTGGAGGCGGCCGCCGCCGCCGTCGCCGGCACCGCCGTCGGCTTCGGCCTGTTCTACGCCTTCCGCGAGCCGCTCGCGGGCATCCCGTTCACCGGCATGCCGTTCTTTCCCGGCGACCTGTCCCTGGGCCTGCTGAACGTCCTGCTGGTGGCGCTCGGCGTGCCGGCCGGCGCGGCGCTGGCGGCCCAGATCTCGCTACGCCGGGTCCGGATCTCGCCGCTGGGCGTCACCCGGCGCGTCACCCCCCGCGCCCCGCGCGCGTACCGGCTGATCCCGATGGTGCTCGGCGTCGCCGTGCTGGTGTTCGCCATCGGCTTTCGGCCCGAGACCTCCGACGGCCAGGCGGCGGTGTTCCTGCCCGGCCTGCTGCTCATCATGGCCGGCCTGGTCCTCGCCGGCCCCTGGTTGACGATGGTCGGCGCCCGGCTGATGGCCCGGTACGCCAACCGCCCGGCCACGCTCATCGCCGCGCGACGCCTCGCCGACAACCCGAAGGCCGGCTTCCGGGCGATCAGCGGGATCATGCTCGCGCTCTTCGTCACGAGCGTCGCCGTCGGGGTGATAACCACGATCGTTGACGAACGTGGCCCGGCCCCGGTCGGCTCGACCGACGCGGGCACGGTCACCACCGTCTTCGACGAGAAGACGCCGTCGGTGCCGGACACGCTCTTCGCCGAGCTGCGCGCGACAGGCGGCGTGCGGTCCGCGACCGCCATTCGCGAGAACCCGGTGGTGACCGACTCCGGCGAGGCCGGGGTGATCGCGTGCGCCGACCTCCCGAACGCGTACGGCCGGTGCGCCGACGGCGCGAGTGTCATCGAGGTGCCGATGGGCCTCAGCCGCTGGCGGGAGTCAGCATCGCCCGCGACGGTCTGGCCCGCCGCATCGCTGACGCTCGACGAACTCCAGCGGCTGCCTGTGGTGTCGATCGTCGTCGGCACTGACGGCTCCGCCACCGCCATCGAGCGCACCCGCACGGTGCTGGAGGTCGCCTACCCGACCTTCTGGGTGGGGCCGAACGTGCCCGGCGACTTCGAGTCGGACTTCGCCGACACGCTGCACGGCTGGGAACAACTGGCAAACGTCATCATCATCGCCAGCCTGGCGCTCGGCGGGTGCAGCCTCGCGGTCAGCGTGATCGGCGGTCTCACCGAGCGCAGACGACCGTTCAGCCTGCTGCGCCTCAGCGGCGCGCCGGTGCGGGTCCTGCGCCGGGTGGTGGCGTTGGAGAGCGCCGTGCCGATGCTCGCCGTCGCCGCCATCGCCATCGGCATGGGCCTGCTCGCCGCACACCTGTTCCTGCGGGCACAGATGGACTACACGCTCGTCGCTCCGGAGCCGCGTTTCTACGTGATCGTCGTCGTCGGGTTGGCCGCCTGCCTCGGCGTCATCGCCTCCACGATGCCGCTGCTGGAACGCGTCACCGGGCCGGAGACCGCCCGCAGCGAGTAGTCGTCAGGCCGTCGGCCCGGTGGTGGTGAGAGCGACCACCGGGCCGAGGACGAAGACGGCGGGTGGGCCGACGCCCTCCCGGGCGGCGAGGGCACCGATCTCGTCCAGTCGCGCGGGCACGGACCGCTGGTCGGGCAGCCCGGCGTCCTGCACGGCGAGCACCGGAGTCTCCGGGGCCCGGCCGTGCTCGATCAGCACGGCCGCGATCTTGGCGATGGTGTCGACGGCCATCAGCAGCACGACGGTGCCCCGGGCGCGGGCCAGCGCCACCCAGTCGACGAGCGAGTCGGGATGCCCGGGCGGTAGGTGTCCGGACACGACTGTGACGTCGTGTGCCACGCCCCGGTGGGTCACCGGCACGCCGGCGAGGGCCGGTGCGGCGAAGGCGCTGCTCACCCCGGGGACCACTGTCACCGGCACACCGGCCGCCGCGCAGGCCTGCACCTCCTCGTGGCCACGTCCGAAGACGTACGGGTCGCCGCCCTTGAGCCGGACCACCCGGCGACCGGCGCGGGCGTGCGACACCACTGCCGCGTTGATCGCCTCCTGGGCCATCGACGGGCCACGGGGCACCTTGGCGGCGTCGACGACCAGCACGTCGGGGCGCAGCCCGGCGAGCAACCCCTGCGGAGCCAACCGGTCGACCACCACGACGTCCGCGGCGTCCAGCAGGGCCTTTCCGCGTACCGTGATCAGGTCGTCGGGTCCGGGTCCGCCGCCGATCACCGCGACCGAGCCGTGGTCGTGGCCGTGCCCGTGGTGGTGGTGATGGTGGTGGCCGACCGGGTCGTCGGGGTGGTCGTGCGGGCGTTGCGGGCGGCCCACCTTGTCGGCGAAGCCGGGCATCGACACCCGGTAGGCGCAGGTGTCGCAGTTCATCCGGATGTCGCCGCCCAGCGCCTCGGCGTGGCGTTCCCGCACCAGGTCGGCGAGGGCGTCGCAGTCGCCGATCACCTCGGCCACCCGCACGTCGAGGTCGGGGTGGGCGGCGGCGAACTCCGCCGACTGGGCGACGATCCGGTCCGGCAGCACCCCGGCGAACAGGAAGTACGGCGCCACGACGATCCGCCGCGCGCCCAGCCGGCGCAGTCGTTCCAGCACCGCCGGCACCGACGGCTGGGCGAGGGAGACGAAGCCCGGCTCGACTCCGGCGTAGCCGCGCCCCTCCCACAGCAGCCGGGCCACCTTCGCGACCTCCGCGTTGGCGTCCGGGTCGGTGGAGCCCCGCCCGATCAACGCGACCCACGTGCCGGCCCGATCGGCGCCGGCCAGCGCCGCGTCGATGCGCTGTTCGAGGGCTTCGTGCAGCAGTGGGTGCGGGCCGAGCGGACGACCGTAGCGGTAGGTCAGCCCGGGGTGCCGCTGCTGTTCCCGCGCCATCGCGGCGGGAATGTCACCCTTGCCGTGCCCGGCGGCGGTGAGCACCAACGGCAGCGCGACGAGGGCCCGGTGCCCGCGCGCGACGAGCGCGCCGACCGCGTCGGTCAGTGGCGGGCGGGACAGCTCGATGAAGCCACCCTCGACGTCCCCGACGTTCCCGCGACGGCGAACCCGCTCGACGAGGGCGGCGAACTGGTCGACCCCGGCCGCGCTGCGCGTACCGTGCCCGACGATGACCAACCCGGTCATGACTTCTCCTCGATGTAGAGCAGGGCGTTGAGGGCGGCGGCGGCGACCGCCGAACCGCCCTTCTCCCCCACGTTGGACACGGCGGGCAGGCCGCTGGCCCGCAGCGCCGCCTTCGACTCGGCGGCCCCCACGAAGCCGACCGGCAGACCGACGACCAGGGCCGGCGCGGCGTCCACTGTGAGAAGTTCGACAAGCGCGGTCGGCGCGCAGCCGACCACCCAGACCGCGCCCGGACCGACCCGCTCCAGCGCGATCCGCACCGCCGCCGCCGAACGGGTGATCCCGGCCGTGCGACCCAGCTCGGCGGCGGCCGGCTCGGCGACCGGGCAGACCAGCTCCAGGCCGGCGCGGGTGATGCCGGCGGCGACCATCGCCACGTCGGTGACCACCGGCGCACCGGCACGCAACGCGGTCAGCCCGGACTCCAGGGCGGCCTCGTCGCAGACCAGTTCGTCGACGTACGCGAGGTCGGCGCTGGCGTGGACCACCCGCTCGGTCACCGCGCGGCTCAGCGGCGGCAGGTGCGACAGGTCGACCCGCTCGCGCAGGATGCGGTAGGACTCGACCTCGATCGGATGCACCACCCGGCTCATCGGGCTCCTTCACCAGAGTCGGAAACGACGCGGATGGCGTCGACGGGGCAGATCTCCAGGCACTCCAGGCAGCCGGTGCAGCGGTCGGCGCGGACCGTCAGGCCGCCGGCGACCGGCCGGATCGCGTGCGTGGGGCAGGTGAGCAGGCAGGCGCCGCAGCCCTGGCAGGCGCCGATCGTCACGATCGCCACCGGTACCCCCGGGGTGTGACCATCCGGCCGGCGACCAGCCTGGTGTCGCTGCTGCCGACCACCACCACGCTGTACATGTCGACAACGGCCGGGTCGAGGGTGGCCACTGTGGCCAGGTGCACCCGTTCCCCGGGGCGGCTGGCGTTGCGCACCACACCGACCGGGGTGTCCGGCGGCCGGTGCGCGGCGAGGATGCCGAGCGCCTTGCCGAGCTGCCAGTCCCGGGCCCGGCTGCGCGGGTTGTAGAACACCGTCACGAAGTCACCCTCGGCGGCGGCGGTCACCCGCCGCTCGATGACCTCCCACGGGGTGTGCAGGTCGGACAGGCTCACGTAGGCGTGGTCGTGGCCGAGCGGGGCGCCGAGCAGCGCGCCGGCGGCGAGCGCGGCGGTCACCCCGGGCACACCCACCACGTCGATGCGCTCGTCGGCGTACTCCAGGGCGGGGCTGGCCATCGCGTACACCCCGGCGTCGCCGGAGCCGACAAGCGCGACCGCCCGGCCGGCGGCGGCCTCGGCGACGGCGGCGCGGGCCCGTGCCTCCTCCGCGCCGAGCCCGCTGGACAGCACCCGGGTGCCCGGCCGGAGCACGTCTCGGACCTGGTCGAGGTACTGGTCCAGGCCGACCACCACTGCCGCGCGACGCAGCTCGGCCACCGCGCGGGGGGTGCGCAGGTCGGCGGCGCCGGGTCCGAGCCCGACGACGGCGAGCCGGCCGCGTGGCGCGTGCCGGGCCACCGCCACGGTAGCCATCGCCGTCGCGGTCTTTCCCACGAGCAGGGTGGCCTCGTCCGGACGGCCCGCGGGGCCGAGCAGCGCCGCGGCCTCCGCCACGCTCGGTGTGCCGACCGCCGCGCGGACCACCTCGCTGGGGTGCGGCACGTCGACCGCCGCCAGCCGCGTCGCCGGCCAGGTCACCAGGGGTACGCCGAGGGTGTCGGCGGTGCTCAGGATGCCCGCCTCGTCGGCTTTCACGTCGGCGCTGGCCAGGCAGCGCAGGCTCGCCGGGTCGAGGCCGGCCTCGGCCAGCACCCGGTGCAGCAGCTCCGCCACCTCGGCGGCCGGTACGCCCCGACTCGCGCCGACCCCGGCGACAAGCGACGGTGGTCGCAGCACGGCGGTCCGCCCGTCCAGCGGCACCACCCGGTCGGTGACAAGCAGTCGGTAACCAACGCCCACCGCGTGACCGGTGTCGGCGGTCCGGGTGTCGGCCCCGATCTGCGGGGCGATGGGCTGTGGGTGGACGTTCGGGGGCAGGGCGGGCAGCGGCCAGTGGGCGTCGGCGATCAACTGGACCGGCTCGCCGTCCAGGATGGCCCGGGACACCGCGGCGACCGCGCCCCGCACGGGCCAGCCGAGGGTGTCCAGCCCCGGCAGGCCGACCGTGTCGGTGGCGGTGGTGATCACCGGTCGGGCGTCCAGCAGTGCGCCGACCCGCTCGGCGAGATCGTTGCCGCCGCCGGCATGCCCGCCGAGCAGCGCCACGGCGTGCCGGGCCGCCTCGTCGACGACCACCACGGCCGGGTCGCTGCGCTTGTCCGCGAGCAGCGGCGCGAGGATGCGCACCACGGCCCCGGTGGCCAGGAACGCGACCAACGCGTCGCACTGCGCCCAGGCGGTCCGCAGCGCGTCGGTGACACTCTCCCCCTCGACCAGCCGCGCGTGCGGCCAGGCGGCGACGACGGTGTGGGCGTGTCGGCGGCCGGCGGCGGTGGCCGCCACCAGCCCGACGCGAGCGGGCGGGTTCTGGTGGTTCACTGGCGCTCCCCGGTGAGGACGACCACCGGGTTGGTGGCCGCGAGGCGGATCGACCCGCCGGGCAGGTCGGCGAGGCGGGCGGCGGAGAGCTGACTGCCCTCGACCGTGTAGCCGGCGGCGCGCAGGAGACCCACGGCCGGTGCGACCCGGTCCAGCGCGGCAAGGGTGAGCACCACCCGCTCGGGCTGGCGGGCCACCACGGCGGCGAGGACGTCGAACCCGCCGCCGCCGACGAAGACCGCGTCCGGCTCGGGCAGGTCGGCCAGCGCCTGCGGTGCTCGACCGGTGACGAGCCGAACGTCCACCGCGTGCGCTGTCGCGTTGGCGCGGATGGTCGCGCCGGCCCGGGGGTCCTGTTCGACGGCGAGCACGGCCGCGCCGAGCAGGGCACACTCGACGCCGACCGAGCCGCTGCCCGCACCGACGTCCCACACCAGCCGGCCCAGTCGGGGGCGCAGCCGGGCGACGACGAGGGCCCGCACCTCCGACTTGGTGATCATGGAGTCGCGGTGTGCGTACCGGCTCTCCGGCAACGCCCAGCCCCCGGCCGGGGCGGCGGCCGGCTGGTTGTCGGCGCGCATCCCACCCGCCACGATCCGATCGCGGGCGGAGCCCACGAGGTCGGGTGCGGGGTCGACGAGGTCGGGCGCGGCGTCGGGTGCGGCGAGGCTGAGCACGACGTGCGGGTCGGCCCAGGTCTCGGTGGCGGCCTGCTCGGGAGTCACCGCGCGGATCCGTTCGGCGTCGGTGCCCAGGTGCTCGGCGACAAGCAGGTGGCGGGACCAGCCGATCAGGCCCCCGCCCAGCTCGGCGGCACCGGCGCCGGGCGCGGTGAGCACCGCGACCAGCGGCAGCGCCCGGCAGGCGTTCACCGCCGGTCGGGGATCACGGCCGTGCGCGGTGACCACGGCGGCGCCGTCCCAGGGCAGGCCGGCGCGGGCGAACGCGGCGGCCACACTGGACACCGCCGGCACCACCCGCAGTGGCAGCCCGGCCGCGCGCAGCCGCCGGACGATGCCGAACAGACCGGGGTCCCCGCTGGCCAGCACCACGGCCGGCACCCCGCCGGCGACGGCCTCGGTCAGCCGGTGCAGGGCGGGGGCGAGCGGGCCGAGGGCGACGGTGTCCGCGCCGGCCGGTACGGGCACCACGGCCAGGTGCCGGGCGGCCCCGACGACCAGCCCGGCGGCGGCCAGCACCGGCGCGAGGGCCGGGTGCGGCGGTGCGCCGGCGGCGTCCAGGCCGACCACTGTCACGCCGGCCGTCGGCGTCATCCGCGTCATCGGGGCCACCGGCCGGACGAGGCGACGACGCGCGAGCCGGCGAAGTCGACCATCGCCACGTCCACGGTGACCGTCGGCCCGGCGAAGCGCCGCAGCACCTGGCGGACCCGCTGGCAGAGCAGGTCGCCGGCCGGGCCGAGCAGCCCGGCGGCCTCCCACAGCTCGTACGCGTGCCGCCCGGTGTTCGCCTCGGTCACGGCGGCGACCAGCGTCGGGTCACCACCGGCCTCGGCGGTCACCGCGCCGAGCAGGGACAGGTCGACAGTCGAGCGCGTGTAGTGGGTCATCAGGATGCCCGCCGCGAGTTTGGCCAGCTTGCCGGCCATGCCGACGAAGACCACCCCGGTCATCGCGTCGCCCACGGCGGCGGTGACGGCGGCGCCGGTGAAGTCGCCGACCTCGACGAAGCACACCTCGGGCAGGTCGGGCAGGAGCGCGCGGGCGGCCCGCTCGGTACGCCCGCCGGTGCACAGCACCACGGTCCGCTCGCCCTGGGCGGCCATCACGTGCACGGCCTGCACGACGCTGGCCCGCCAGGAGGCGGTGGAGAAGGGACGGACGATCCCGGTGGTGCCGAGGATCGAGATGCCGCCGAGGATGCCGAGCCGCCGGTTGGTGGTCTTGCGGGCCATGATCTCGCCCCGGGGCACGCTGATCACCACCCGGACGCCGACCTCGCTGAGGTCGACGACCTCGGCCACCGCCTCGCCGATCATCCGGCGGGGGGTGTCGTTGATCGCCGGACCACCGACGGCGAGTCCGAGGCCGGGTTTGGTGACAGTGCCGACGCCGGCACCGCCGGTGAGCCGCAGACCGGGGACGTCGGTCCAGTCCACGGTGGCGGTCAGCTCGGCCCCGTGGGTGACGTCCGGGTCGTCCCCGGCGTCCTTGACCACCACCGCCTCGGCCCGGACCGGCGGCGTGCCGGTCAGCTCGCAACGCTCCACCGGGAAACGCACCCGCCGCCCGGCGGGCAGACCGATCTCCACGTCCGGCTGAACCTCCCCGCTGACCAGCGCGGTGACCGCCGCCTTGGCCGCCGCCGTCGCGCAGGCGCCGGTGGTCCAGCCGGTGCGCAGCGCGGCGGGCCGCACCTTCGCCGTCCGCGGCAGGTCCGGCTCACGCAGCGGCGGCTCGACGTACGTCACTGTGTGCCTGTTCCCCCGCCGCGACCGCCGGCCTGGCGGCGCAGCTCCGCACGGGCGGCCGGCTCGGCGCGACGGAAGGTGTGGAAGTGCCCGGGGTGGTACAGGTGCGAGCGGGTGCCCTCGGCGGCCAGTGCCGGCCCGACCAGGAAGAGGGTGTGCTTCCACAGCCTGTGCTGTTTGACCGTCGCCTCCAGGGTGCCCACCGTGCACCGCACCACCAGCTCGTCCGGCCAGGTCGCCTGGTACGCCACCACGGCCGGGGTGTCCGCCGGGTAGCCGCCGGCCAGCAGCTCGGCCTGCACCTGCCCGGACCGGGCGGCGGAGAGGAACAGCGCCATTGTGGTGCCGTGCCGGGCGAAGTCACGGACCCGCTCGCCGGGCGGCATCGGGGTCTTGCCACCTTCGAGGCGGGTGAGGATCACCGACTGGGCCACCTCGGGCACTGTCAGCTCCCGCCCGACGATCGCCGCGACGGCGGTGAACGAGGAGACCCCGGGCACGATCTCGACGGCCAGGTCGAGCGCCCGGCACACGTCCAGTTGCTCCTGCATCGCGCCCCACAGCGCCGGGTCGCCGGAGTGGATCCGGGCCACTGTCAGCCCCTGCTCGGCGGCCCGCTGGTAGAGCGGCAGCACACCCTCGATGGGCAGCTGCGACGAGTCGACGATCTCCGCGCCGGGCCGGGCGTGGTCGAGCACGTCGACGTGCACCAGGCTGGCCGCCCAGATCACGATGTCCGCCTCGGCGATCACCCGGGCGGCCCGCAGGGTCAGCAGGTCGGCCGCCCCGGGGCCGGCGCCGACGAACCACACAGTGCCGTCGCTTGTCACAGTTTTCCTCCTCGGCGGTCTCGGCGGGCCGGGACCAGCAGCGTCGACAGGTACGGCAGGTCGTGGGTGGTGTCGTCGACCGGGCCGACGTGTTCGCCGGGCAGCCCCAGGCTGCGCCCGAGCACCGCGTCGGCGACCCGGCCCTGCCGGCGCAGCTCGGCGAGCAGCTCCGGATGCCGCCGCCAGCCCTTGTAGGCGACCACGGTGCCCGGCCCGGCGAGGGCGTCGGCGAACAGCGCCAGACCGGCGGTGGCCGGCAGCAGGGTCAGCGGTTCGCGTCCCTCGCAGAGCGGGGTGCCGCTGCGGGCCGCCAGCTCCTGCATGGCGGTGACGCCGGGCACTGTCGCCACCCGCACCGCCGGGCGCAGGGCCCGGACGCTCTGCGCCAGGTAGCCGAAGGTGGAGTAGACGTTGGGGTCACCGATTGTCGCGAACGCCAGTGACCGCGCGCCCGCGTCGATCGCCTCGACCACCACCCGGGCCGCGTCGTCCCAGGCCGCCGCCCGCCGGGCGGTCACCCCACCCCGGTCGTCGAGGGCGAACGGCAGCCGGCGCAGCCGGTCCGCCGCCACGTACTCCCGGATGGTCGCCTCGGCCCGCCCGGCGTCCGCACCCGCCGGCGTCGCGGCGGCGGTCACCGTGGGCTCGACCCGGTCCGCCAGCACGGGTACGAAGACCACGTCGGCCTCGCGCAGCACCCGCACCGCCTTGACGGTGAGCAGTTCCGGGTCACCCGGGCCGACTCCCACCCCGGTCAGCGTGGCGTCGGCGCTCATCGGCACGCCTGGACGAGGCGGCGGGCCGCAGCGGGGTGACCGGCCCAGTGGGTGTGCAGGTAGGAGGCGTGCACCCGACCGCTCACGAAGCCGTGCTCCGCGTCGTCCCAGCGCCACGCCGACCGGTCACCGTGCTGCGGGTCGGTGGTGGTGCGGTGGAACTCGTGGCCACGTACCGGCTCGCCGGCGCGGGCCACCGGGGAGTCGGTGACGGCCACGGCCTCGCGGTAGCCGAGGGTGAGCCGGCCGGTCATCCGGGCGGTCAGGTCCAGCCGACCGCACATCGGCACACCGTCCAGGGACCGCCCGAGGTAGAGCAGCCCGGCGCACTCGGCCACGATCGGCCCGTCGAAGTCGGCCAGCTCGGCGCGGAGCGTGGCGTTGCCGGCCAGCGCCTGGGCGTACGCCTCGGGGAACCCGCCGCCGATGACCACCGCGCGGGTGCCGGCGGGCAGCGTCGGGTCGCGCAGCGGGTCGACGGTGACGACGTCCGCGCCGGCCGCGGTGAGCAGTTCGGCGGTCTCCGCGTACGAGAAGGTGAAGGCCGGGCCACCGGCGAGCGCGACGAGTGGCCGTTCGGCGTCGGCCGGCCCGCCGACGGCGGTGACCGGGTCCCAGGCGGGGGTGGTCAGCGGTGCGGCGGTGCGGGCCAGGTCGAGCACCGCGTCGAGGTCCACTGTGGCCTCGACCAGCTCGGCGAGCGCGCTGACGATCGCCAGGGACTCGGGGGCCCGCTCGGCGACCGGGACCAGCCCGAGGTGCCGGGCCGGCGCGGCCACCTCGGCGGCGCGGGTGACCGCCCCGAGCACCGGTACGCCCACCTCGGCGAGGGCGTCGCGCAGCAGCGTCTCGTGCCGGGGCGAGCCGACCCGGTTGAGGATCACTCCACCGATCCGTACCGCCGGGTCGAAGGCGGCCATGCCCAGCGTCAGCGCGGCGGCCGAGCGGCCCTGCGCGGTGGTGTCCAGCACCAGCAGCACGGGTGCCTCGATCAGCCGGGCGACGTGCGCCGTGGAGGCGTAGTCGCGGCGGCCGACCGCGCCGTCGTGCAGACCCATGACGCCCTCCACGACGGCGATGTCGGCGGGTGTCGGGACGCTCGCGCCGTGTCGCAGCAGCGGGGCGATCCGTTCGGCCCCGACCAGGAACGGGTCGAGGTTGCGCCCGGGTCGCCCGGCCGCGAGGGCGTGGTAGCCGGGGTCGATGTAGTCGGGGCCCACCTTGTGCGGGCTGACCGTCAGGCCGCGACGGCGCAGCGCGGCGAGCAGCCCGGTGGCGACTGTCGTCTTGCCGTGGCCGCTGGCCGGCGCGGCGACCACCAGCCGGGGCAGCGCCCAGGATGTGCTCACCACTCGATGCCCTTCTGGCCCTTCTGGCCGGCGTCCATCGGGTGCTTGACCTTTGTCAGCTCGGCCACCAGGTCGGCGGCGGCGACCAGGCGGGGGTCGGCGTCCCGGCCGGTGATGACCACGTGTTGGAAGCCGGGCCGGTCGGCCAGGGTGGCGACCACCTCGTCGACGTCCACCCAGCCCCACTTCATCGGGTAGGTGAACTCGTCAAGCACGTACAGCCCGTAGCGCTCGGCGGCCAGGTCACGTTGGATCTGCCGCCAACCCTCCAGCGCGTCGGCGGCGTGGTCGGCCTCGCCGCCGCGCTGAATCCACGACCAGCCCTCGCCCATCTTGTGCCAGGCCACCGGCGCGCCCTGGCCGGTGCGCTCGTGCACCTCGCCGAGCGCCCGGAAGGCGTTCTCCTCGCCCACCCGCCACTTGGCGCTCTTGACGAACTGGAACACGCCGATCGGCAGGCCGGCCGTCCAGGCCCGCAACGCCAGCCCGAAGGCCGCTGTCGACTTGCCCTTCATCTGTCCGGTGTGGACGATCAGTAGTGGCCGGTGCCGCCGCTGCCGGGTCGTCAACCCGTCGGCGGGCACCACGCTCGGTTGTCCCTGCGGCATCAGCGGTCTCCCCTTCGCGCGATCGTGCGGTCTCGGTCTGTCATCGGTGCCGGTCGTCCCTCACACCGCGACGGGAAGCGCGGAACCGTGGGGGTGGGTGAGGGCGGCCAGGGGGTGGTGCGAGGCACCCAACTGGGTGGCCAGTCGGCGGGCCAGGTGCAGGCGGACCGGGCCGGTTTCGCAGTCGACGACCACGCAGTGCGCGCCGGTCGCCGCGAGCACCTGGGCGGCTGCCGCGGCGCGGTCCAGCGGGCGGGTGCCCGCCGTGGCTCGGCCGTCGGTGACGACGAGGACCAGAGCTCGCCGCAACGGGTCGCGCAGACGCTCCACCCGCAGCAGGCCGGCGGCCGCGAGCAGCCCCTCGGCCAGCGGCGTACGCCCACCGGTGGGCAACTCCGCCAGCCGGGTCGAGGCGGCCAGCACCGACGAGGTGGCCGGCAACAACGTCCGAGCGGCGGCCCCCCGAAAGGCGATCACCGCGACCTTGTCCCGCCGCTGGTAGGCGTCGGTGAGCAGGGCGAGCACCGCGTCCTTCACGGCGGTCATCCGCTGCCGGGCTCCCATCGAGCCGCTCGCGTCCACAACGAACAGCACCAGGTTGCCCTCCCGTCCCTCCCGGACCGCCTCGCGCACGTCGTCGGGCCGCAACCGCAGCGGCCCGGTCAGCCGCCCCCGGGAGGCCTGGTGTGGCGCGGCGGCACGAACCGTCGCCGGCAGGTGCAGGGCCGCGACCCGGCCCGTCGGCACCCGCGCCCCGGTGGTGCGCCCCCGCCCGGTGCGGGCCCGGGAACGCCGGCCGGGCACCCCGTCACCCACCCCGGGCGCGGTGAGCACCCGCGCCCGCAACCCACCCCGGGGTACGGCCACCGGCTGACCTTCCCCGCCGCTGCCCCGCTTCCGGGCCGGGTCGTCACCACCGGCCGCCGCGTCCCGACCGCTGTGTGCCCCCGGGTGCTGACCCTGTCCGCCCCGGTCGTCGGTCGGGCGCTGCGGCCACCCGTCGTCGATTCCGGGCGACCCGTCGGTACGCCCGTCCGGGCCGGCGTCGGCACGGGACGCCGGGTGATCGACCGAGCCGGATGCGCCGCTGTCGACTCCATCGCCGCTGCCGTCGGAGCGGCCACCACCGTCGGGGCCGCTGCGGTCGACGCCGCTGCCGGCACCGCCCTGCGGGCCACCACCGCCAGACGGGCCACCGCCAGACGGGCCACCGCCGTCCCGGCCACGCCGGTCGGATCCGCCGTCGTCGTCCGGACCGCCGTCGTCCGGACCGCCGTCCGGCCCACGGTCGTCTGGGCCACTGTCGTCCGGGCCACTGTCGTCCGGGTCGTCGGGGTGGGCGTCCTGGGCGCGCTGCAACGCCTCGTCCAGGCGCTTCTCGTCCAGCCCGGGGGTGTCGAACGGGTCGCGGCGGCGGCGATGCGGCAGGGCCAGCCGGGCGGCCACCCGGACGTCGTCGATGCTGACCCGGTCCCGACCGTGCCAGGCGGCGTGGGCGAGGGCGGTCCGGGCGGTGACGATGTCGGCGCGCATGCCGTCCACGTCGAACGCGGCGCACACCTCGGCGATCTGCCGCAGCGCGGCGTCCGGCAGGCGTACCCCGGGCAGCCGGCGGCGGGCGGCGGCCACCTGGCCGGCGATCTCCGCGTCGGCGTCGGCCCACCGGGCGGCGAACCCGGCCGGGTCGGCGTCGGCGTCGAGCCGACGGCGGACCACCTCGACGCGGACCGCCGGGTCCCGGCTGGCACCCACCTCGACGGTGAGCCCGAACCGGTCGAGCAACTGCGGGCGCAGCTCCCCCTCCTCCGGGTTCATCGTGCCGACCAGCAGGAACCGGGCCGCGTGGCTGACCGAGACGCCCTCCCGCTCGACGTGGCTACGGCCCATTGCCGCCGCGTCGAGCAACAGGTCGACGAGGTGGTCGTGCAGCAGGTTGACCTCGTCGACGTAGAGCACCCCCCGGTGGGCGGCGGCGAGCAGACCCGGCTCGAAGGCGCGTACCCCCTCGCCCAGGGCCTTCTCCAGGTCCAGGGAGCCGACCACCCGGTCCTCGGCGGCGCCGACCGGCAGCTCGACGAGGCGGGCGGGGCGGGTCTCGGCGGTGGCGTCGACCGGATGCGGCCCGTCCGGGCAGGCCGGGTCCGGCTCGGCCGGGTCACAGCCGAAGCGGCAGCCGGCGACCCGGCGCACCGGGGGCAGCAGCGCGGCGAGCGCCCGCACGGCGGTGGACTTCGCGGTGCCCTTCTCGCCCCGGACCAGCACGCCGCCGATCGCCGGGGAGACCGCGTTGAGCAGCAGCGCCAACCGCATGTCGGCCATGCCGAGCACCGCGCTGAACGGATAGGTGACTGTCATGCCCGGTCCTCCAGGTCGCCCTCGCTGGCCAGGTACGTGTCGCGCAGCCGGTCCAGGGTGGCCGGCTCGGGTTTGGCCCACAGCCCTCGGTCGGCGGCCTCCAACAGCCGCTCGGTGATGCCGCGCAGCGCCCACGGGTTGGACTGCTCCAGGAACTCGCGGGTGGTGTCGTCGAAGAGGTACGCGGCGGCCAGGTGCTCGTACATCCAGTCGTCGACCACTCCGGCGGTGGCGTCGTAGCCGAACAGGTAGTCCACTGTGGCGGCCAGCTCGAACGCGCCCTTGTAGCCGTGCCGGCGCATCGCGGCGATCCACTTCGGGTTGACCACCCGGGCCCGGAACACCCGCCGGGTCTCCTCGCCCAGCGTGCGGGTACGCACGTCGTGCGGCATCGCCGAGTCACCCACGTACGCCTGCGGTGCGGTGCCGGTGAGGTGGCGGACCATCGCCACCATCCCGCCGTGGTACTGGAAGTAGTCGTCGGAGTCGACGATGTCGTGCTCGCGGGTGTCCTGGTTCTTCACCGCCACCGCGATCCGGGCGAAGGAGCGTTCCATGTCGGCGCGCGCCTCCCGCCCGTCCAGGCCCCGGCCGTAGGCGTAGCCGCCCCACACCGCGTACACCTCGGCCAGGTCGGCGTCGCTGCGCCAGGTCCGGGCGTCGATGAGGGGCAGCAGGCCCGCGCCGTACGCCCCGGGCTTCGAGCCGAAGATTCGGGCGGTGGCCCGCCGCTCGTCGCCGTGCTCGGCGAGGTCGGCGGCGACGTGCGCGCGCAGGTAGTTCTCCTCGTCCGGCTCGTCCAGGGCGGCGATGCGCCGGACGGCGTCGTCGAGCAGCGCCACCACGTGCGGAAACGCGTCCCGGAAGAAGCCGGAGATCCGCACTGTCACATCGACGCGCGGTCGACCCAGCTCGGCGGTCGGCACCACCTCGATGCCGGTGACCCGCCGGGACCGCTCGTCCCACACCGGCCGGCAACCCAGCAGGGCGAGCACCTCGGCGATGTCGTCGCCCTGGGTGCGCATGGCGCTGGTGCCCCACACTGTCAACCCCACCGAGCGGGGGTACGCGCCGGTGTCGGCGAGGTGCCGGGCCAGCAGCGAGTCCGCGAGGGCCACCCCGACGTCCCAGGCGTTGCGGCTGGGGATGGCCTTCGGGTCGACGGAGTAGAAGTTGCGGCCGGTGGGCAGCACGTTGACCAGGCCCCGGGTGGGTGAGCCGGACGGGCCGGGCGGCACGAACCGGCCGTCGAGCGCGCCGAGGGTGTTTGTCAGCTCGTCGGTGGTGCGATCCAGCCGGGGCACCAGCTCGGTGGCGGCGAAGAGCAGCACGGCGGCGACGTCCGGCATCGGCTGGCCGGTCACCTCCGCGACCACCGCGTCGACGGCCCCGGCGTCCCAGCCGAGCGTCTCCATGCCGAGGACCAACCGCCGGGCGAGCGCCTCGATCAGGTCGACGGCGTCGGCGGCGGTGCCGGCCGGCCCGTCCACCACGTCGGTCAGCGTCGTGGGCACCGTCAGTCGTTCTCCCGGTGCGGCGAGCAGCGCCTGCTCGTCGAGGGAGTACGCGACGGCGAGGGCCTGCCGCAGGCCGGGCAGGGCGTAGGCGCCGCCCCAGATCTGGGGTGCGCGCAGCACCGCGAGGACCAGGTTGACCCGGGGCTCACCGGTCGGCGCGTCGGCGAGGATGTGCAGCCCGTCGCGGATCTGCACGTCCTTGACCTCGCAGAGGTACCCGTCGAGGTGCAGCACGAAGTCGTCGAAGTCGTCCGCGTCGGGCATCGCCTCGGCGTGCAGGTCGTGGTGCAGTTCCGCGGCGCGTACGAGGTCCCAGATCTGCGCCCGCACGGTGGGCACCTTCGCCGGGTCGAGGGCCTGCACGGTGGCGTACTCGTCGAGCAGTTGCTCCAGTTTGGCCAGGTCGCCGTAGGTTTCAGCGCGGGCCATCGGCGGCACCAGGTGGTCGATCACCACGGCGTGCGCGCGGCGCTTGGCCTGGGTGCCCTCGCCGGGGTCGTTGACGATGAACGGGTAGACCAGCGGCAGGTCGCCGAGGACCGCGTCCGGCGCGCAGTCGGCGGCCAGGCCGAGGCCCTTGCCGGGCAGCCACTCCAGGGTGCCGTGCTTGCCCAGGTGCACCACGGCGTCCGCGCCGAAGCCACCGTCCGCGCTCGGCGCGGCCAGCCAGCGGTACGCGGCCAGGTAGTGGTGACTGGGCGGCAGGTCCGGGTCGTGGTAGATGGCGATCGGGTTCTCCCCGAAGCCGCGCGGCGGCTGGATCAGCAGCACCACGTTGCCGAAGCGCAGCCCGGCGAGGACGATGTCCCCGCCCTCGGTGTAGAGCTGGCCGGGCGGCTCACCCCAGTGTTCGCGCATCCGCTCGCGCAGCTCGGCGGGGACCTTGTCGAACCACCGCCGGTACGTCGGCCCCGGTATCCGGGCCTCGGCGGCGGCCAGCTGCTCCGGGGTGAGCCATTCCACGTCGTGACCACCGGCGGCGATCAGCGCGTGGATCAGCGCGTCACCGTCGTCGGGCACCGGCGCGTCGCCCAGGTGGTAGCCGGCCTCGGCGAGCGCGGCGAGCAGCCGGACCGCCGAGACCGGGGTGTCCAGCCCGACGGCGTTGCCGACCCGGGAGTGTTTGGTGGGGTACGAGCTGAGCACCACGGCGATCCGCTTGTCGGCGTTGGGCACGTACCGCAGCCGGGCGTGGCGCACGGCGATCCCGGCGACCCGGGCGGCCCGGTCGGCGTCGGCGGCGTAGACCGACAGCCCGTCGGCGTCGATCTGCTTGAACGAGAACGGCACGCTGACGATCCGGCCGTCGAACTCGGGGATGGCCACCTGCATCGCCGCGTCCAACGGGGACAGCCCGGCGTCGCTGCCGGCCCACTGCGCGCGGGTGCTGGTGAGGCAGAGCGCCTGGATGATCGGCACGTCCAGGGCGGCCAGGGCGCCGACGTCCCAGGCGTCCTCGTCGCCGCCCCCGGAGGCGTCCGCGGCGACCGCGCCGCCGGCCGCGAGCACGGTGACCAGCAGCGCGTCGCAGCGGGCGAAGAGCCCGAGCGGGCCCGCGCCAGTGGTCAGCCCCCGCAGCGAGCCGCAGAAGATCGGCAGCGGGTTGCCGCCGGCCGCCCGCACCGCCTCGGCCAACACGTCGACGAAGCCGGTGTTGCCGGCCAGGGCGTGCGCCCGGTAGAAGACGATCCCCACGGTGGGCCGCTCCGGGTCGGTCGGGTGCTGGCCGTGCACGCCGTACGCGGCGGTGGGCGCGGGCGGGGCGAACCCCTCGCCGGTGAGCAGCACCGTGTCGGAGAGGAAGCGGGCCAACTGCCCGAGGTTGTCCGGCCCACCCTCGACCAGGTAGGCCAGCGCCTGGGTGACGACCCCGGACGGCACTGTGGAGATCGCCATCAGCTCCGCGTCGGGCAGCGCCTCGCCGCCGAGCACGACCGTCGGCACACCGGTGGCGAGCACCGCAGCGAGGCCGTCCGGCCACGCCTGCCGACCGCCGAGCAGGCGTACGACGACGAGGGCGACCACGTCGAGCAGGGCGGGCACCTCGTCGGCGGCGACCCGCGCGGGGTTGGCGAGCCGGTAGTCGGCCCCGCTGGCGCGGGCGGCCAGCAGGTCGGTGTCGGCGGTGGAGAGCAGCAGGATGCGCACGGCAGGCTCCGGAGAGTGACGCCCGGGCGGCCACGGAGGCGACCTGGACGAAGCGGGTGGGTGCGGCGTCAGCCGGTACGACGGCGCGGCCGACTCGCCGACGCGGACGTCGGGCCGGTCAGCGCCGGGCGCTCAGCTCAGCGGGACCGGCGGCCGGCCGCGTCGACCTGGAGCACGCCGACGAGGCCGGCCCGGAGCACGCGGGCGCGGCCGGTCGTGGGCGCGGTGCGGCGCCCACGACACCTGTCATGGCGATGTTCGTCGGTGCATGCGACGCCGTGCGTCATCGGGTCCTCCTCGGGTGTCCACGCCCTGGGGTACATCCCGACGGCCGAAGTATCCTGGCTTCCGGATCGACGCTCTCCCCCGGCCTTCCAGCCGCAGACACACGGCCGTGACTCACGAGGGGGGATCGCTCCCCGGTGACAGTGGCGGGACCGCGTCGGATTCGCACCGACTTCCTTCACTGCCGTCAGGCCGCGAATGCTGCCACACCGCCGCGCCGCCGGTCAACGCAGGCCCGGCCCCGCCAGCCGAACGCAACCCATCGACTTTGACCGATTTCGGTGACCGCGAACCCGCACTTCGCATACCCCCAACATCAATGCCGCGCCCCCTTTGCTTTGCTTACCTATGTGCACCAGTGACGCTCCGTGCCCGGTGCGCATAGGTAAGCAGAGCAAAGGCTGGGCGCACATACTCTGGCCTGCGCCGATCGCCGGATGGGGCGGTGACACGCGGCACCCGCGCCTAGGATCGGCAGACACCCCGGCAGTGTCCGCGGTCAATATCGGAGTTCGATCACGGTGGTCGCCCCGCAGTTTCACCACCTGGCGGGCCGCGTCTGACTCTCTCCCGGCGATCCCGACCCGGCGGCGGTCCAGGCTGGTGTCGCCGTCGTGGCCGACGAGCGCGGCAGTGTGATGATCGACGCCGGGCAGAGCCCCGCGCACGCCCGCGAGGTCCAGGCCGCGCTGACCGCCGCCGGGCTACCGCAGCCGCGCTGGCTCGTCTACACCCACCACCACTGGGACCACGTCTGGGGCGCCTGCGCCTGGCCCGGGGTCGAGATCATCGGGCACGAGACGACCGTGCTACTGCTGCGCGCCGAAGCCGCCCGACCGACGCCCCGCCGCCGAGGCGCATCAGTCGGCTCCATCGCGTCGAGGGCGACGAGTCAGCGACAACCAGCCGAGGAAGCGCGCGTGCATCTTGGCAAGGTCAGGGCGACCGCCGAGGCTGAGCAGGTCGTGAATCGCCTCGTTCATGCAGGACGCCAGGTAGAGCGCCAGGGCCAGGGAGTGACCGTAGAACTCGGCGACGAGATCGAGTTGCGCGCGGGAGCACGGCCATGGGGCGGCGCAGTTTCGGCACAGCCAGGCTGGGCGCATCGGCAGGTGCGGGCGGCACGAAGGTCTCACGTACCGAGCCTGATCGCCGCAATCGCCGGCATCCATCACGGCGGGTGGTTCCTCGGGGGATATTTTCTACCCGCTCTCCGGATGTCGTCCGGGCCGCGCCGGTTGCCCACTGGATAAGCTGACCCTCACCCCAGAGGCGGGAAGGGCGCGTGGCGTGAGCATTCGAACCGCCCCACCGTTCACCATCCCGCACCTGCTGTGGGAGACCTCCGACATGCTCGACGCCCTGACCGCTCGGGACATCGCTCAGGTGTTCCGGCTTGTGCAACGAGCCACCCGCGCCAGCCAGACCAATCTCGGTATCGCCACCGGTCTCAGCCAGGCCCAGGTCAGCGAGATCACCAGCGGCGCCCGACGGGTCAGCAGCATCCACGTCCTCTCCCGCATCTGCGCCGGCCTGTCCATGCCGAGCCACGCACGCATGACGCTTCTCCTCGGCGAACGTCATTCGGCCTCAACAGAACAGGACCTCAGGCACCCCCAGCTCGGCAGGGTTGATCGCGACCGGCTGGGCGACGTCACCGCGATCTATTCCAACCGATCTGACTTCACCGCGGCGTTGCCGCCGCATGTCCTCTTCAACCAGGCCAGGGACATCCGCGCGGCGGGCTTGTCACTCAACCTCATCTGTCAGCAATACGCCGACAATCACCTCCTGAAGCTCCTCGCCGCCGGCGGTCGCCTCCGCTGCCTGTTCCTTGATCCGGACGGCGCGACGATACGGCAGCTGGAGCGCGAAGACGACTATCCAGAGGGACATCTCAGCGCACTCACCGAACTCAACATCCAGAACCTGGCTTGCCGAATCAGCAACCGGCTCCCGGCGGAAGCGCGTGACCGCCTCGCCGTTCGGGTGTACGACGAATCCGTCCGGGCCAACATCCTTCTGGTCGACGACCGGCTCTGCGTTGTTCAGCACTATCTACCGCAGATGCGAGGGGTCGACTGCCCGACGATGGTCATCGAGCGCAACGCTGCCCCCTCCGGCCTCTACCCAATATTCGACGGGATGTTCAGCTCACTGTGGGAGCGCAGCCGCCAGCTATGACCGACTATGCCCGCCTTCTTCCCCTCGCACAGGAGGCCGTGGACCTGGCGCGCGACCTGATGCGGACGCTCCAGCCCGGTGCGCTGACCTTCAAGGGTGACCGCGACATGGCCTCCGAGTTGGACTACGCCATCGAGCGAGCGGTCCGCGAGCATCTGGCCGCCAAGGCGCCCCACATCGGGTTCCTCGGCGAGGAGTACGGCAGTAGCGGCGACGCCAGCACACTCACCTGGGCACTCGATCCGGTCGACGGCACCGTCAACTTCATCCACGGCTCACCCCTGTGCGCGATCTCCCTCGGCCTCATCCACAGGACCCATTCCGTCCTCGGCGTCATCGACCTCCCGTTCCTCGGCACCCGATACCACGCCGCCACGGGACACGGTGCCTACGCCAACAACCGACGCATCCACGCCAGCGGGGTCACCGACCTCAAGGACGCCGTCGTCGCCATCGGCGACTACGCGGTCGGGACCGAGGCCAGCCGGAAGAACACCGAACGACTTGCCGTCACTGAGCAGCTCGCCCAGCACGTCCAACGGATACGCATGCATGGTTCCGCCGCGATCGACCTCGCCTGGTTGGCCCACGGCAGGATTGACGCGTTCATCATGCTCAACAACAAGCCCTGGGACACTGTCGCGGGCGTCGTGATCGCCCGAGAGGCTGGCGCGCTGGTGGTCGACATCGACGGCACGCGCCACAGTGTGGATGCTGTCGCTACCGTCGCCGGCAACGACCTGCTCCTTCCGCCCATCCTCACGCTCGTTCAGCGAGCACTCGCACGCGCAGCAACCTGACCCGCAGGGACAGGCCGGGTCCGGCAGGCGCAAAGTTCAGCAGGCCCGCTCGGCCGTCGAGAACGCCTGAGCAGACGAGCCTCAGCGGGCGTGCCGTTCCGGGTGCGCCCGGTTCCACACCCGCATCCGTTCCGGGTAGCCGGTGCGGCCCGCCTCGTACAGCGGCACCGCGTGCTTGCGGGCGATGGACCCCGCCGCGCGGGGCGTGCCGGTACGGCGACGGATCCACTCCCCGTCGTGGGCGATCGCCACCACGGTGGTGTCCGTCGCGGTGGTCTCCGGCTCCAGGTAGAACTCCACCCCGCGCCGGCTCAGGACGAACGCCTCCAGCGCGGCGAGGTCGTCCCGGGTCGCCTCCCGATCCAGCTTCGTCGGGGTCGCCTCGGCACCCCGGGACCGGCGACTGAACCAGCTCATGCCCCACTCCTTCCCTCGACGCCCCTCCAGTGCAGCACCGAATCCTGGCAATACGCTGCACGCCGGGTGGGAGGAAGCTGACCCGACGAGGGCTGGAACCCGCCAAGCGTGGGCGGTGTCATGAGTGTGACCCGAACGGAGGTTTCCCTGGACGACGACGTGCTCGTCACCCGCGCCCGCTCCGGCGACCTGGAGGCGTACGACCTCCTGGTCGCTCGGCACACCGCGTCCGCGTACCGGACGGCGGTGCTGCTCGGCGCGGGCTCGGACTCCGAGGACGTCATCCAGGAGGCGTTCGTGAAGGCGTACCGCAAGTTGTCCCGTTATCGGGGTGATTCGTCCTTTCGATCATGGTTGCTCGCGATCGTCGCCAACGAGACCCGCAACCTGCACCGGTCCCGCGGCCGGCGCGACGGGCTCGTCCTGCGCGCCGCGGCGGCGAACCCGACGTCGGAGATCGCCGAGGACGCGGCGGTGGGTGCGGTCCTCGCCGGGGAGCGCCGCGCCGCGCTGGTGCGGGCCCTGCGGCAACTCCCGGTGCGGGACCGCGAGGTGATCGTCTGCCGGTTCTTCCTCGATCTCAGCGAGGAGGAGACGGTGGCGGCACTGGGCTGGCCCCGGGGAACGGTGAAGTCGCGCACGTCCCGGGCGCTGGCGAAGCTTCGCGGCCTGCTCGACCGGGAGGAGGTCCGGCATGGGTGACCTCGAACGGGAACTGCGCGACCTGTCCGCCTGGCTGGAGACGCCCGAGCCGCCCGACGTGCGCGCCCAGGTCCGCGGACGGCTACACCGCCCGGTGCGGCGGTGGCGTCCGCTCGCCGCGGCGGCGCTCGTCGCCCTGCTCGTGGCGGTGTTGCCGCCGACCCGTGCCGCCGTCGCCGACGCGGTTACCGGGCTGCTGCGCTTTGCCGGCGTCAGCATCGCCGTATCGCCCGCGCCGACGGTGCCCAGTGGCGTCGCGTCGCCATTGCCCGCGCAGCGGGCCGCCGGTCTGGAAGAGGCACAACGGGCGGTGCGGTTCCCGATCCGCCTACCGGCGAAGCTGGGTCCACCCGAGCGGGTGCTGGTCGCCGACCCCGATCCCACGGGCATCTACCGGGTCGCGACCCTGCTCTACGACGGCGGCGCGCTGCGCGTCGACGCGTTCGACGGTCGCCTCAACCTGTCCTTCCACAAGGAGGTCACGCCGCCGGGAGTGGACTGGGTCCAGGTCAACGGCGACTTCGCGGTGTGGGTCGACCGCCCGCACGTGCTGTCGTATGTGGACCGGTCGGGAGAGGTCCACAAGGAGAGCGCCCGACTTGCCGCCTCGACCCTGATCTGGCAGGACGCCGACGTGAGCTACCGGCTTGAGGGCGCCGTCACCAGGGCCGAGGCGATCGAGATCGCCCGCTCACTGCAGTAGGAACCTGACGGGCGCGGCCGGTGTCCTGAGTACGACGAGTCGCCGACGCGTACCGGAGGGGTCGAGATGGGTTCATCGGGCAGGTTGCTGCTGGCAGCATCGGTGGTTCTGCTGGCGGGATGCACGACCGCGACCAGCGGCGGGTCGGCTCCGCCGCCCGCCACCACCGCCACCACGGCGAGCGCCGCGACGGGCTGCGACTCACGGGTCGAGACGACGTCGCTGCCCGACTGGGCGGACGCCGGATTCAGCGGGGACGCGCGGGTTCCGCACGTCTTCGGCGCGCAGGGGGGCATCGTGGCAGTGCTGTTCGCCCATCCGCTGCGGCAGGTCCGCGAGGACGGCTCCAACAACAAGATCCTATGGGTGGCCCGCGCCGCCACGACCTCGCCCGACCCGACGGCACCGGCGACCCTGGTGATCACCGCGACGCTGGACGGCACCGACACGCGGGTGACCCGGGAGGTCGCCGGCGGTCCGGGTCCGTCGATCATCGACATGCCCCAGGCCGGGTGCTGGCATCTCGACCTGCGCTGGTCCGGGCACACCGACACGGTGGACCTGGTCTACGCCCCCTGAGGTACCCCGGTCTACGCGATGACCTCGAGCAACGCGGGGTCGGCTGCGTCCTGGCCCGCCCTCGCCACCACCGCCGCCTATGGTGTGGTCGTGCCGATCACCTTTCAGCTTTCCGCAGATCGGGCCGCGGCGGTGACGTTCGCGGTGTCGCCAATTGTGGAGTTGGCCTGGGCGTGGCATGTGCTGGTCGGCACCGAGCATCACCCGGAGCGGGCGGAGTGGGGCGCAGCGGGTCCTCGGTGAGTTGCCAGACGACCTGGCCGCAGAGTTGAGCGCGTGGTCGTTCGCGGTGCGAGCGGTCCGCGCGACAGTGTTCGCGGATCCGATGCTGCAGCCAGCCCCCGATTGGGTTCAGGCGGTGCCGGGTGGGACGAGCCCGGCGGGTTTCGAGGTGGCTGGGCCCGGTTCGTGGGATCCAGTGTGGCCACAGTGAACACGGCGGTCACACTGGCTCTCGGCTCCAGCGACCCCGCGGCGTGGCTGGACTTCTGTGGCCGGATGAGCGATCGGGGTGCCTTTCGCGATGCCGTGCTGGCGAACCCCGACGACCGGGTGTCGATGATGCTGCGCACGCTCGGGGGCAACGTACTCGTCCACGGCCACAGCACCCTCACCAAGCACTTCGGCGTGGCGCCGCAGGATGTCACAGTCGCGCTGGTGTACGCCGACGACAGAGTCATCGCCATCGACGGCGGCGTCTACGAGGGCGGCCGGATCCTGCTCACTCGACTCCGCTGACCCTGGCTAGGCTGCCCGACGTGTGGGAGGACGTGCGGACGGCGGCCCGCAACAACGCCGAATGGTGCGACATCGTCTGCGGCAGCCACGGGCTGGCCGGCCGTACCGGTGCCGACGCCTGGTCGGTCCCCCACCGCTCGCCTCCGTGGTATCCGGACGCGGTCACCCTGCGGCCGGGCGTCGACGCCGTGGCCCTGCTGGCCCGGATCGACGCCGGACCCGGCGCGTCGGTGAAGGACAGCTTCGCCGACCTCGACCTGTCCGGGTACGGGTTCCGGGTGCTCTTCGACGCGCAGTGGATCCACCGGCAACCGGCGTCGCCACCGGCCGGCGAACCCCTCACCCCGGTCGCCACCCCCGACGACCTGGCGGCCTGGGCGGCGGCCCACGGCGGTGGGGAGCTGTTCCGCCCCGCGCTCCTGGCCGACCCCCGGGTACGGGTGCTCGCCCGCCACGACGACCGGGGTGTGCTCACCGGCGGAGCGGTGCTCAGCGGCGACGGCCCGTACGGCGTCTCCAACCTGTTCAGCCGCACCGACGACTCCCGCGACATCTGGCGCGCGGTGTGCGCCACCGCGCCCGACGCGCCGCTTGTCGGCTACGAAACCACCCCGGACCTGGCGGCGGCCCTCGCCGCCGGATTCACCACCACCGGCCCGCTGCGCGTCTGGCTGCGCGCCTAGCACTCCGGCCACCGGCTCCGCGCACGGACAGCTATGCTGCACGGCATCGGCACCGATCCGGCCATCACCGGGGAGCCTCCGGAAGAACGGGCAGTTCGACTGCCCCAGTAGAACCGGACGTAGCGGCACGTCACGTCGCGAAATGGAGCGGCGCCCGCACTGCCGGGGCGCAAGCGGGGTGGTACCGCGGAGTCCTGGCCATACGCCTGACACTTCGTCCCCGCGTGGGCAGTAGTCCGATGCCCGCGTGAGCGGATGTGGAGTGTAGGGAGAACCTCGGTGCCGGACGGTTCGTCGAAGTCGCCATTCGTGCCACTGCCCACCAAGATCGACCTTGGTGGGATGGACCGTGCGGTCATCGAGTGGTGGCAGACCAACAACGTGTTCGACCGGAGCCTGGAACGGACGGCCGACGGTCCGCCGTGGGTGTTCTACGAGGGGCCGCCGACCGCCAACGGCACGCCGGGCACCCACCACATCGAGGCGCGGGTCTTCAAGGACCTCTTTCCCCGGTACCGGACGATGCGGGGCTTCTCGGTGCCCCGCCGTGCCGGCTGGGACTGCCACGGCCTGCCTGTTGAGCTCGCGGTCGAGAAGGAACTGGGGCTCAGCGGCAAGCCCGACATCGAGAAGATGGGCATCGCCGAGTTCAACGCCCTGTGCCGCACCTCCGTGCTGCGGCACGTGGACGAGTTCGTCCAGCTCAGCCAGCGGATGGGTTACTGGATCGACCTGGAGCACCCGTACCAGACGATGTCACCGGAGTACGTGGACAGTGTCTGGTGGTCACTGAAGCAGATCCACGACGGCGGACGCCTGGTGGAGGACTTCCGGGTCGCGCCGTACTGCACCCGCGACGGCACGACCCTGTCCGACCACGAGGTGGCGCAGGGGTACGAGACCGTCACCGACCCGTCCGTGTACGTGCGGTTTCCGGTGCCCGGGGCGGTGGCCGGACACCACGGCGTCGAGCTGCTGATCTGGACCACCACCCCGTGGACCCTGGTGTCCAACACCGCCGTCGCCGTCCATCCCACTGTGACGTACACCCTCGCCCGCACCGGGCAGGGCACGTTCGTCGTCGCCGAACCGCTGACCCGGCGGGTGCTCGGTGACGAGGCGGAGATCCTGGCGACCGTACCGGGGTCGGCCCTGGAGGGGTTGCGGTACGAGCGGCCGTTCGACCTGGTGGACATCCCGGACGCGCATCGGGTGGTCCTCGCGGACTACGTCACGACCGAGGACGGCACCGGCCTGGTGCACCAGGCGCCGGCCTTCGGCGCGGACGACCTCGCCGTCTGCCGCGCCTACGGGTTGCCGCTGGTGAACCCGGTGGCCCCGAACGGGCGGTTCAACGACGACATCGACCTGGTCGGAGGGGTGTTCTTCAAGGACGCCGACGGGTTGCTCATCGACCGCCTCAGGACGTCCGGTCGGTTGTTCCGGCACGAGCCGTTCGAGCACCCCTACCCGCACTGCTGGCGGTGCCACACCCCGCTGATGTACTACGCGCAGCCGTCCTGGTACATCCGGACCACCGAGGTACGCGACGAGCTGACCCGGGAGAACGAGAACACGAACTGGTTCCCGGAGCACATCAAACACGGCCGGTACGGCGACTGGCTGAAGAACAACATCGACTGGGCGGTGTCCCGCTCCCGGTACTGGGGCACCCCGCTGCCGCTGTGGCGCTGCCCGGACAACCACGTGACAGCTGTCGGCTCCCGTACGGAGCTCGGAGAGCTGGCCGGCGCCGATCTGTCCGAGCTGGACCCGCACCGCCCGTACGTCGACGAGATCACCTTCGCCTGCCCGGACTGCGGCCGGATCGCCACCCGGGTACCCGAGGTGATCGACGCCTGGTACGACTCCGGAGCGATGCCGTTCGCGTCGTTGGGCTACCCCCACGTGCCGGGCAGCAAGGAGATCTTCGAGCGCACCTACCCGGCCCAGTACATCTGCGAGGCGATCGATCAGACGCGGGGGTGGTTCTACACGCTGATGGCGGTGGGCACCCTGGTCTTCGACCGGTCCCCGTACGAGAACGTCGTCTGCCTCGGGCACATCCTGGCCGAGGACGGCCGCAAGATGAGCAAACACCTGGGCAACATCCTGCTGCCGATCCCGTTGATGGACACGCACGGCGCCGACGCGGTGCGCTGGTTCATGGCCTGCTCCGGCTCACCGTGGTCGCCGCGCCGGATCGGGCCCGGTCCCCTCGACGAGATCGTCCGCAAGGTGTTGATGACCTACTGGAACACCGCGGCGTTCTTCTCGCTCTACGCGGCGAACTCGACGTGGGCGCCGCAGCTGGCGCAGCCGGTCGCCAAACGACCGGTGCTGGACCGGTGGATCGTCGGCGAGGTCCATGCCCTCGCCGCCGCCGTGGACGAACGCTTGCAGAACTACGACACGGCCCGCGCCGGCCGGCTGCTCGCCGACTTCATCGACGACCTGTCGAACTGGTACGTGCGGCGCTCGCGGCAGCGTTTCTGGGAGGGCGACCCCGACGCCCTCACCACCCTGTACGAGTGCCTCGACATCCTCACCCGGCTGCTCGCGCCGTTCATCCCCTTCCTGACGGAGGAGGTGTGGCAGCAGGTCATCCGGCGTGGCGCCGGGTCGGCCCCGGAGTCGGTGCACCTGGCGACCTGGCCCACGCCCGACACCACAGTGATCAACGCCGAGTTGTCGGCCCAGGTGGCCACGGCGCGGGCGTTGGCCGAGGCCGGCCGGTCGGCGCGTAAGACGAGCAGCCTGCGGATCCGTCAGCCGTTGAGCCGGGCGCTGGTGGGGCTACCGGCCGGCACCGTGCTCCCGTCGGCGTTGCTCGACGACATCGCCGACGAGTTGAACGTCAAGGACCTCCAGCCGCTCGATGCGCAGAGCGGGGTCATCGACGTGCGGGTCAAGGCGAACTTCCGGACCCTGGGCCGCCGGTTCGGCAACCGTACGCAGCACGTCGCGAAGGCCATCGCCGCCGTGGCCGCGCGGGAGTTGGTCGACGGTGTCCGGGCGAACGGGGCGTTCCCGCTGACTGTCGACGGGGCGCAGGTCGAGGTGGGCCTGGACGACATCCTGATCACGGAGGTGCCGCGGACCGGCTGGGTCGTGGAGTCCCAGCGCGGGGTGACGATCGCGGTGGACACCGAGATCACCCCCGAACTGGCCGCCGAGGGCGTCGCACGCGACGTCGTACGCATCGTCCAGCAGGCCCGCCGCGACGCTGACTTCGAGGTCTCCGACCGGATCACGGTGTCGATCGCCGCGCCCGCGGCGGTCGCGGCGGCGATCTCCGCGCATCGGATGCTCATCGCGCACGAAACCCTGGCGCTCACGTTAACGGTGGTGGACGCGTTGTCGGAGGGTTTCTCCGGCACCGTGGGCGACGGTCAGGAGATCGTGGTGCACGTCGTGCGGGCCTGAGCGGTGCCGAGGTGGCCGATCACGGCAGCCGGGTCAGGTCCTGCGGCGTCAGGCGTAGGGCTCCGGCGGCCACGTTCTGCGCCAGGTGGTCGGGGTCCGCGGTGCCGGGGATGGCGAGCACGTGGGGGCCCCGGTGCAGCGTCCAGGCCAGGCGTACCTGCTGCGGTGTGACGCCGTGGGCGCGCGCGACGGCCACGACGGCCTCGCTCTGCGTGGCGCCCGCGCCCGCCTCCCGCCCGGTGCCGGCCAACGCGAAGAACGGCACGTAGGCGATCCGCCGCTCGCCGCAGGTCCGGACGAACTCGTCCTGCTCCCGGTAGGCGTCCACCCCGTAGTTGTTCTGCACGCAGACCACCGGCGCGATGTCGGCCACCTCGTCCACCTGCTCGGGCCGGACGTTGGAGAGCCCGAGGTGCCGGATCAGCCCGGCGGCGCGCAACTCGGCGAGGGCGCCGAACCGATCGACAAGCGGCACCGCGCCCGGCCCCCGGCCGAGGCGCAGGTTCACCACGTCGAGCTGGTCGCGGCCGAGCCGACGCAGGTTCTCCTCCACCTGGGCGCGCAACTGCGCCGGGGTGAGCGCCTCGGTGAAGCCCGCCTCCGGGTCGTACCCGAAGCCGACCTTGGTCGCGATCACCAGGTCGTCCGGGTACGGGGCGAGCGCCGCGCGGATCAGCTCGGTGGCATAGCGGGCCGGGCCGGTGCCGACCCGGAGGGCCCCGCCGGGCGAGACGTAGAACGCGGCGGTGTCGATGTGGTTGACACCCAGTTCCACGGCGCGGCGCAGCAGGGCGACCGCCCGGTCCCGGTCCGGGTTCGCGGTGATCCGCATGGAGCCGAAGCCCATCCGGCGTACGGTGCGGTCGCCCAGGGTCCAGGTGCCCGCCGCGGCGGCGGTGATCTCGTCGGTTGGCATCGGGCGACCCTAACCAGCGCGGGTACGCGGCGCAGTCCGCCGCGCACCCGATACCGCTCGGCGGCGGAGTGGGTTAGTTTTTGTGTGCTGCCGGAGCCGGCTCGGCGGTGTGCGGCGGGCGCAGCACCCGCACCAGCAGCAGGGTCGGCAGCAGCAGCAGCGGCACCACCAGCAGCGCGCGCAGCGTGCCGACCTCGTCACCGAGCAGCCCCAGCAGCGGCGGCCCACCCAGGAACGCGGTGTAGCCGATCACCGCGACCACGCTCACCCGTACCGGCGCGTGGGCCTCCTCGTCGGCGGCAGCGCTCATCCCGACCGGGAAGCCCAGCGACGCGCCGAGGCCCCACAGCGCGACGCCGACGATGGCCAGCGGCCCCGAACCGGCCAGCACGGCCAGGCCGGCGCCGACCACGGCGAGCCCGATGGTGCCGGTGAGCACCGGCACCCGACCCCACCGGTCCAGCGCGACGGTGCCCGCGGTGCGCCCGGCGGTCATGCCCACGACGAAGACGCCGAAGACCGCCGCGCCGGCTGCCTCGCTCAGGTCCCGTCCGTCGATGAACGCGACGGCCAGCCAGTCGTTGGCGGCACCCTCGGTGAACGCCGCCACCAGCACGAACAGCCCGATCAGCAGGGTGCGTGGCTCCCGCCAGGCGGCGAGCTGCGCACGGCGGCGGCCCGCCGGGGTGGCGTCCGCCGGGTCGCCGGTGTGATCGCTGGCGACGGGCAGGAACGTCCGGGAGGCGAGCACGGTGCCGGTCAACACGACCACCGCCACCGCGACGAGGTGCGCGCCGACCGCCACGTCGAACCGGGCCGCGCCGGCGCCGAGTGCCGCTCCGGCCACCGAACCGAGGCTCCACCCCGCGTGGAAACGGGGCATGATCGTCCGACCCAGGCGCCGCTCCACCGCCGCGCCCTCGACGTTCATCGCCACGTCGCAGGCACCGGAGCCGTAGCCGAAGGCGACCAACCCCAGGGCCACGACGGCGAACGACCCGGTCATCGTGGCGCCGAGCCCCGCCACGGTCAGGCCGAGCGCGACCAGCACGGTGGCCAGGGTCACGGTGCGGGCCGCGCCGAGTCGCTGGGCGAGCAGGCCGGAGGTGGGCATGGCGAGCAGCGCGCCGACGCTCATCGCCAGCAGCAGCAGGCCGAGGCGGCCGGCGGAGAGGTCCAACGCCTCGCGGACCGCCGGCACGCGGGAGAACCAGCTGCCGACGGCCAGCCCGTTGAGGGTGAAGGTGACAGCGACGCCGTTGCGGGCGATCAGCACCGCCCGCGAGGGCGGTGCGGTGTCCGGGGCTACGGGTCTGCTGGTGGGGGCGCTCACGGGGTCAGGTCCTCTTTCTCGGGGTGATCTCCTGGCACGATCGCACACCTGAGAGCGCTACCACCACAACCGGCAACCGCCCCTTACCGCCGTTGGACCGGCCGGGGCATGATGTGAACAGGCGTTTGTCCGACCGGACGGGCTGCCGCGGGGAGGCGATGATGACGGCAGCGGCACAGCGACCGGCCACTCTCGAGGACGTCGCCCGGATGGCCGGGGTGTCGCGGTCCACCGCGTCGCGGGTGATCGCCGGCACGGGGTTCGCCTCGCCGGCAGCTCGGGAACAGGTCACGGCAGCCGTCGACCAGCTCGGTTACGTGCCGAATCCGGCCGCCCGGGCGCTGGTGCGCGGCGGCGGCGGCTTACGACTGGTCGTGGCCGCGCAGGGGGCCAGCGCGGCGGTGCTGGACGACCCGTACGTCCACCAGGTGGTCGGCTCGGCCGCCCGGGTGTGCACACCCGCCGGTGTCGGGGTGGCGCTGCACTGGCTGCCGCTCGGCGACCCCCGCGGCCTGCACCAGCTCGAGTGGGACCGCACCGTGTGCGGGGTGATCCTGGTCAACACCACCGAGGACCTGCTGGCGGTGGTTCCCGGGTCGCTGCGCGGCCGGGTGGTCTCGATCGGAGTCGGCTCGGCGACCGTGCCGTCGTTCGACGTCGACAACGCCGCCGGCTCGGACGCGGTGCTGCGCCACCTGTACGCCGCGGGTCGCCGCCGGATCGCCATGGTGACCGGCCCCCGGTGGCTGCCCTGCGCGCAACGCCCCGTGCAGACGTACCGCCGGCTGATGCGCCAGGCCGGCCTGCCGGAGTGGGAGATCACCGGGGACTTCACTGCGGCGCGCGGCCGGGTGGCGGCCGGCGAGGCACTGCGCCGCTGGGCGGACGTCGACGCGATCTACGCGATCAGCGACGACACCGCGCTCGGAGTGATCGCGGGGCTGCGCGACGCCGGTGTACAGGTGCCCAGCGACGTCGCGGTGGCCGGCTTCGACGACATCCCGCTGGCCGGGATGACCGCCCCGGCGCTGACCACGGCGAGCCACCCGGTCGGGCGGATCGCCGTGGCCGCGGCCACCGCCCTGCTGGACGGGCGTCCGGCCGCTCGGGTGACCCTCTTCCCGTCCACCCTGGTGGCCCGGTCCAGCGCCTGAGCCCCGACCGTCAGCGGGTCGCTGCGCCTCCCGCCCGACGCCGACGGTTAAGCCCCGGCCGCCCGGGTAACCGCGTCGGACGTTGCGTCGACCGCGAGGAGCGCAGGCCGTGTCCGACCCCGCGCCGCCGTACCCGGATCCCCGGCACGGGCGGCTGACCGCGCGCCCCCACCCGCCGGTGACGCCGGGGCCCACCGGGCTGCTGCGGTTGACCGGCCCCGACGGGGAACGGCTGGCGCTGGCGTACGTCCCGGATCCGGCACCCGACGGTTCGGCGTACCGGCTGGTGCTGCTCCTGCACGGCGCGGGCGGCTCCGCGCGACAGGGGCTGGACCTGCTGTCGCCGGTGGCGGACGCGCAGCACCTGCTGCTTGTCGCCCCGGAGTCGTCGGCGGCCAGTTGGGACCTGATCGCCGGCGGTTTCGGGGCGGACGTCCGGCGTATCGACGGACTGTTGGCGACCGTATTCGATGGCTACCCGGTGCGGGACGTGACGTTCGGTGGTTTCTCCGACGGCGCCTCGTACGCGCTCTCGCTCGGCCTGGCCAACGGGGATCTGGTCGACCGGGTGCTGGCCTTCTCCCCCGGTTTCGCCGCGCCACCGACCACCCACGGCCGACCACGGATCTTCGTGTCGCACGGTGTCGACGACCGGGTGCTGCCCATCGACGTGTGCAGCCGCCGCCTCGTTCCCCACCTGCACGGCCTCGGCTACGACGTCGCCTACGAGGAGTTTCCCGGCGGCCACGAGATCCCCGCCTCGATCCGCGACTCCGCCACCACCTGGCTCACCAGCACACCCCGCGCCGCGGGCACGCTGGTGGAGACGTCAGACGGCGGGGAGGCCGAGGGCTTCGTCGACGCGGGCGAGGACGGCGGCGTCGTCCTCCGGGTTGACGCCCCGCAACAGGTCGATGGCCGTGGCCCGAACCTGACCGATGATCATGGCTAGGGGGAGGGTCGGCGTGGCGCCGAACAGCTGCCCGGCGGTGTGCACGGCGGCCAACGCCGCCTCGTCGGCCCGGGTGCCGTGCCGATCGGCGGGCTCGTCCTGGCCGTCGAGGTCGGCGGCGAGGGCGGCACCGGCCTGGCGGACGGCCTCGGCCAGCGACCGCAGGGCGGCACCCAGCTCGGGCGGCGCCGGGGTGTGCAGCCGGCTGAGCGTCACGCCGGCGCGGGCCAGCACCCGGACGTTGCGCACCGCGTAGTCGATCTGCCGGATCGACTCGTCCACCGACCTCAGCCGACCGATGTGCCGGCGTCGACGTACGTTGAGCCGCAGTGCCTCACCGGCGGCCAGCACCCCGTCCCGCAGCCCGTCCACCCGGGCGTCCATCCCCCGGGCCTGCGTCAGCGCCGCGAAGGCGGCGGCCTCGTCGCCGTGGTCCAGCGCGTCGGCGATCTCGCCCAGCAGCCCGGCGAGTTCGTCGAAGGTCCGCCGCACCTCGGCGACCAGCGGCGCGAGGGGGTGCCGGGCGTCGACGAGCAGGCTGGTCGCGAGCGCGACCGCGCCGCCGATCAGCGCGTCGACGAAGCGGAACGGCACCAACGACCCGTCCGGCGGTGCGACCACCACCAGGTAGAGGGCGGAGACCGCGGCCTGCACCAGCGTCACGCCGGTGGCGCCGAAGGCCACCGCGAGGAGGACGGTGAGCAGGATGACGGTGCCGACCGTCCAGGTGCTGCCCGGGCCGAGTGCCTGCACCACCAGGTCCGCGACGAGCACCCCGGCGGCGACCCCGAGCACGACCTCGACGGCCCGGCGGATACGTTGACCGCGGGCCTGACCGAGAACGATCAGCGCCGCGGCCGGCGCGAAGAAGGGCTGCGGGTGCCCGAGCAACCGGGTGGCCAGCAGCCACGCCACGGTCGCCGCGACGGTCGCCTCCAGCACCGGCCGCCAACCGTGCCGCAGCCGCCCACCGGCCGTCCGCAGCCCACTGAACCGCACCATCGCCACCCTCCTTCTCACCCGCCGGGGCGCTATCGCCGACCGGGACGGCGGGTCACTTCCCGGCGAGGGCACGCAGCAGCGTACGGACCGCGGCGCTCAGGTCGGCACGGCTGGCCGCGCTGCCGGGCTGCGGGGCGCTGAGCACGCCCGCGCCGACCAACCGGTCGAAGAGCAGCCCGTCCACGAACGCGACGAACTGGTCGCCCTGCCGATCGGGGTCGGCGGCCCCGGCCCGGGTCAGCAGGTCCCGGGCCTGCGCCCGCAGGCCGGTGCCGTGTTGCAGGATTCCGCGCAGCTCGGGCCGGTGCACCGCCTCCAGCAGGCAGGCGTATCGGGCCAGGGTCCGACTGCGCCCGGTGCTCAACCAGCGGTCGAGCACCTCGGCGACGCCGGCGGCGAGGTCGTTTCCGTCGAGCCGGGGGGCGGCTGTCGGGGGCCGCGGGCCGGTCGGCAGGTCGTGTTGCGCCAGGTCGGCTCGGTCCCGTTCGGCGAGCCGTCCCACCACGGCCTCGATCAGCGCCTGTCGGGTGCGCAGGTACGCGGAGGTGGTGCCGGGCGGCACCGCGGCCCGGCCGTCGACCGCCCGGTGGGTAAGCGCTCGCATGCCGCCCTCGGCGATCAACTCGATGGCCGCGTCGGTCAGCAGCGCGATCCGGTTCGTGCGGGCCGTCACGGCACTCCCTCCTTCCGGTGGTCCGCAGTGCTGGAACGTGCCACCGAACCGCGCGAGGTCGGCGCCGGCCTGACCCTGATGGCCAACGCACTGCGCGGGCTGGACGCCCTCGGCCTCGGCCCGGCCGTGCGCCGGGGTGGGGCCGCGCCCGGCGGGGTGCCGGCCGCCCTGGCGGCGTACGACGACAAGCGGCGCCCGCGCATGGCCCGGTACGCCGACTGGCGACCTCCCGCCGGCTAGACGAGTAAGTCCTCACTGTGCTGCCCAGGGACACCTGGGCCTGGCTCAGGCTGTGGACGCAGCCGGCGGCGGGCGGTGACTGTCGGTCACCTCCACGGGGGCGGATGCGGTAGTGAGCGGTATACCTCTGAGTCATATTCATA